>NZ_JAEIJE010000008.1:0-220499 GCF_016772095.1 Comamonas sp. NyZ500 | reverse complement strand
AATAGCTCAGTTGGTAGAGCGATACCTTGCCAAGGTATAGGTCGACGGTTCGAACCCGTTTTCCCGCTCCAGGTTTTTGTGATAGCGGCGCGATAGCAAAGCGGTTATGCCCCGGATTGCAAATCCGGTTAGACCAGTTCGACTCTGGTTCGCGCCTCCAAACTTGTGGCACAAGCCCTGCAGATGAAAGTCTGCAGGGCTTTTTGCTTTGGGCGCTTGATGCCGAAAGGCTCTATGTGCCAGCCTGCCTTGCAGGCTGGGCGCCGAATCTGCGTCACCCGATCGTGCATCTCGGTATGAAAAAGCCCAGGGCATGCCTGGGCAACTAGGAGACGGCTGGAGCGTCGCCTGCTTTCAGACGGATTCGGCTACTTTGACAGACTGGCGCAATGTTCTGGCAGCCTCCACCATGTGCTGCAGTGCAGGAATCACTTCTGCCCACTGGCGTGTCTTGAGGCCGCAGTCAGGGTTGACCCAAAGGCGTTCCGTGGGAATGCGTTTTGCGGCTTTTTGCATGAGCTCCACGATGCCTGCCTTGGTGGGAATATTGGGAGAGTGGATGTCATAGACGCCCGGACCGATCTCATTGGGGTAATCGAAGTGCTCGAAGGCCTCCAGCAACTCCATGTCCGAGCGCGAAGTCTCTATGGTGATCACATCGGCGTCCATGGCTGCAATCGAAGCAATGATGTCGTTGAACTCCGAATAGCACATATGGGTGTGAATCTGGGTTTCATCGGCAACGCCATTGGCGCTGATGCGGAAGGACTCCACGGCCCAGTGCAGATATTCCTTCCATTGTGATTTGCGCAATGGCAAGCCCTCGCGCAATGCCGCCTCGTCGATCTGGATCACGCGCACGCCGGCTCTTTCCAGATCCAGCACTTCCGCGCGAATCGCCAGAGCCAGCTGATAGCAGGATGTGGCGCGCGGCTGGTCATCGCGCACGAATGACCAGTTCAGGATGGTGACCGGGCCTGTCAGCATTCCTTTCATGGGTTTGCGGGTCAAGGACTGGGCGTACTGGATCCATTCCGTCGTCATTGCCTTGGGGCGGCTGATGTCGCCGAACAGAATGGGCGGCTTGACGCAGCGTGAGCCATAGGACTGCACCCAGCCGAACTGGCTGAATGCATAGCCGTCGAGTTGCTCGCCAAAATATTCGACCATGTCGTTGCGCTCGGCCTCGCCATGCACCAGAACGTCCAGCCCCAGAGCCTCCTGCTCTCGCACGCAGCGTTCAATC
Source organism: Comamonas sp. NyZ500 (assembly GCF_016772095.1). Taxonomy (NCBI): domain Bacteria; kingdom Pseudomonadati; phylum Pseudomonadota; class Betaproteobacteria; order Burkholderiales; family Comamonadaceae; genus Comamonas; species Comamonas sp. NyZ500. The sequence continues at coordinate 219,253 of NZ_JAEIJE010000008.1, read as the reverse complement.
TCGGCGCGCATGGCGCCTTGGTAGCGGGCGAAATCCAGGCGGCCGGCCTTGAATTCGCTGCGTGTCTGGCGGATCTCTGCCGTCTGTGGGAAAGAGCCGATAGTGGTGGTCGGGAAGGCTGGCAGCTTGAGCAAGCGGGCTTGCTTGGGGGCGCGTGCTTCATATCTGCTCTGGCGCTGGCCCAACTGGGAGCTGATCTGCTTGACCGCAGCTTGCACCACGGGGTTGTGGACGCGATGCGATGTGCGGCGTGCAGCCAGAGCTGAAGCGTTGTCGGCCAGTTCGGCCTTGACGCAATCTCGGCCATGGCGCAAAGCCTTGCCCAGCACGCGCAGCTCATCCAGTTTTTGCAGAGCATAGGCCAGCCAGGATTTGATGTCGGCATCCAGCTTTTGTTCGCTGTTCAGGTCCACGGGTACATGCAGCAAGGAGCAGGATGGCGCAATCCAGAGACGGTCGCCTAGGCGCTCTGCCAGCGGCTCCACCCAGTCCAGCACGGCATTCAGATCGGTTTTCCAGATATTGCGGCCGTTGATCACGCCCAGCGACAGTACCTTGTGCGCGGGCAGCAGCCCCAGCAGCTGTTGCACATCGTCCTGGCCGTTGATGGCATCGATGTGCAGGCCGGCTACGGGCAGGTTTGCTGCCAGATATTTGTTTTCAGCCAACTGGCCGAAATAGGTCGCCAGCAGCAGCTTGACCCTGCTGCTCTTGAGGTGGTGGTAAGCAGTGTTGAACGCATGTTGCCAGTCGGCATCGAGTTCGGTGACCAGGATGGGCTCATCCATCTGCACCCATTCCACACCCTGGGTCGCCAGCGCATCCAGTAGTTGGGCATAGACGGGCAGCAGCCGCTGCAGCAGCTCCAGCTTGCTGGTGCCGTCCTTGGCCTTGCCCAGCGCCAGATAGGTGACGGGGCCTATGAGGACGGGTTTGGCCTGTATGCCTTGTGTCCTGGCTTCGGCCAGTTGTTCCAGCAGGCGCGATGCATCGAGCTTGAATTCGGTGGTCGAGCTTAACTCGGGCACGATGTAGTGGTAGTTGGTGTCAAACCATTTGGTCATCTCGGCCGCGGCGATGCCAGCGCAGCAGCGGGTGTGGTCGGTACTAGGGGGTTCGGTCGCGACCGCCGAACGACCACGGGCCACGCGAAAGTAGTTGTCCAGTGCATCGCCTTCGAAGCCTTGCACCCGTTCGGGCAGATTGCCCAGCGTAAAGCTCATGTCCAGTACCTGGTCGTAGAACGCGAAGTCACCCACAGGCACCCAGTCCAGCTCTTGCTGCGCGGTCCAGTGGCGTTGGCGCAGCTCGGCGCCCAGCGCCTCGAGCGCATCGCGCGAGGATTCACCTCTCCAGTAGGACTCCAGCGCAAACTTCAGTTCGCGCTTTGCGCCGATGCGAGGAAAGCCCAGGTTGTGAATAGTCGTCATGCAGAAATCCAGTCTTGTGATCTTTGGCCCATGGCCAGAGTGGCTCGGGTCAGCGGACTGGATGTTCCTGGAATCGATGCATGAAGTAAAATGGTTGTTTCTCATGTATCCATGAATTGTGTTCACAGATGATTGAGCGTATCCATCTCGCCATCGTGCAAGAGGTTGAAAAACAAGGCTCTTTGACTGCGGCAGCTGATGTGCTGTGTGTCACCCAGTCCGCCCTGAGCCACAGCATGAGAAAGCTGGAAGCCCAGCTCGGCACCGATGTCTGGCTGCGTGAAGGGCGCAGCCTGCGCCTGACGCAGGCGGGTCAATACCTGCTGGCGGTGGCCAATCGCGTGCTGCCTCAGCTGGATCTGGCCGAGTCGCGTTTGCAGCAATTTGCTCTGGGAGAGCGCGGCAGCTTGCGCATCGGAATGGAATGCCATCCCTGCTACCAGTGGCTGCTGAAAATCGTCTCACCCTATCTGGCCGCCTGGCCCGACGTGGATGTGGACGTGAAGCAGAAGTTCCAGTTTGGCGGCATCGGTGCGCTGTTCGGCTATGAGATCGACATGCTGGTCACGCCCGATCCGCTGTTCAAGCCGGGTCTGCACTTCGAGCCCGTTTTTGACTATGAGCAGGTGCTGGTCGTGGCTGCGGATCACGCCTTGGCCCGGGTTGACCATGTCAAGCCCGGCGATCTGTCTCGCGAGGTGCTGATTACCTATCCCGTGGCCGTGGATCGGCTCGACATCTATACCCGGTTTTTGCTACCCAAAGGCATTGCCCCCAGGCGCCATAAAACCATAGAGACCACCGACATCATGATGCAGATGGTCGCCAGCGGGCGGGGCGTCGCGGCTCTGCCGCGCTGGCTGGCTCTGGAATATGCCGAAAAGATGGCAGTCGTACCCGTGAAGCTGGGCAGCAAGGGCATAGCCAAGCAAATCTACCTCGGCGCGCGCGAGGCAGAGTTGCATACCGACTATCTGCAGGCCTTTATTGCGCTGGCACGAGCACCTGGTCTGGCTCTGCCGGCTGCCGCATCCGCGCAGGACGACTCTTGAGAAGAGCGGCAGCCGACGGCTGAATAAGCAATAGCGGCTGACTCACATGTTGATGGCCCTCATGCCCGGTGCGGATGCACGGTCGGCTTGCCGTCCGGCTTGCACGCCCCACAGCCACATGGCGCCGCCCGCCAGCAGCGTCAGCACAAACGATTGCTGTGCGCCCCAGTGGTCTATCAGCCAGCCGGCAGCGGCAGCGCCCAGGGCTACACCGCTGGCGAGGCCAGTCAGCAGCCAGGTCATGCCCTCGGTCAGTCGGTTTGCTTGTACCTGCTGCTCCACCAGACTCATGGCCACGGTAATCGTCGGGCCAAAGGTAATGCCTGCCAGCAGAACGGCCAGCGTCAGTGCCGTCAGATTGCTGGCCAGCAACAGGGGCAGTGCGGAGATGGCGACCGATGCCCCGACCCAGACGATCTGGCGGCTGAGCGGCATCTGCAGGCGCAGCGTGCCAAACAGCAAGCCCATGGCACAGGAGCCCAGCGCATAGAAGGACAACACCACACTGGCCATGCCGGGCTGGCCCTGAGCTGTGGCGAAGGCCACGCTGGCCACATCGATCACGCCCACGATGACGCCTTGTGCCAGCATGAACAGCGCCAGCGTGCGCACCACGGGCTGGCGCAGCATCGACGACGCCCTGCCTGTTTCCGAGCTGGTATGGGGGCTGACAGGTGGTTCGGTACGGCGTTGCACCACAAACAGGCCTACGCCTATGATGAGGAACAGCGCTGCTGCCAGCGGGCCGGCCTCGGGGAACAGCAGCATGCTCAGGCCCACCGACAGCGGTGGGCCGACGATAAAGGCCAGGTCGTCGAGCACGCCTTCCAGTGCAAACGCGGTCTGCAGCTGAGGCGTTCCACTGTAGATCGCCGTCCAGCGGGCGCGGACCATGGCCGGCATGCTGGGCAGGCTGCCGACGGCAGCGGCCAGTACCAGCAGCAGCCAGTCCGGCCCCTGCCAGTGGGCGCAGGCCAGAAGGGCCAGCATCGACAGCGCACTGCTGGCGGCCGCAAACGGCAGCACCCTGAACTGGCCGTAACGGTCAACCAGCGCCGAGATGCGCGGTGCCAGAACGGCAATCGACAGCGCGAAACAGGCAGACACCATGCCTGCCAGCGTGTAGGCGCCGCGCTGCTGCGACAGCATGGTGATCAAGCCAATCCCTGTCATCGACAGCGGCAGTCGCGCCAGCAGCCCGGCCAGCACAAAGCCCGTGCTGCCCGGCGCCGTAAACAGCTTGCGGTAAGCATTCAACATGGAAACCCTTGAATAGATTCATTTGCATACATCGTGTATGCGAGTGACATTCTAGGAGCTTGGGATGTAGCGCGTATGATTGGCATACGCTTTGTATGTGAATATTGCCGGGAGTTCGCAGTGACCCAAGTTCGCCAGAGTCGTGCCAGCATGATCGAAGCCACGCGGGCCAAGCTGATCAGTGCTGCGCGCAGCGCTTTCGCCCAGCATGGCTACGCCCAGGCCGCCATGGACGAGCTGACCGCGCAGGCCGGTTTGACGCGCGGCGCGCTCTATCACCACTTTGGTGGCAAGCCCGGCCTGCTGGCTGCCGTGGTGGCCCAGATGGATGAAGAAATGGACCAGCGGCTGGAGCTTGTGCTGCGAGGCCATGACGATCCATGGGAGGGCTTTCTGGCCTATTGCCGCGCCTATCTGGCCATGGCGCAGGAGGCAGAAATTCGTCGCATCGTGCTGCAGGATGCACGCTCTGTGCTCACTGGCACCGACCAGGGTCAGCAGCACCAGCAATGCATTGCTTTTATCGCCGGTTTTTTGCAGCAGCTCATCGACGAGGGGGTGATCGTGAATGCCAGTGCAGCGGCGCTGGCAAGGTTGCTCAACGGCTGCCTGATTGAAGCGGCTTTCTGGATTGCCGAGGAGGGCGCTCCACCCGAGCGCCTGAACGAGTCCTTGCAGGCGCTGGATTTGATGCTGCAAGGCTGGAAGGCGGCCTGAGCCATTGTCAGAGCCATGCCTGCTGTGCTTTGCCTGCAGCAGCCAGAATGAGGATTGTTTTGACTGCCAGGGTGTTCTCGAGCTGAGGACATCAGCGATTTTGTGCAAGCGAACAATCCGGAATTTGCAAAGAGTCCGGGCTCGGAGGCTTTACCGGGGCCGGCGACCGGCTGCATTCGAGTTGTCTGAGGTCTTCAGCGCGCTTCCGCGATCACGCTGATGCAGCAAGTCAGGCCGGCAGGTAAGGCGAGATATTGGCGATGGCCCGGGCCATATAGACATCTTTTTCACCCACAGGGGCCACGTAATGCAATGCACTCCTGGCGGCCTCGATCCCCTCGACACGGGCAATAAGCCAGGCGGCGAGGTATTGCGCAGCCAGGCAACCTCCAGCGGTAGCCACATTGCCGTTTGCGAAGAATGGTTGCTCCAGTACGCGAATGCCAGCCTCTTCAACCCAGGGCCTGGTTGTCAGGTCGGTACACGCCATCACGCCATCCAGCAAGCCGAGCTTGGCCAGTATCAGCGTGCCGGAGCACTGTGCAGCAATCAGTTGCCGTGAAGGGTCCAGCCTGAGTCTCGACATGAGGTCGGCATTGCGCGCGACCTCACGCGTTTGCATTCCACTGCCCACGATGACCGCATCTGCAGCACTCGCATCCTCCAGAGTGGCCTGGGCTGCGATGACCACTCCGTTCATTGACTTGACGCGTGCGCTCGGGCAGGCAATCGACACTCGCCAACCGGGTCGCTTGATGCGGTTGAGTATGCCTAGAGAAATGAGTGAGTCGAGCTCGTTAAAGCCTTCGAAAGTCAGGATTGCGATATGCATTGGGATGTGTTCCGGATGTGAACTTGTATCAATGCTCATGCTAGAGATGAGGTCCAATACGTTCAAATAATTGTCATGGATACAGGTTCTATATGCCGATTGCCCGATACAAGCAGCTGGTGGACCAGCTAGCCTCGGAAATTCGCGAAGGCCGGCTGGCACCGGGCACACGCCTGCCCACCCACCGGCAACTGGCATCCCGGGAAGGACTGGCCCTGGTCACGGCGACTCGTGTCTATGCCGAACTGCAGGCCATGGGCCTGGTCAGCGGCGAGACGGGGCGAGGAACTTTTGTGCGCGAAACAGCGCTGCCACGTGGCCTCGGTATCGACCAGCATGCCGCTGCGATAGGCATGCTGGACCTGAACTTCAACGCTCCGGCTCTTCCTGGTCAAGCCGAGTTGTTGCGCTCCGCTTTGCGTCAACTTGCCGCCAGCGGAGATTTGGAGGCGCTGCTGCGCTATCAGCCGCACGGCGGCCGGGCCCATGAGCGAGCTGCTATCGCCCTATACCTTGGCTGACGGTTCCTGCCGAACAGGTGCTTATCGTGGATGGAGCGCAGCATGGCCTCGCAAGCACGGCCATGGCATTGCTGCAACCGGGCGATGTAGTGGCTGTTGATGCTTTGAGTTACCCGGGCTTCAAAGTGTTGGCGCAACAGCTGAGGCTTGAATTGATTGCCATTCCGGCAACTGGTTCGGGGCCGGATCTCGATGCGCTGGAGTTGCTGTGCCGACGCCGCAAGGTGCGCGCGGTCTATGCAATGCCGACTCTCCATAACCCGCTTGGATGGGTGATGAGCATCAACCGACGTCATGCATTTGCAGCGTTGATCCGTCGCCATGGCCTGTTGCTGATCGAAGATGCCGCGTATGCGTTTCTTGCGCAGGATGCACCACCGCCCATGGCCGCACTGCTGCCTGAGTCCACGGTATATGTCTCAGGCTTTTCCAAGAGTGTCGCCACGGGTTTGCGGGTGGGCTTTGTGGCTGCGCCGGCAGCCTGGATATCTCGGATAGAACGAGCTATCCGTGCAACGACCTGGAACACCCCCGGCGTCATGACCGCCATGGTTGTGAATTGGCTGAGAGACGGGACGGTTGCCAGGCTGGAAGCTCAGAAGCGAGAGGACGCCCAGATGCGTCAGAAACAGGTGACGCAGGTCTTCAAGGGGCTGCCCTGCATGTGCCACCCCAGTTCGTATTTTGTCTGGCTCCCCATGCCTGACGAGCTGAGGGCTGATCAGGTCGCGATGGCGCTGCAGACGGCAGGAATTTCCGTGTCAACGGCCGAACCCTTCGCCACTGGCGTGCAAGTGCCGCAAGCACTGCGGCTGGCCTTGGGTTCGGTGTCGCTCGAAAAACTTCGGCATGCCTTGATGCGAGTCAGGCTGGCGCTGGATGGAGCCACGCTGCACTAGAGGATGACGCCCAGAGCTCCCTGCGCAACCGGTTTCGAGGCCGTAGCCAGGGTAGTGAATGCTGCCGGCCATGGTCACACCGGCCTGAAAACATGGCGTGCGGCGCCTGATGTATCAACGTTGCACGCCATTCAGGCGCTGGGTCCGGAGACCGGATTACTGGTACTTTTGCTCCAGCCCATCCCAGAAGTCCTTGTTCACCAGCCGCTGGCGTTCAAGGAAGGGGGCGACGATGGCAGGGTCTTCATCGACCTTGTGATCGTCGCGCAGCAGGGTCAGGCACTTTTGCATGCCGGCCACGGCCCCTTGCAGTGCGGCATTGGCGTAGAGCACAAAGCCATAGCCCAGCTCGCCCAGTTCATCGGCGTTGAAGATGGGGGTCTTGCCGCCAATGACCATATTCATGAGCTGGGGCGCTTGCAGGCGCTGAGGCAGGGCGCGCACTTCTTCGGCCTGGGTGACGGCCTCGACAAACAGGATGTCGGCGCCGGCTTCCTGAAACTGCTGGGCACGCTCGATGGCGGCTTCGAAGCCGTGGACGGCGGCCGCGTCGGTACGGGCCATGATGAGAGTGCCGCTGTCGCGGCGCGCATCGACGGCGGCCTTGATCTTGCCCAGCATTTCGCCGGTTTCGATCACGGCCTTGCCATTGAAGTGGCCGCAGCGCTTGGGGCTGACCTGGTCCTCGAGCTGAATGCAGTCGGCACCGGCGCGCTCCAGTGTGCGCACGGCGTGGTAGGTGTTGACGGCATTGCCGAAGCCGGTGTCGGCATCGACCAGCAGCGGCACTTCCACGGCGTCGCGGATGCGGGCCGTATGGTCGGCGATATCGCCGAGACCCATGAAACCCTGGTCGGGCATGCCGAACCACATATTGGTCACGCCGGCACCGGTCACGTAGATGGCTTCAAAGCCCAGATCGGCAATCAGCCGCGCCGACATGGCGTTGAATGCACCGGGCACGATGACGCCACGGCGGGCATCGGCCAGGGCTTTGAGTTGTTGTTTGGGGTTCATGAGATTTCTTGGTAAAAAAGACTCTGATGCTTATCTGCCCTGCGCGGCTGGCTGTCAGCCTTGACGAGGCAGGGCGCTGCCTGGCAGCAACCGCCTCGCGGCCAAGGCTGCGCAGCGGCTCGGGGGAATCAGTCCAGCGAAATATTCGCGTTCTTGATCACGGGCCCCCACTTGGCGCGCTCGGCTTCAAGATATTTGCCATAGGCCTGGGGTGTGCCGCCCATAATCTGGCCGCCGCTGCTTTCGATCATCTGGCGCAGAGACTTGTCGTTCTTGAGCGCTTCGTTGACGGCCTGGTTGAGCTTGGCCACCACGGCGTCGGGCGTGCCGGCCGGCGCAATCATGCCCAGCCAGTTGTACGACTCGAAGCCCTTGACCCCGGCTTCGTCCAGCGTGGGCACCTCGGGCAGCACGGCCAGACGGGTCTTGCTCGAGACGGCCAGGGCATTGATCTTTTTGGCTTTGATGGAGGGAAGGGCCGAGTAGCCCATCTCGAACATCATGGCCAGATGGCCGCCCATGAGGTCGGTGGCCGCCAGCGAGCCTCCCTTGTAGGGCACATGGGTCAGCTGGGTCTGGGTCTGATAGGCCAGCAGTTCGCCCGACAGATGGTGGGCCCCGCCCACGCCCGAGGAGCCATAGGTCAGATCACCGGGCTTGGCCTTGGCGTGGGCCAGCAGTTGCTGGACGCTCTTGAAGGGCTGGTTGGGAGCCGTGGTCAGAAACAGGGGCGCCTGCTCGATGAGGATGATGGGCTTGAACGCCGTCTTGGCGTCATAAGGCATCTTCTTCATCAGCATGGGGTTGGTGACCAAGGGGCCGGGCGAGCCGAAGCCGAAGGTGTGGCCGTCGTTGGCCTTGGCGATGGCATCCGTGCCCGTCACGCCACCGGCACCGCCGCGGTTGTCGATGATCACGGGCTGGCCCAGCACCTTGCCCAGCGAGTCGGCAATCAGGCGTGCGCGGGTATCGGCATAGCCGCCTGCCGCATAGGGCACGATGAGCTTGACGGTACGGGTGGGCCAGGCTTCAGAGCCCTGGGCCAGAGCGGCAGAGGAGCCGCCCAGCAAGGCGGTGGTGGCGGCAGCCCAGGCAGTGGCGCGGAGCAAGGCGTTTCTACGGGAAATCATGAATCAGGTCTCAGTATTCTTTTAAGGATCCAGCGTATATGGGGCATACGCTGGTTGCTATGTTTTTTTGTTCAGCTTACTTCTCCTGCATATGAGCTGCCTTGACGATCTCGCCCAGGCGCTTGCGCTCGGCATCGGTAAACTTCACGAATTCCGCACGTGTGCCGCCGACCGGCTCGATGCCCAGCCCCTTGAGCTTTTCGACGGTGGCGGGCTCCTTCATGGCCTTGTCCACGGCGGCTGCCAGCTTGTCCAGAATGGCGGGCGGCGTGCCCTTGGGGGCATGAATGCCGGCCCAGTGCGCGATCTGCAGATCGGCAAAGCCCTGCTCCACGGCAGTGGAGAGTTGGGGGTAGGCGGAGATGCGCTGGGTCCAGGTCGTGGCCAGAGGTTTGAACTTGCCCTCGTGAATGATGTGCGGCAGCGCGATGATGCTGGCTTCTGAAGTGCCTTCGACCTGGCCGCCGAGCACGGCCGTGGTGCTCTCCGAACCGCTCTTGTAGGGTACGGGCTGTAGCTTGGCACCGTATTTCACATTCAGCATCTCGGCCACGAAGTGCGGCGTGCTGCCCGTGCCGGCGGTGGCAAAGTTGAAGCCTGCGCCCTTCTTCGAGGCTTCGACGAAGTCGCGCAGATTGTTGTAGGGCGCGTTCTTGGGCACCACGATCACCGAAGGTGCGAGGCCAATCATCACCACGGGCTGCAGGGCATCGTCCTTGAAAGGCATGGTCTTCTTGATCATGCTGTTGGAGATGACGCCTGCCGCGCTGACCAGCAGCGTGTAGCCATCGGGCTGGGCCTTGGCCACGATATCGGCACCCACGGTGCCACCTGCGCCGGGGCGGTTGTCGATCACCACGGGCTGGCCGAGGATCCTGGAGGCGCCTTCGGCCGCCGATCTGGCCATCAAGTCATTGGCGCCGCCTGCGGAAAACGGCACCACGAGGCGAATCGGGCGCGTGGGCCAGTCGGCGGCCTGGGCCAGGCCAGCTGCGCCCAGCACGGAAAGAGTCAAGGCCTGGACAACAAGATTGCGACGGTTCAAAAACATGGATATCTCCTGGATCCAAATCCCTATTGGTATGGGCTGTTACCGCAAGCACCGTGCCAGACGAATCTAGGGAAAACCCCTTGAATATCAAGTGTTTGAAATCATTGGGATTTTTGTGATTCTGTGGACTGGCTGCCGGTAGCGGTGTATTGGTTGTATTTCATTGATGAAATAATTATTTTCATGAATGAAACAGATGCGATATCGAACGATGGCATCAAACGGATGCCGGCAGCCGGCCAGCCGCATTTGCCGCACATCGTCACCGTAGGCCGCTACCGTGTGGGGCGGGTGCTGGAGCGGCTGGCACAGCCCTGGTCGGGTGAGGCCAGGTTCTCGCATATCTCGGCCTCCTTCGATGATGCGGTGGCCCAGGTGCAGGCGCTCAATCTGCGCCAGCCCATCGATGCCCTGGTGGGGGCGGGAGCCAGTGGAGCCTGGATTCGAGAGCGCGTGGACATTCCGCTGGCCATGGTAGAAGTGCGTGGCCTGGATTTGCTGCAGGCGCTGCGCCAGGCCAAGTTGCAGACCACGGAAGAGGCTCCGCGCGTGGGCCTGGTCAACTTCGAGGTGCCGTCGCCCGTGGTGGCCCAGTTCGACAGCCTGTTCGGCCTGGGCCTGGTCCAGATCGCCTATCAAGGTCCGCATGACGCGCCGGCCTGCGTGCAAAAGCTCAAGGCGGAAGGCGTTGGTGCCGTGGTGGCGCCGGGCCTGGTGGCCGATCTGGCAGAGCAGGCGGGCATGGCCAGCGTGTTGCTGTATTCCGATATTTCGGTGCGTCAGGCACTCAGCGACGCCATGCTGCTGGCCCGTCATCGACGTGCCGAGCGCGACCGGCATCAACGGCTGGAAACCGTGTTGCATCAACTGCAGGATGGTGTGGCTGCCGTGGACGAGCGTGGCCGTATTTGCGCGCTGAACCCACGAATGGCCGCCTTGCTCGGGACCCCGGTCGATGCCTTGCACGGCCGCATGCTGGAAGAGGTGGCTCCGGCCCTGGGCACGGCTCGGGCGCTCGCTGGCGAGGAGGGCGGAGAAGAGGTGGTGCAACTGGCCCTGCGTACCCTGGTGGTGCGACGTGCGCCAATTGTGGAAAACGGGCTGGTGACCGGCGCTTTGCTGGTCTGCCGCGATCCAGCCGTCATTCAGCGGGCCGATCGCAGCCTGCGCGCCAGTCAGCGGCAAAGAGCCGCCGGTGTACGCTGGCGCATTGAGGACTATCTGGGCAGCAGCCCCGCTGCCCAGCGCGTGCGACTGCTGGCCAGGCAGTACGCGAACAGCGATGCGACGGTGCTCATCCTGGGAGAAAGCGGGACCGGCAAGGAGCTGGTGGCGCAAGGCATTCACAGCGCGGGACGGCGTGCGGAGCAGCCATTTCTGGCCGTCAACTGTGCGGCGCTCAGTGAAAGCCTGCTGGAGAGCGAGCTTTTCGGTTACGAGGAAGGCGCTTTTACCGGGGCCAGGCGCGGCGGCAAGACCGGGCTGGTCGAGGCAGCGCATACCGGGACCCTGTTTCTCGATGAAATTGGCGACATGCCGCTGGCACTGCAATCGCGGCTGCTGCGCGTGCTGCAGGAGCGCGAGGTATTGCGCGTAGGTTCCACCACGCCGATTCCCGTGGATGTGCGCGTGATTGCCGCCACCCATGCGGATCTGGCGGATCAGGTGGAGCGTGGCCGGTTCCGGCGCGATCTCTACTACCGGCTGGCGGTGCTGCGCCTGAGCACGCCTTCGCTACAAATGCGAGGTGGTGCCGATGTTGCTGAACTGGGCCGCGCCATGCTGGCTCAGCGCCTGAGCGCTGCAAGCGGGTTGCCCCGCGCACTGCATGACAGAGTGGAGCAGCAGCTCGATGCACTGCTGGTCAGGGCTGCGGCGCATGACTGGCCCGGCAATGTCCGTGAACTGGACAACTGGGTGGAGCGCCTGCTGGCCTGCAGCGACTATCTGGACTCAGGCCGGGGTGGCCTTCTGGATATGGCGCGCTTGCTTGAAGTCTTCCCGGAGTGCGCCGACGGCCTGGCTCTGGCCGAGCCTGCCGCGGCTCGGCAGGCACAGCTCAGAGACGCGGGTCGCCTTGCCGAACAGAAGCGATTGCGCGAAGTGCTGGAGTCAGTCGGAGGTGATCAGCGCCAGGCCTGTGAAATTCTCGGCATCAGCCGGGCCACTTTGTGGCGGCGCATGAAGGCTTAGCAGCAACACTGCTTGAGCGCCTGCAGTGCACCATGCGTATGATTTCGGCCAATATCGTGAGTGCATAGCGTGAATTGCGGCATCCGGCGCAACAATCACCAGCAAGCGGAGATTGGGCTGTGCCTCGGGCTTTCTGGGTGTGAAAGACTGCAGGCTCCGCTGTCTGGTGGGCCGGGTCAAGACCGGCACCACAGCCAGCCTGATGTTTTATCGATTGAGATCGGGAGAGAGACGGGTTATGTCCGACGTGAGCGAGCTCGAGAACGAGAGTGCGGTCTATAGAACCTTGCTGGAATCCACCAAGGCCATTCCCTGGAAGATCGACTGGGCGACCATGAAGTTCGCCTATATCGGCCCTCAGATCGAGAGCCTGCTTGGCTGGAGCCGTGAAAGCTGGGTCAGTGTCGAAGACTGGGCTATGCGCATGCACCCCGAAGACCGCGAATACGTGGTGAATTTCTGCGTGAGCCAGTCCCAGGCGGGCGTGGACCATGAGGCTGACTATCGCGCGCTGACCAAGGACAACGGCTATGTCTGGATTCGCGATGTGGTCCATGTGGTGCGCAATGCGCAAGGCGAGGCCGAAGCGCTGATCGGCTTCATGTTCGACATCAGCGAGCGCAAGAAGACCGAGGAAAGGCTGCTGAGTCTGCAAAAGGAGCTGGAGGTGCTTTCCTTCAAGGATGGTCTGACCAGCATTGCCAACCGGCGCTGCTTCGATACCAGTTTCGAGCAGGAGTGGGAGCGCACGCGCAGCGATGGCAAGCCCCTGTCCATGCTGCTGTTCGATGTCGACTTCTTCAAGCAATACAACGATTTATACGGTCATATCCAGGGCGACAAATGTCTGGTGGATATTGCCCAGACCCTGAGCCTGGCACTGGACGGACAGCGTGACCTGGTGGCGCGTTACGGTGGCGAGGAGTTTGTGGTGCTGCTGCCCGAAGCCGATGCCGAAACTGCGCAAAAAGTGGCCGAGCGCTGCCAGCGCCTGATCCAGAAGCAGTCCATCGTGCATGCACTGTCGCCCCATGGCAGGCGGGTCACCATGAGCATTGGTGCGGGGACGGTGCAGCCGGCAGAGCATGATCGACCTGCCAGCTTTATCGAAGCCGTGGACCGGCAGCTCTATGCGGCCAAGAACAAAGGCCGCCACCGGATTGAAAGCGTCATCTTGAGCGCTTGAACCCTGCCCAGGCCTGCGTGCGGCAGGCGCCCGGCAGGGCAATACCCGGTGTCAGGCCTGCAGCACCTCGCCCGGAACCCGTACCCAGCCTTCCATCAGAATGCGGGCGCTGCGGCTCATCAAGGCCTTGGTGACCTGCCATTGACCCTGGTCGCTCCTGGCTTCGGCCCCCACACGCAGGGTGCCGCTGGGATGGCCAAAGCGTACGGACTGGCGCTCGCCGCCGCCCGCTGCCAGATTGACCAGCGTGCCGGGAATGGCGGCAGCCGTGCCAATGGCGACGGCGGCCGTGCCCATCATGGCGTGGTGCAGCTTGCCCATGGACAGCGCCCGAACCACCAGATCAATATCCCTGGCTGCAATGGCTTTACCGCTTGAGGCGATATAGCTTTGCGCAGGAGCCACAAAGCCTATCTTGGGCGTGTGCTGGCGTGTGGCAGCTTCACCCAGATCCTTGATCAGACCCATCCTGAGTGCGCCATGGGCGCGGATGGCTTCGAACCTGGCCAGGGCGGGGCTATCGCTGTTGATGGCATCCTGCAGTTCGCAGCCGGTATAGCCCAGCTCTCTGGCATCGAGAAAGATGGTCGGAATGCCGGCATTGATGAGGGTCGCGCAAAAGTGGCCGACGCCGGGCACATCCAGCTCGTCGCAGACATTGCCGGTGGGAAACATGGCAGCTCCGTCCTCACCTTCATCGGCGGGGTCCAGGAACTCCAGGGCCACTTCGGCAGCGGCAAAGGTCACGCCGTCAAGTTCGAAGTCCCCGGTTTCCTGCACCTGACCATCGCGGATCTGCACATGGTTGATGATGGTCTTGCCGATATTGGCCTGCCAGATGCGAATGACGGCCACGCCGTTTTGCGGAATGCGCTCGGCCGGAATCAGACCCATGTGAATGGCGCAGGGGCCGACGGCAGCGCTCAGGTTGCCGCAGTTGCCGCTCCAGTCCACAAAAGGCTGATCGATGGAGACCTGGCCGAACAGATAGTCCACATCGTGATCGGCGCTTGCGCTCTGGCTGAGGATCACGCCTTTGCTGGTGGAGGATGAGGCATTGCCCATGCCGTCAATCTGTTTGCCATAAGGGTCGGGGCTACCCAGGGTGCGCAGAAAGATGGCGTCGCGAACAGGGCCGGGCTGCCGGGCCGCTTCGGGCAGATCCTGAAGCTTGAAGAACACACCTTTGCTGGTGCCTCCGCGCATATAGGTGGCGGGAATGCGGATTTGCGAAGTGAGGGACATGGAATGGCAAACAAACAAGGTATTCAAGGCTCAAGCCAGGGCTTGAGCCTTGAATCAGTGAAACAGGCGTAGCTGTTGAGGACGAGGCGGAGAGGCGGAAGCCAATGGCCAGCGATGCAGTAGCTGGTAGCGTAACTGCTTGCCTGTGCCGGTTCGCTCGACCAGCTGGATCTCATCGATCAGCCAGTCGACGGGATCGATACGCCGAGTGGGCAGGGCATGTAGAGCTTTGTAGCTGATGGTGATATGCGGTCTATGGCCGTCATCCTTGAAACCGTGGGATTTCAACTCGGTCTGTAGCGTTGTCAGCAGCCGGTTGAAAGGCTCCGGACGTCCGCGGGTTAGCAAAGACCAGTGAATGCGCTCGCCCTCCTCACCGCGAATGCGGTTGAAGCTGAGCTCGAAGGCCTTCAACTGCGCCGCTTGAACGGCATTGCCTGCGGCCAGCAAGGCGAGCAGTGCCTCTTGCCCGGAGTCAAACGGGCCACACCAGGTTTGGTGCCAGTTGTCTGGAGAGAACAGGCGCTCGCCCAGTTCTTTATCAAGGCCCAAAGCGCTGATCCGGGCACGCAGGCGATGACGTACCGGGCTTTTGGGCTGGGTGACAATCAGCATGCGTGCCTGGCTCATAGCTGCTCCTTAGCTCACAAGTTCAGCCGTCGATGTGGAATCGGCTGCGGCGCTGTCCGCGAGGAAGTCCTGGGCAAAGCGCTGCAGCACGCCACCGGCCTCGTAAATCGAGACCTCTTCCGCGGTATCGAGGCGGCACAGTACCGGCACTTCGGTGCGGACACCTGTCGTTCGGTGGATATGAAGTGTAAGCGTGGCCTGGGGGCTGCGCCGGCCGATGACATCAAAGCTCTCGGTGCCATTCAACTCCAGTGTGTGGCGGCTCGTGCCGGGCAGGAACTCCAGCGGCAACACCCCCATGCCGATCAGATTGGTGCGGTGGATGCGCTCGAAGCCCTCGGCCACGATGACCTCCACACCGGCCAGACGCACGCCCTTGGCGGCCCAGTCACGGCTCGATCCCTGGCCGTAGTCGGCGCCGGCGATGATGATCAGCGGCTGCTTGCGCTGCATATAGGTCTCTATGGCTTCCCACATGCGCATGGTCAGTCCCTCGGGCTCGACGCGGGCAAGAGAGCCCTGGCGCACCTTGCCCTGGTCGTTCACCACCATTTCGTTGAGGAGCTTGGGATTGGCAAGGGTGGCGCGCTGCGCGGTCAGGTGGTCGCCGCGATGCGTGGCATAGGAGTTGAAGTCCTCCTCGGGCAGACCCATTTTGTGCAGATACTCGCCTGCGGCCGAGTCCATCAGGATGGCATTGGAGGGCGAGAGGTGGTCGGTGGTGATGTTGTCGGGCAGGATGGCCAGAGGGCGCATGCCGCGCAGCGTGCGCTCTGTGGCCAGCGCCCCCTCCCAGTAGGGCGGACGGCGGATATAGGTGCTCTGCGGGCGCCAGTCATACAGTGCCTCGACCTTCCCGCCCTGGTCTGAGCGGATGGCAAACATGGGCTCGTAGACCGCGCGGAACTGCTCGGGCTGGACGGCAGCCTTGGCCACGGCGTCGATTTCCTCATCGCCGGGCCAGATGTCCTTGAGACGGATTTCGCGGCCCTGGAAGACGCCTAGCACATCGTTCTCGATATCGAAGCGCATGGTGCCTGCAATCGCATAGGCCACGACCAGCGGTGGCGAGGCCAGAAAGGCTTGCCTGGCATGGGGGTGGATGCGACCATCGAAGTTGCGATTGCCCGAAAGCACGGCTGTGGTGTGGAGGTCGCGATCCACGATTTCCTGCTGAATGGCCGGATCGAGTGCGCCACTCATGCCGTTGCAGGTGGTGCAGGCAAAGGCCACCACGCCAAAGCCCAGCGCTTCTAAGTCATGTAGCAGGCCGGCTTGCTGCAGATACAGCGGCACGGTTCTGGAGCCGGGGGCCAGCGAGGTCTTGACCCAGGGCTTGCGCGCCAGGCCCAGATTGCGCGCATTGCGCGCCAGCAGGCCGGCCGCGATCACATTGCGTGGGTTGCTGGTATTGGTGCAACTGGTAATGGCTGCAATGATGACCGCTCCATCTGGCATCTGCCCTTCGGCCTGCGTCCATTCACCGGCAATGCCTCTTGCTGCAAGCTCGCTGGTTGCCAGGCGAGCATGCGGATTGGAAGGGCCGGCTATATTGCGCACCACGCTGGACAGGTCAAAGCTCAGCGTACGTTCGTATTCGGCATTCTCCAGGCTGTCTGCCCACAGACCTGCCTGTTTGGCGTAGTTCTCGACCAGTTGCACCTGTGCAGGCTCGCGCCCCGTCAGACGCAGATAGTCGATCGTCTGCTCGTCGATCGCGAACATGGCCGCCGTGGCTCCATATTCGGGAGCCATATTGGAGATGGTGGCGCGGTCGCCAATCGTCAGACTCCGTGCGCCCTCCCCGAAAAATTCAAGATATGCCCCCACCACTTTTTGTCGACGCAGGAATTGCGTCAAGGCCAGCACGATATCGGTGGCAGTGATGCCCGGCTGGCGCGTGCCGGCCAGTTGTACGCCAATGATTTCGGGCAGGCGCATCCACGAGGCTCGGCCCAGCATCACGTTTTCTGCCTCCAGACCGCCCACGCCCACGGCGATCACTCCCAGTGCATCGACATGTGGCGTGTGGCTGTCGGTACCTACCAGAGTATCTGGGAATGCTTCACCATCGATAGCATGGATCACAGGGCTCATGCGCTCCAGATTGATCTGGTGCATGATTCCGTTGCCTGGCGGAATCACCTCCACATTCTTGAAGGCTCGCTTGCACCAGTCGATGAAGTGAAAGCGGTCCTCATTGCGCCGGTCTTCAATGGCGCGGTTTTTCTCGAAGGCCTCGCGGTCATGGCCACCGCACTCAACGGCCAGCGAATGATCGACGATCAACTGCACGGGCACCACGGGATTGACAGCGGCCGGATCGCCACCTTGCTCGGCAATCGCATCGCGCAGGCCGGCCAGGTCGACCAGCGCTGTCTGGCCCAGGATGTCATGGCAGACCACGCGGGCCGGGAACCAGGGAAAATCGCGTTCGCGCTTGCGTTCAACGATTTGCGTGAGGTACTCGGTCAGGCGGGCCGGATCGCTGCGCCGCACCAGGTTCTCGGCATGGACGCGGCTGGTATAGGGCAGTGTGGTCCAGCTGCCGGGGCGGATGGCTTCCACAGCGGACCGGGCGTCGAAGTAATGCAGCGCAGTGCCGGGCAAGGGTTTACGGTAGGGGTGGTGAGTCATTGTCTCGGGGATTCTTTTAGGAGTCTCAATAGGCCAGAGCCGATCGTGAGGCTTCTGCGTTGCCGGCACTGTGACTGTGCGGGGATTGTGAAAGGGCTGCAGGCATCTGCGCTTGGCTTGTCGGCTGCATGGCGAGCTGTGTACCCAGTGCGAGTTGGAGCCGGGCCTGCGACACGCGCAGCAACTGCTCGCAAAGCTGCGTGCTGGCAGTCTGCATCTGGCGTTGCCGCGCCAGATGGCCAGCCAGCAGGCTGCTCAGCAAGCAAGCCTCGGCCACCTGGGCTGCACTCAGGCAGGTCACGCTCATGCCGCGCCGGGGCTGAGCCGTCAGCAATCCTTCATGGCATAGCAGCTTCATGGCCTCGCGCACAGGAGTGCGGCTCACGCCAAACTCCTGCGCCAGTGCTCCGTCGTTGATGTCCGATCCGGGCAGTAACTGATGGCTCAGAATGCGCTCGCGTAGCTTGTCGGCGATGGCAATGCACAGGGAATGGGCTTGCATGGGCTGGGCAGACATTGCTGGAGCTTACTGGCGTGCCTCGATAGGCACGAAATGCAGGTCGTCCGGGCCTGTGTAGTTGGCGCTGGGACGGATGATCTTGTTGTCCTGGCGCTGCTCGATGATGTGCGCTGCCCAACCGCTGGTGCGGGCAATCACGAACAGCGGCGTGAACATGGCGGTGGGCACGCCCATCATGTGATAGCTGACGGCGCTGAACCAGTCGAGATTGGGGAACATGTTCTTGACCTCCCACATCACCGATTCCAGGCGCGCGGCAATGTCGTACATCTTGCTGCTGCCGGCCTCGTCCGAGAGCTTTTTGGCCACGCCTTTGATGACCATATTGCGAGGGTCGCTCACGGTATAGACGGGGTGGCCGAAGCCGATCACGACTTCCCTGGCATCCACGCGGCGGCGGATATCGGTCTCGGCCTCTGCCGGGTTGTCGTAGCGCTTCTGGATCTCGAACGCTACCTCATTGGCTCCGCCATGCTTGGGGCCGCGCAGAGCGCCTATCGCAGCGGTAATCGCCGAGTACATATCGCTGCCCGTACCTGCCACTACGCGGGCCGTGAAGGTCGATGCATTGAACTCGTGCTCGGCATACAGATTGAGCGAGGTATGCATGGCGCGCACCCAGCTCTCGCACGGCCTTGTGCCATGCAGCAGATGCAGAAAGTGGCCACCGATGGAGTCGTCCCCGGTTTCGACCTCGATGCGGCGGCCCGAGTTGCTGAAGTGGTACCAGTAAAGCAGCATGCTGCCCAGGCAGGCCATCAGGCGGTCGGCGATATCGCGGGCGCCAGGAAGATTGTGGTCGTCTTTCTCCGGCAGCGCGCAGCCCAGGGCGGAGACACCGGTGCGCATCACGTCCATGGGATGGCTGGCGGCGGGCAGCTGTTCCAGCGCAGTCTTCACGCTGCCGGGCAGGCCGCGCAAAGCCTTGAGCTTGGCTTTGTAGGCCCTGAGTTCGGCGTGGGTGGGCAGCTTGCCGTGTACCAGCAGGTGGGCAATCTCCTCAAACTCGCAGACCTCGGCAATGTCCAGAATGTCGTAGCCGCGGTAGTGCAGGTCGTTGCCGTTCCTGCCCACGGTGCACAGTGCCGTGTTGCCTGCTGTCACGCCGGAGAGGGCGACGGACTTTTTTGGCCTGAAGCTTGCGGCGGCGTGGTTAATGGCGGTTGAAGATATTGGGGATGTTGGGGCTGTCACAGTGCTCATGGGTGTCTCCTTTGGATGTGCAGTGCAGATCCTTGCCGGTCTGCGATACTTCGCAATCTACGCATTTATTTTTTATGCGTACAGAGCTGAATTGGCGAATGCTTGCGAAGGTGATTGCATGTATTTGCAAATTTTGCGAATCTTTGGAGCCGGCAATAGGGAGCAGGTAAGTGGCCAAGACATTCATGGGCGTGCGTCTGCGCAGCCTGCGTGCCGAGCGTGGTCTTACGCAGGCTGCGCTGGCCCAGGCGCTGGAGTTGTCACCGAGCTATCTGAATCAGATCGAGCAGGATCAGCGCCCGCTCACGGTGGCCGTGCTGCTCAAGATTCACCGGGTGCTGGGCGTCGATATCCAGCAGTTCTCCGAGGATGAGGAGGCCCGCTTGCTGGCGCAGCTGCGCGATGCGGTGGCCGCCATGCCTCAGCCAGAAGGTTCGGTGCCGCTTCCCGAGCTGCGTGAGGTCGCAGCCAAGCTGCCGCAGCTGGCACAGATGCTGCTGGCCATGCACCAGCGTCACCTGGCAGACGCCGAGCGGCTGGAGGCCTTGACCGCCCATCTGGGCGATGGCCGCGCCGGGCCGGATGCCGACACCTCAGTTCACAGAGGTGTCGCCGGGAATGGCGCAATGGCAGGCCTGCTGGCTGAGCCCTTGCGCCAGATGCCGTTCGAGGCGGTGCGTGATTTCTTTTTTTCTCACCGCAATTACCTTGATGCGCTTGATCGTGCAGCTGAAGCACTGGCTCGGCAGGCTGCAGAGCAAGGCGGTCATCTGCATGATTGGCTGCAATACCGGCTGCAGGCACGACATGGTGTATTGGTTCTGCATGCTCATGTCGGGACCGCTGAGAAAGCGGGCAGCCATAGGCGCTACGATGCGCTCACGCGCACCTTGTATGTGGCTCCGCAGCTGAGTCCCATGCAGCAGGCATTTCAGCTGGCTACGCAACTGGCGCTGCTGGAGTTTGATTCACTGATTGAAAGGGAGCTGCAAAGCGTGCCCTGGCAGGACGAGGCCACGCGCCGGCTGGCACGCATGGGGCTGGCCAATTATGTAGCCGGGGCATTTGTGCTGCCATATGGAGAGTTCTTGCGTGCAGCCGAAGGCCTGCGCTACGACATAGACTTGCTGGCAAGGCACTTTGGTGTGGGCTTCGAGACCGTCTGCCATCGTCTCTCAACCCTGCAGCGAAGCGATGCGCCGGGTGTGCCGTTCTTCTTTATACGAGTGGACCGGGCCGGCAATATCAGCAAGCGCCAGTCGGCCACGCATTTTCATTTCTCCAAGACAGGCGGCACCTGCCCGTTGTGGGTGGTGTACGAGGCTTTTACCCAGCCGGGCCGCATAGTGCCCCAGCTCGCCAGCATGCCGGACGGGCGCGTCTACCTGTGGATTGCTCGCACCATCAGCCATGCTGGCCAGGGCTGGGGGGCTCCAGGCAAGACCTTCTCCATCGGCCTTGGCTGCGACTTGCAGCACGCCGCGCGGCTGGTGTATTCCCAAGGCATGGATTTGCGCAATATAGGTGCGGCCACACCTATCGGCATGGGCTGCAAGGTATGCGAGCGCAGCGCTTGCCCGCAACGTGCTTTTCCGTACGTAGCCAAACCGCTCAAAGTCAATGAAAACGAGAGCGGATTTGTCCCCTATGGCGGTTAGTTGCTGCTGCCATGTGCGGTGAAGTTGAGGGGGATGCATCTGACGCTGGATTGCTGTTACTAACTGATTAACAGGCGTGAAAATGCATTGGAGCAGAAATCTGTATTGTATTTATTGCTATTTATTTGATAGCTTTCCGAGAAAATTTGCTTAGTCTTCTTGGACGATGGGCTGAGGGCGATTTCTTCATACGCTGTCTCCAAGTTTTGATTGCACATCAACAAGGAGACAAGAATGCGTTTAGCCGGAAAAGTTGCCGTGGTCACGGGGGCGGGCCAGGGCATGGGGCGAGCGATTGCACAGCGTTTTGCCGATGAAGGAGCCACTGTGGTGGCCGTGGACTTGAATGAAGAAGCAGCCAGGCAGACCCTGGAAGGCAAGGGCGGCAAGCATCTGGCCCGTTCCTCCAATGTGGCTGACAGCGCTGCGGTTGATGCGCTGTTTGTCGAAATCCGCGAAAAGCTGGGCGCCGTCGACGTGCTGGTGAACAACGCCGGCGTAGGCTCGGTGGACCAGTTTGCCGATATTCCTGACGCGACCTGGGAGCGCGTGATTGGCGTGAACCTGAACGGCGCTTTCTACTGCGCCCGTGCCGCCGTCAAGCAGATGCAGGAAGGCAAGGGCGGTGCCATCGTCAATATCTCCAGCACCTCGGCTGTCAGCGGTGACGGTCCGGCGCACTACTGCGCTTCCAAGGCCGCCCTGATGGGCTTGACCCGTGGCATGGCCAAGGAGCTGGCGTCCAAGAAGATCCGTGTGAACACACTGGTTCCCGGACCCACCAACACGCCCATGATGCAGGGCATTCCCCAGGAGTGGGCCGATGCCATCATCGCCGGCGTGCCCATGGGCCGCATGGCTGAGCCAGAAGACATCGCCAAGGTGGCAGTGTTCCTGGCCAGCGACGACAGCGGCTTTGTGACGGGTCAGAACGTGGCAGTCAACGGCGGCAGCGCCTTCCTCTAAGGAGAGACAAGCATGAGCAAGCGTCTGGAAGGAAAGATTGCGTTTGTGACCGGTGGTGGTTCCGGTATCGGTGCCGCAACGGCTGAGCGTTTCGCACAGGAGGGGGCAACCGTGGTGATCTGCGGCCGCCGCAAGCAGCCTCTCGACGAAGTCGTG
This sequence comes from Comamonas sp. NyZ500, assembly GCF_016772095.1. Classification (NCBI taxonomy): domain Bacteria; kingdom Pseudomonadati; phylum Pseudomonadota; class Betaproteobacteria; order Burkholderiales; family Comamonadaceae; genus Comamonas; species Comamonas sp. NyZ500. Next base: position 196,950 of record NZ_JAEIJE010000008.1, on the reverse strand, counting down.
GACAGGATCAAGGCAGCAGGCGGCAGTGCCGAGGCCATCGTGGCCGACGTGGGCAACGAAGCCCAGTTTGTCGGAGCGCTGGAGCAGACTGCCAAAAAGCATGGCAGCCTGGACATTCTGGTCAACAACGCCATGGCCTACACCTGGGGCGGCATCGACGGCATGACCACGGCGGACTGGCATGCCAACTTCAGCACATCGGTGGACGGCACTTTCTGGGGAACGCGTACTGCGCTGAAGCTGATGGGGCCCAAGGGTGGTTCCATCGTCAATATCAGCTCCATCTGCGGCACGCTGGGCACACCTTTTATGTCGGGTTACTCGGCAGCCAAGGCGGCCATCATCAACTTTTCGCGTGCAGCGGCTGCCGAAGGTGCTGCAGCAGGCATCCGCGTGAACGTGGTGATCCCGGCGGTGGTGGAAACGCCTGCCACGGCCGGCATGCTGGCTGATGAGGCATCGCGCAAGAACACTGAAAAACTCATTCCCATGGGGCGCGTGGGTCAGTCCGGCGAGCTGGCCAATGCCGTGCTGTTTCTGGCCAGCGACGAGGCCAGCTATGTGACAGGTGCCGCCTTGCCCGTGGATGGCGGCCGCTCCGCGGTGCTGGTGACGGCACTGTAAGAAAGAGGCTGAAGAGATGAGTGAACCCGTGAATCAGTGGCCACAAACGCTGGAAGAGCGTATCGACAGGCTGGAGTCGCTGGATGCGATTCGTCAACTGGCTGGCAAGTATTCCCTGTCGCTGGACATGCGCGACATGGACGCCCATGTGAACCTGTTCGCTCCCGATATCAAGGTGGGCAAGGAAAAAGTGGGGCGGGCGCATTTCATGGCCTGGCAGGACAGCACGCTGCGTGACCAGTTCACGGGAACCTCGCACCATCTGGGCCAGCACATCATCGAGTTTGTGGACCGGGATCACGCCACCGGCGTGGTCTACTCCAAGAACGAGCATGAGTGCGGTGCCGAGTGGGTCATCATGCAGATGCTGTACTGGGACGACTACGAGCGCATTGACGGCCAGTGGTATTTCCGTCGTCGTCTGCCCTGTTACTGGTATGCCTCCGACCTGAACAAGCCACCGATTGGCGACATGAAGATGCGCTGGCCCGGTCGTGAGCCCTACCATGGCGCTTTCCACGACCTGTTCCCGAGCTGGAAGGAATTCTGGGCCCAGCGCCCCGACAAGGATGAGTTGCCGCAAGTGGCCGCGCCCGCGCCGCTGGAGCAGTTCCTCAAAAGCATGCGCCGTGGCACACCTGCGCCGCGCATGCGTGTGCGCTAAGGAGCCGGCATGAGCCAAACGCTTTTCACTCCCATCCAGCTGGGCAAGATTGCTCTGAAGAACCGCGTGGTCATGGCCCCCATGACGCGCAACCGCGCCGATGCCGATGGCACGCCCACCGACATCATGGCCGAGCACTATGGCCAGCGCGCTGATGCAGGCCTGATCGTGGCTGAAGGGGCCTGGCCCGAGGTCACGGGTCAAGCCTACTGTCGTCAGCCCGGCATCGAAACTGCCGCTCATGTGCGCGGCTGGCGCCGTGTGACGGACGCCGTGCATGCGCGTGGCGGATCCATCGTGCTGCAGATCATGCACTCCGGTCGTATCGGCAGCAGCCATATCAAACCCGCTGGTGTGCGTTCCGTATCGGCGTCCGCCATTCAGGCTCAGGGCAAGATCTGGACCGATGCGGCAGGCATGCAGGATTTCGACCAGCCCCAGGCATTGACCACCGAAGAAGTGCGCAAGGCGATTGCCGGGCATGCTGCGGCTGCTCGGCGCGCCATGGATGCGGGCTTTGACGGCATCGAGCTGCATGGCACCAGCGGCTATCTGAGTCTGCAGTTCCTGCACTCCAGTACCAATCAGCGTACCGATGAATATGGTGGCAACGCCAGCAGTCGCTCACGTTTCGCCGTGGAATGCCTGGGCTCCATGGGAGAGGCCATCGGCATCGATCGCGTGGGGCTGCGCCTGAACCCCGGCAACACCTTCAATGACACAGCGGATGAAAACTCCGCGGCAACCCATGCCGAGCTGATGCGTCAGGCCGCCAAGCTGGGCATTGCTTATCTGCATGTGATGCGTGCAGTCTTCGATCCTTCAATCGATGCCTTCAAGCTGGCGCGTGAGAACTTTGGCGAGAACCTGATTCTCAACGATGGCTTTGATGCGCAAAGCGCCGAAGCCGCGTTGCAGGCAGGCGAAGGCAAGGCGGTATCTTTTGCGCGGCATTTCATTGCCAACCCCGATCTTGTGCAGCGCATGCGCCAGGGCCTGCCCCTGGCCAGGTTTGACCGCAACACGCTCTACACCCCTGGTGCCAGGGGCTACAACGACTATGCGTCTGCAGAGGAAGTGCAGACCGTCTGATCCATCAAGAAACCGAGTTCATCGTGTTGGCCGCATTCCCGCATGGGGGTGCGGCCTTTTTTTTGTACTGAGGGTTTTCACGGCTGTCGCAAGGGTGTCGGATCGGCCTGTTTCAAAAGGTTGAAAGCAATCTAGTCTATTCCGCTGAACTACATGCTGATTCTTGTATGAGTGCTATTAAATTTGGGTGATGAAGCGGCAAATCGTTAGTCTCAATGGACGATGTTTGCAAAGGCTCTCCTCTTCAGAATCCTCTGCATCACTAAAGGATTTGGGTTGGAGGCCCCGACATCATGATGGAAATACGTGGACTAGCGTACGTTGTTGCCGAGAGCTCTGATTTGGATCGCTGGGTCAGCTACGCACGTGACGTGCTTGGCATGATGCCGAGCACCACTGCCGATGGCGATCTGCTGATTAAGATGGATGAGCGTCAGTTCCGCTTCCAGGTTCAGCCTGGCAGCAATGACAGATACTCCGCATCCGGTTGGGAGGTGGCCAACAAGCAAGCCTTCGAGCAGGCGCTCGAGGTGTTGCAGGCCGCTGATGTGCACTACGAAATGGGCAGCCCCGAACTGTGTGCCAAGCGCCATGTGCAGGAGTTGGCCATCGTGATGGATCCGTCCGGAAACCGTCATGAGATCGTCTGGGGCTTCAAGTCCGACTTCAGCCATTTCGCATCGCCCCAGGGCGTGTCGCGCTTCATCACCGGTGACTATGGTCTGGGCCACACCGTGCTGCCTGCTCCCGACTTTGACAAGACCGTGGCCTTTGTGCGCAATGTGCTGGGCTTTGGCCTCTCGGATATTTACAACTTCAAGCCCGCAGGCGATGCCGGCCCCACGGTCCGAATCCACTTCTTCCACTGCGCCAATGCTCGTCACCACAGCCTGGCGCTGGCCGAATTCCCTTCTCCCTCGGGTTGCGTGCACGTGATGGTGGAGGTGGACAACATGCCCGAAGTGGGCCGTGCCATGGACCGCATGCAAAAGAGCCAGGTCAAGCTCTCTGCCACTCTGGGTCAGCACACCAACGACAAGATGATCTCGTTCTACATGAAGACGCCCTCCAACTTCGACCTGGAGTTCGGCTATGGCGGCGCCATCATCGACTGGGAACACCACATCACGCACGAGTTCACGACCGTAAGCCTCTGGGGGCACGACTTCAGCGTGGGCCGCCCTGAAAACAACTGATAGGAGGCTTGGAGACATGGCCAATAAATTGATGACAGCGAAGGACGTCGTGGCATCCATCAAGGACGGTATGACGATCGGAATTGGTGGCTGGGGGCCCCGGCGCAAGCCCATGGCCCTGGTGCGCGAGCTGCTGCGCAGCCCCGTCAAGGATCTGACCGTGGTGGCCTATGGCGGTGCCGATGTGGGCATGCTGTGTGCGGCAGGCAAGGTCAAGAAGTTGATCTTCGCCTTCGTGTCGCTGGACTTCATCCCGCTGGAGCCGTACTTTCGCAAGGCCCGCCAGAGTGGTGAGATCGAGGTCATGGAAATTGACGAAGGTCATATGGTGCTGGGCCTGAAGGCTGCCGGCATGCGCATTCCCTATATTCCCACCCGAGTCGGTCTGGGCACCGATGTACTCAAGCACAACAGCTCCATTCGCCTTATCGAATCGCCCTACGACGGCAAGGAGTGGGTGGCGATGCCCGCCATCAATCTGGATGTGGCCCTGCTGCACGTGGATCGCGCGGACTCTCGCGGTGTCTGCCAGATTGCCGGTCCCGATATCTATATGGACGACCTGTTTGCGCGAGCCGCAACCAATACGTTTGTGAGCTGCGACGAACTGGTCGAGTCCAGCAGCTTCGAGTCGGAGCAAGCAGCGCGCCTGGTGTTCTGGGAGCGCTCTGAAACCACGGGTGTCGTGCATCTGCCCGGCGGTGCTCACCCATCGTCCTGCGCTCCTCTGTATGGCTTTGATGTCAAGCACTTCAAGGAATACGCGGCCAGCAGCAAGGAGGAGGGCGGCTGGAGCAGCTACCAGCAGAAATACGTGCAGTGCACGGAGCAGGAATATCTGGAAAAAGTGGGTGGCATGGAAGCAATCAAGCGCCTGCCCTTGCCCGTGTTCTGAGGAGGCACAGAGATGAGTGAAATTGCATTGGTAGATCGCGTCATCTGCGCCGCGGCACGTGCCTGGGAAAACGACGGCGAGGTGTTGGCCACCGGCATTGGCCTGGTGCCACGTCTGGCGGCTTCGCTGTGCATGCGTTCCATCAACACCGATCTGATGATGACGGACTCCGAAGCCTGGGTGGTCAATGAACCCGTGCCCGTAGGTCCACGAGGTGAATACAAGATCAAGCGTGAAAGCTGGATGGGTTTCTCGCGCATCTTCGACAACGTCTGGGGAGGCAAGCGCCACGCCATGGTGGGTCCCGTGCAGGTGGACCGCTTCGGTCAGGGCAATATTTCCATGGTGGGCAGCGACTACGCTCGTCCCAAGTCCATGATGCTGGGGGTGCGCGGCTTCCCCGGCAATTCGATCAACCACGCGAATTCCTTCTTTGTGCCCAACCACAGCACCAAGGTTTTTGTCCCGGGTGAGGTCGATGCCGTGGGCAGCGTGGGCTACAACCCTGCACGCCTGGCCAAGGGCTGGACGCTGGAGGAGACCACCGACATTCGCTTCATCTTCACCAATCTGTGTGTGATGGACTTTGGCGGACCCAGTCATCAAGTGCGCCTGGTGTCGCTGCATCCCGGCGTGACGGCGGTGCAGGTCAAGGAGGCCACGGGCTTTCCGATCCATGTTCCCGAGAGCGTGGGTGTGACACCTGATCCCACGCCCGAGCAACTGGCCTTGCTGGCTCAGCTCGATCCGCACAATCTGCGCGCTACGGCCATGGGAGTCTGATATGGATGATGCATCCAGCGAATTTGTGACACGCGAGGACAAAGCCGTCTATGAAACGGACGAGCCCGTTCTCTATAGCGTGGACAACGGCATTGCCACGGTCACCATGAATCGGCCCACGTTCAACAACGTGCAGAACTCGCAGATGACCTATGCGTTGGATGCTGCATTTCGCAAGGCGACCGATGACGATCGCGTCAAGGTCATCGTGCTGCGCGGCGAAGGCAAGCACTTCAGTGCGGGTCACGATATCGGCACGCCCGGCCGAGACATCAACAAGTCCTTTGACCGTGCACACCTGTGGTGGGATCACACCAACAAGCCCGGCGGCGAGCAGCTGTTTGCCCGTGAGCAGGAGGTCTACCTGGGCATGTGCCGGCGCTGGCGCGACATCCCCAAGCCCATGATTGCCATGGTGCAGGGGGCATGCGTGGCGGGCGGTCTGATGCTGGCCTGGGTCTGCGACCTGATCGTGGCCAGCGACGATGCGTTTTTCCAGGATCCCGTGGTGCGCATGGGCATCCCCGGTGTGGAGTACTTCGCCCACGCCCACGAACTGCATCCGCGTATTGCCAAGGAGTTCCTGCTGCTGGGCGAGCGCATGCCGGCAGAGCGCGCCTATCAGATGGGCATGGTCAACCGCGTGGTTCCGCGTGCCGAGCTGCAGGATCAGGTCTATGCCATGGCCCAGCGCATGGCGGCCCAGCCGCGTCTGGGCCTGGCGCTGACCAAGATGGTCGTCAACAAGGCCGAGGAGCTGCAGGGCCTGCGTTCCACCATGGACATGGCTTTTGGCTACCACCACTTTGCTCACGCGCACAGCCAGGCGATGGGCATGGGGCAGCTGGGCGGCCAGGATGCCAGGTCCATGGCAAAGGCCAATAAAGAAGAGTCAAAGGCATGAGCAATATGAACGATATGGGCAGTCTGCGCACTCCTATCTGCGACCTGCTGGGGTGCCGCTACCCCGTCATCCAGACGGCCATGGGCTATGTGGCGGGCGCTGATCTGGTGATAGGTACTACCAACGCCGGCGGCTTCGGCTTTCTGGCCGGCGCCACCATTCCCGCCGACAGGATCGAAGCCGAAATTCTGCGTGTCAAGCGCGAGACCGATGAGCAGCCTTTCGGCCTGAATTTCCATATGTTCCAGCCCAACGCCCAGCAGTTGCTGGACCTGGCTGTGAAGCATCGTCTGCGTGCCGTCAGTTACGGCCGAGGTCCGGACAAGAAGGTGATCGGCCGTCTGCGTGATGCCGGCATCGTCTGCATGCCCACAGTGGGGGCCCTGAAGCATGCTCAGAAGGCGATCGAGATGGGCGCCAATGCCATCACCGTACAAGGCGGTGAAGGGGGAGGCCATACCGGCAGCGTTCCCACCACGGTGCTGCTGCCTCAGGTAGTGGATGCGGTCGATGTGCCCGTGATTGCCGCAGGCGGCTTTTATGACGGCCGTGGCCTGCTGGCTGCTCTGGCCTATGGCGCATCGGGTATTGCCATGGGCACGCGGTTCTTGATGACCAGTGATTCCAAGGTGCCCGCTGCCACGCTGCAGCGCTATCTGGCTGCAAGGGATGCGGAAAAGATCGCCATCTCGCATCTGGTCGATGGCATGCCCCAGCGCATGATTCCCAACGAATACCTGGCCATGCTCGAAAAAGCCAGCCCCATGAAGCGCTTGCGCATCGCCCTGGGTCTGGCATTGCAGTGGAAGGCCGAGACCGGCATGACCACGGGCCAGGCCTTGAGCATCTTCATGAAGGCCATGCGCGAAGACTCGTCTTCCGTCGCCCAGACCGTGATGGCTGCCAATGCCCCCATGTTGTTGCAGCGCTCCATGGTCGATGGCAATCCCGCAGAGGGCGTGATGTCTGCCGGCCAGGTGGCCGCGCTGATTGGCCGGCTCGACAGCTGTGAGGAAGTGATAGGCGGAATTGTCCGCCAGGCCATGGACCGTCGCAACGCATTGAACGCATTGACTCCCGCATAACAACAAGCCAACGAGACCGGATATGTCCACTCAACAATTTCACTCCAATATTCATGACAACGGCGTGGCGGAGCTGGTGATAGACCGTGCTCCCGTGAATGCCTTGAATGCAGCCGGCTGGAATGGCCTGGCCCGGGAAATCCAAGCGCTGGGCGACCGGCCCGAGGTGCGCGTGATCGTCATCCGTGCCGAGAACCGTGGTTTCTGCGCGGGTGTGGACATCAAGGAGCTGGCTACCAACGACAAGCTCATCATCGACGTGAACGCAGGCAACTACGCCACGTTCAAGGCCGTGCACCTGAACAAGGTGCCTGTGATTGCGGCCGTGCACGGCTTTGTGCTGGGCGGCGGCATCGGTATCTGCGGGGCATCGGACATCGTGATCGCCGCGGAAGACGCCACTTTCGGCCTGCCTGAAGTGGACCGCGGAGCCATGGGCGGTGCCGCCCATCTGCAGCGCATGTTCGGCGTGCAGAAGACCCGCTATCTGTTCTTTACGGGCGAGATGATCGCTGCGGCAGAAGCCCTGCGCCTGGGGGCCATCGAGCGTGTTGTTCCCCGTGAGCAGTTGCGCGACGTCGCCATGGAAATCGCCAACAAGATTGCCGCCAAGAGCCCCGCCATGATCCGCATCGCCAAGGAGGCGCTGACCGGCATCGAAGACGGCAATCTCGAAGACAAATACCGCTGGGAGCAGGGATTCACCCTGCAAGCCTATATGAGTCCAGATTCCGCCGAGACGCGCAGCGCCTTTGTGGAAAAGCGCGACGCCAAATTCTGAGCATCACTAGCGCGAAGAGGAGACAACCATGGATTTGACATACACCCCAGCGCAGAAGACCTTCCGTGCCCAGGTACGTGAATGGCTCAAGAACAATGTGCCCAAGGAACGACTGCAGAGCTATGACACTCGAGAGGGTTTCGAGCAGCATCGCCAGTGGGAAGCCAAGCTGGCCAGCGCCGGCTACAGCGCCGTGACCTGGCCCAAGGACTTGGGCGGCAGCGGCTGCGACCTGACCGAATGGCTGATCTTTGAAGAAGAGTACTGGGCAGCCGATGCTCCATCCCGCGTGAACCAGAACGGCATTCTGCTGTTGGGCTCCACGCTGATGGAATTCGGCACGCCCGAGCAGAAGGCCCGCTTTCTGCCCCGTATGGCCCGCTGCGACGATATGTGGGCCCAGGGGTGGTCGGAGCCCAACGCCGGCTCGGACATGGCTGCCATCAGCAGCCGCGCCACACGCATGGGTGACAAATTCATCCTGAACGGTCAGAAAATCTGGTCTACCCGTGCGATCTTTGCCGACTGGGTGTTCGGCCTGTTCCGCAGTGATCCGACATCGAGCCGCCATCATGGTCTGAGCTACATACTGGTGCCCTTGAATACGCCCGGCATCACCGTGCGTCCCATTCGTGCCATCAATGGTCGTGAGCACTTTGCCGAAATCTTCTTCGACGATGTCGAGGTACCCGTGGAGAACCTGCTGGGTGCAGAAGGCAAGGGCTGGCATGTTGCGATGGCGACGGCCGGCTTTGAGCGCGGCCTGCTGCTGCGCTCTCCCGCCCGCTATCAGCGCAGTGCGCAGAAGCTGGTGGACCTGTATCTGCGCAATCAGGTCGATGCCGACCGCGATCACTCCATTCGCGATGCCGTGCTGCGTGCCTGGCAGGGGGCGGAGGCATACACGCTGTCTTCCTATCACACGGTAGGCCGCCTTAACAAGGGCGCACAGATTGGCGCCGAAGCCAGCACCAACAAGATTGTCTGGTCCGAGCTGGACATCATGATTCACGAAACCGCGATGCGCATTCTGGGCGCGCGTGCCGAGCTCATCGATGACGCCGAGGCCAACGAATGGCTGGAAGGTTTCCTGTTCTCGCAGGCTGGTCCCATCTACGCGGGCAGCAACGAGATCCAGCGCAACATCATCGCTCAGCGCATGCTGGGCCTGCCCAAATCCTGATCGGCAGGGAGACAACCATGGACTTCACCTTTACCGAAGATCAAATCGCATTCCGTGACTCGATCAGCCGCTTTCTGATGACCGAAGCAGCCCCCGAGCTGCTGCGCGACATCTGGGAAACCCCGACCGGTCGCAGTCCCGAGTTGTGGGCCAAGATTGCAGAACAAGGCTTGATGGGCCTGTCCGCTCCCGAAGCCGATGGCGGCATGGGCATGGCCGATGTGGACTGGGCACTGCTGCTGCAGGAGGTGGGCTATTACGCTCTGCCCGATTCCCTGACCGACACCGCCTATGTGGCTGTGGGCATGCTGTGTGCATTGCCGCAAGGACATGAGAGCCGTGTCTGGCTGTCCAGGATTGCCGAAGGCAGCTGCCGCGTGGCCGTGGGCCATCCCGTCAACCTCAATGTGGCGGACGCGGCATTGGCCGATGTGCTGTTGCTGCCCCATGCCACGGCCACCGGCCTGGAGTTGCACCTGGTCAGGCCTGCACAGTGCGAGATCACGGCACTGAGCAGTATCGACTCTTCGCGCCGTCTGTCACGGGTACGCTGGACGGCATCCGATGCCACCCGTTTGCTCGATGGCACTCAGGGCCAGAAGGTCTGGGACACAGCCGGCGAGCGCGGTGCACTCGCCGCTGCTGCCCAGATGCTGGGCCTGGCCCAGCGCATGCTGGATCTCTCGGTGGACTACGTGGCACAGCGCAAGCAGTTCGACAAGGTCATAGGCAGCTTTCAGGCCGTGCAGCACCACCTGTCGGACATCGTCACCAAGATCGAGTTTGCCAAACCCGTGCTCTACCGCGCCTTCTATGCGCTGCAGCATGGTGAACCCGATCTGGCCGTGCGCATCTCGCACGCCAAGCTCCAGTGCAGCGAAGCGAGCTGGTTTGCCGCGCGCAACAGCCTGCAGGTGCATGGCGCCATGGGCTACACCTGGGAAGTCGATCTGCAGATGTTCATGAAGCGCGCCTGGGTGCTGGACGCTGCCTGGGGCGACAAGGCATACCACGCGGCCCGCCTGACTCAGGGCCTGCTGCGCAGTCCCAATGCCCCGGTGGGCCCCGGATCGACTTTTGATCGAGAAATCGATTCATGTGCCTCCTGCTCTGCGCAAGATGCTATTAAGAACGTTGCTGAAGAGGTGGCCGCATGAGCGCCCAGGCTTATATCGTTGATGCGCTGCGCTCTCCTACCGGAAAGCGCAAGGGCTCTCTTGCCACCGTGCACGGTGCCGACCTCGGCGCCCATGTGATCAAAGCGCTGGTCGAGCGCAACGACATTCCCGCAGCCGATTACGACGACGTGATCTTTGGCTGCGTGGACACCATAGGTTCTCTGGCTGGCGACATTGCCCGGACTTCCTGGCTGGCAGCCGGCATGCCCTTGAACGTGCCGGGCACCACGATTGATCGCCAGTGTGGCTCGTCCCAGCAAGCCATTCATTTCGCGGCCCAGGCCGTGATGAGTGGAACGCAGGACGTGGTGCTGGCCGGTGGCGTGCAGACCATGACCGCCATTCCCATTTCCTCGGCCATGCTCGCCGGCCAGCCCCTGGGCTTTACCACGCCGTTTGCCGAGAGCAAAGGCTGGCAGGCGCGTTTCGGTAACGCACCCGTCAACCAGTTCTACGCCGCCCAGCGTATTGCAGACCACTGGGGCGTGAGTCGTGCCGACATGGAAGTATTTGCCAAGGAAAGCCACGACCGCGCTTTGAATGCGATTGCCGAGGGCCGCTTCGACCGTGAAATCGTTCCCTTTGGCGCTTTCATGATGGATGAGACCGCTCGCCTCTCGACTCTGGAGAAGATGGCCACGCTGGAGCCGGTGGACCCCGACTATCCCTCCATCACTGCAGCCGTCTCAAGCTCCACCTGCGATGCGGCGGCTGCCGTGCTGGTGGTGTCCGAAGCAGCGCTCAAGCGCTACAACCTCAAGCCACGCGCTCGCATTCACCATATGAGCGTGCGCGCCGATGACCCCATCTGGCACCTGACCGCGCCGATTCCAGCCACGGAATATGCGCTCAAGAAGGCGGGCATGACCATGTCCGACATCGACCTGGTCGAGATCAACGAGGCCTTTGCTTCCGTGGTCATGGCGTGGCTCAAGGAGACCGGCTACGACCATGCCAGGACCAACGTCAACGGCGGTGCGATTGCGCTCGGCCATCCACTGGGAGCCTCAGGCGCCAAGCTCATGACCACGCTGCTGCACGAGCTGGAGCGCACCGGCGGGCGCTACGGCTTGCAGACCATGTGCGAAGGTGGAGGACAGGCCAATGTGACCATCATCGAGAGACTCTGACGGCAGACATGCAGGCACCCCTGGGTGCCTGTATTGCGTTGGAGCTCCGGTGCTGGCGGCTTAGCAAGTCATCCACAAAAATATCAACGGAGACAAAGACATGCAAGACAAAGCGACGGATTCAGATCGCAGAGCATTCCTGGCCGGAGCAACTGCCACGGCGGCAGCGCTGGGTCTGCCAGCAGCGCAAGCTCAAGTCGGCACCAGGACCGTTGCGCAGGCCGATGCCATCACCATGGCAGCGCAGATGCGCAAAGGCGATGTCACGCCGCTGGAGGCTCTTGATGCCGCCATTGCGCGCGTTGAAGCCTTGCCCAAGCTCAATGCCGTGGTCATCAAAGACTACGAACTGGCCCGCGAGCATGCCAAGAAGCTCTCGACCATGGGCCGCGATGCACGCAAACAGGCGACTGACAAAGCCCCGCTGTGGGGTCTGCCGTTTGTGCTCAAGGACCTGGGTCTGAGCATGGCAGGAACCGTGACCAGCAATGGTTGCCGCTTCTTCAAGGATGCTGTCGCCTCGCAGGACTCCACGCTGGTGACGCGCTACAAGGCTGCGGGTCTCAACATCTTTGGCAAGACGGCATCTCCCGAGTTCGGCATGACGACTACCACGGAGTCAAGGCTTTACGGCGTCACGCCCAACCCCTGGAACACCGGGCATACCACGGGCGGTTCCTCCGGTGGGACTGCCGCTGTGGTGGCGGCCGGCATTCTGCCCGTGGGTCATGCCAGTGATGGTGGCGGCTCCATCCGCATACCGGCCGCACATTGCGGCCTGTTCGGACTCAAGCCCAGTCGTGGGCGTGTGCCTGCAGGGCCAGGAGCGCTGGATGGCGCAACAGGTTTGTCGGTGAATCACGTCATCAGCCGCAGCGTGCGCGACACAGCCTTGCTGCTGGACTTGAGTGCTGGGCCCGAGTTCGGCTCGCGAGTGCGACCTCCCTCTGATGTTTCTCGGGGCTACCTTGAAGCGATGCACCAGCCCGAGCGCAAGCTGCGTATTGCCGTCTGGCGCAAGAACTACTTCGGGATTCCCGTACATGCCGAATGCCTGGAGGCCGTGGACAAAGCGGCCAAGGCCTGCGAGGCCATGGGGCATTTTGTTGAAGAGGCCATGCCGGAGCTGCCGGTGAACGAAATTTTTGGTGGCATGGGTGCAGGCATGTCGGCAGGTCTGCTCAGCGCCATTGAATACCGTGAAAAGCAGCTGGGCCGCGCTGTGCGCGAAGACGAGATGGAGCCGCTGAACTGGGCTGCGTTGCAGGCCGCGAAGAAGGCCTCGGCGCTGGATCTGTACCGCAGCCGCGCAGGCTTCGACAAGGCGGGGCAATTGATCGATGCATTCCTGTCCAGGTACGACCTGATTCTGACGCCCACCACCGTGGTGCCTGCACAGAAGCTGGGCGCTCTGCGACTCGATCAACCCTATGAAAGCTATGCCGCCGAGGCCATGAACTCCTCCGCGTTTACCTCGCTGTTCAACATCAGCGGTCATCCGGCCATGTCCGTGCCGCTGCACTGGACGGCGGACCACCTCCCTGTGGGCTCCCACTTTGTCGCACCGTTTGGTGGCGAAGGCCGCTTGCTGCGTCTGGCGGCGCAGCTGGAGCAAGCCCTGCCATGGGCACATCGCGTGCCGGACCTGTCCGCACTCAAGGCTTGAATGTCCGGCAACAAGAAGGAGGAGAGCATGGAATCAGTGAATCAAGGTGTGGATCGTCGTGGCTTTATTCAGGGCGCAGGTGCCGTGGCCGCAGCAACAGCCATGCCGGCAATGGCTGCACAGAAGAAAAATGAGGCGACGGCGGTGGATGGCTACGCCTGGGCAGAACAGATCCGCCGGGGCGATATCACGCCGCTGGAAGCGCTGGAAGCGGCGATTGCACGCACCGAGGCCTTGCCCAAGCTCAATGCAGTGGTCATCAAGGACTACGATCTGGCACGTGATCAGGCCAGGCAGATGTCGGCTCTGGGCAGCGCTGCACGTGCCGAAGCCACAGCCAGGGCGCCCATGTGGGGCGTGCCCTTTCTGCTCAAGGATCTGAACCAGTATCTGAAGGGAACGGTCACTACCAACGGCTGCCGCTTTTTCAAGGGGGCCGTGGCAGAGTACGACAGCACCCTGGTGGCACGCTACAAGGCGGCCGGTCTCAATATCTTTGGCAAGACGGCATCGCCCGAGTTCGGCCAGACGCCCACGACCGAGTCCTTGCTCTACGGCAAGTCGCCCAATCCATGGAATGCTGCCCACACGACGGGCGGCTCCTCGGGTGGTGCGGCATCGGTGGTTGCCGCAGGCATTGTGCCCGTGGCCCATGCCAGCGACGGAGGCGGCTCCATTCGCATTCCCGCTTCGCACTGCGGCCTGTTTGGCCTCAAGCCCAGCCGCGGCCGTCTGCCCGCCGGTCCGGCCAATATGGAAGGCTGGATGGGCTTGTCCATGAACCATGTCATCAGTCGCAGCGTGCGTGACAGCGCTCACCTGCTCGATCTGACGCAGGGGCGCGAGCCGGGCTCGCGCACCGTGCCGCCGCGCGACGTGGAGGGCAGCTATCTGGACGCCCTCAAGCAGGCGCCCAAGAAGCTCAGGATCGCCGTCTGGTCCAGGAACTACTTTGGCATTCCCGTGCATGCGGACTGTCAGGCTGCGGTGGACAAGGCCATCAAGGCCTGCCTGGCGCTGGGGCATGAAATCGTGGAGGACATGCCGGAGTTGCCAGTGGCTGAGGTGTTCTCGGGCCTGGGCGTGGTGACATCCGTGGGCATGATGGCCAGCATCCGCGCCCGCGAAAAGCTGCTGGGTCGCGCCGTGCGCCAGGATGAGGTAGAGCAGATGGACTGGCTGTATCTGGAAAAGGCCAAGTCCTATACCGCCGAGCAGATGCTGATGGCGCGTACCAACTTCGATACGGCGGGCCAGATTCTGGACCGATTCTTTCTGAAGTACGACTTGATTCTGACCCCGGTGATGGCCGTGCCGCCACCGCTGTTGGGCGTGCTGACGCTGGACCAGCCTTATGACTCATTCGCGCGCGAAGCCGTCAAGGCTTCGCCCTATACCGCACTTTTCAATATGACAGGCCAGCCCGCCATGTCTGTGCCCATGCACTGGACCAGGGATAACTTGCCTGTGGGCGCGCACTTCGCTGCGCCGTTCGGCCGCGAAGGGCGCTTGCTGGCGCTGGCCGCGCAGCTGGAACAAGCCGTTCCCTGGGCACATCGTCAGCCTGATCTGTCGGTCTTCAAAGCGTAATTTCAAAAAGGCAGACGGCCATGAGGTTGTCTGCATTGCAAGCAAAAGGGGAAAGAAATGGGTATTTGCAACCAGAGAACCGTCGTCATCACCGGTGCAGGCGGTGGCCTGGGCCGCGCTTATGCGCTGGCCTTCGCGCAAGAAGGTGCAAATGTGGTGGTCAACGACATCCGTGCCGAAGCCGCCCAGGCCGTGGCCGAGGAAGTCAGGGCCGCTGGTGGCAAGGCGCTGGCCAACACCGGTGACATCACCACGGTGGCCGGAGCGCAATCGATTCTCGATGCGGCACTGGCCGCCTTTGGCGATGTGCAGGTCATCGTCAACAACGCGGGCGTGCTGCGCGACCGCATGTTCCTGAGCCTGTCCGAAGAGGACTGGGATATGGTCATGCGCGTGCATCTGCGCGGACATTTCTGCATGGCCAAGGTGTTTGGCGGCTACTGGCGCGATCAGAAGAAGGCCGGCAAGGACGTGGATGCGCGCATCATCAACACCAGCTCCGGCGCGGGCCTGCAAGGCTCCATAGGCCAGAGCAACTATGCCGCAGCCAAGGCCGGCATCGCCGGTCTGACACTGGTGCAGGCTGCGGAGCTGGCGCGCTACGGCATCACCGCCAACTGTCTGGCACCTGCTGCGCGCACCTCCATGACCGAAGGCGCCATGCCCGATATGGTCAAGAAGCCCGAATCCGGCTTCGACGTCTGGGACCCCATGAACGTGGCCTCCATCGTCGTCTGGCTGGGCAGCAGCCAGTCCAGGCATGTGACGGGCCGCTGCTTCGAAGCCAAGGGCGGCGAGCTGTCCGTGGCCGACGGCTGGTTCACCGGCAAGATCAATGACAAGCAGGCGCGCTGGGAGCCTGCCGAGCTGTCAGGTGTGGTCGATCAGCTGATCGCCGAGGGCAAGGCTCCTCAGAAGGTCTACGGGACCTAAGCAGAAGAATCAGCCGGGGCATGGGCCCGGCCTTCCCATTCGATGAAGAACTCAGGACGCGAGCCATCATGGATTTAAGTCTGAACGAAGAACAAAAAATGATCGCCGAGAGCGCCGCGGTGTTTCTGCAGGAAAAAAGCAGCACGGCGCAGGTGCGCAAGGTTTCTGAAACCGAGGGCGGGCTGGACCGTGCCCTGTGGCAGGAAGTGCTGGACATGGGCTGGTGCAGCGTGGCCCTGCCCGAAGCCGCAGGTGGCATGGGCCTGGGCTGGCGCGAGCTGGTGCTGCTTCAGGAGCAGATGGGCTATCACCTGGCCTGCGTGCCATTTTTTGACGCTGTCGTCGCAGTGACGCCGTTGTGGCAAGCGTTGAGCCAGACCGGGCAGGGTCTGGGCGTGGTGGAGCGCCTGGCGGCCTCGGGCCGGATCTGCGTTCTGGGCATGACGGTGCGTGGTGAGCTGCCCGCAGCCGCGACCGTGAAGCTCGAAGGCGATGCGCTGGTGCTCAATGGCCAGTGGAGTCAGGTGGGATCCGGAGCACATGCCGATGTGTTCCTGCTGCCCGCTACTCTGCCTTGCGGCTCGCTGGCCCTGTTGGAAGTGCATGCCAAGGAAGAAGGTTTGAGCGTGCAGGCGCTGACTACGGTGGACGCCACACGCAGCAGTGCCGATGTCATGGCCGTTAATGTGAGATTGACTGGCGCTGCCGTGTTGATGCATGGCGAGGCGCTCAGGAGCCTGTGGGCGCAGACCCGCAATCTGGCGGCTATCGGTTTGGCGGCTGAACAAGTCGGTGTGGCCGAGCGCGCGCTGAATCTGGCCGTGGAATACACCAAGGAGCGTCAGCAGTTCGGCAAGGCCGTGGGCAGTTTTCAGGGCGTCAAGCACCGGGCAGCGCAGATGCTGGTGAAGGTGGAGACCGCTCGTTCTGCCGTCTATGCAGCAGCTTTCATAGCTGATGGCGCCGACGTCACAAGCGATCTGAGCTACTTCGCGGCTCAAGCTCGCACAGATGCAACGGAGGCTGCTCTCTTTTCCACGCGCGAAAGCATTCAGTTGCACGGCGGAGTGGGATTCACCTGGGAGTTTGATCCGCATCTGTTCTTCCGCCGCGCGCAGGCATCCAGCCAGCGCATGGGCACGGTGGAGCAGTGGCGCGAGCTGGTGGCTGCGCGTTTGTTGGACGAGAGCGTGACGGAGGCAGCATGAAGATGCAGGAGTCGGAAATCAATGAAGCCTTTCGCGCTGAAGTGCGTGAATGGATGGCCCAACATCTGACCGGGCGGTTCGCCCCGCTCAAGCATGCCAGCGGTCTGGGTGCCGAAGGTTATGACGCGCAACTGGCCAAGGAATGGGAGCAGGAGCTGGCCAAGGGCGGCTGGACCGGCCTGGGCTGGGAGACCCGGTACGGCGGCCGCAACGTCCCGCTGGCCCAGCAAGTCATCTTCCACGAGGAGTATGTACGCTGCGGCGGTCCCGGCCGCATCGGTCATATCGGCGAGACCCTGCTGGCCCCCACGCTGATGGCTTTTGGCACGCCCGAGCAGAAACAGCGTTTTCTGCCCGGCATTCTGGCCGGTACCGACTATTGGGCTCAGGGCTACTCCGAGCCCGGCGCGGGCTCCGACCTGGCGGGCA
This sequence comes from Comamonas sp. NyZ500, assembly GCF_016772095.1. Classification (NCBI taxonomy): domain Bacteria; kingdom Pseudomonadati; phylum Pseudomonadota; class Betaproteobacteria; order Burkholderiales; family Comamonadaceae; genus Comamonas; species Comamonas sp. NyZ500. The sequence continues at coordinate 179,609 of NZ_JAEIJE010000008.1, read as the reverse complement.
TTCGTACCAAAGCCCATCGCGATGCGGCCACGGGCGAGTGGGTGATCAATGGTCAGAAGGTCTGGACTTCCTGGGCCCATGAGTCCGAATGGGTGTTTGTGCTGGCTCGCACCGACGAGGTCGGGGCGAGCACTGCCAGCCCCCGCCATGCGGGCATGGTGCTGCTGCTGGTGCCTATCAAGCAGGCCGGCGTGGAGGTGCGTCCGATTCGCCAGATCACCGGCACTTCGGAGTTCAACGAAGTTTTCTTTGACGGCGCACGCACCGAAGGCGCGCTGCATCTGGGCCCCGTGGGCGATGGCTGGAAGGTCGCCATGTATCTGCTGGGCTGCGAGCGCGGTGCGTCCACTCTGGGCCAGCAGGCACATTTCCGCTATGAGCTGGACCTGATCATCGACCTGGCCAGGCGCAATGGCGCTGCCCGCGACCCGCTGATCCGTCAGCGCCTGGCCAAGGCCGATATGGGCCTGCAGACTCTGCGCGCCCATGCGCTGCGCTCCAGCGATGAGAGCACGCCCTTCCGTGTGGCTTCCGTATCCAAATACGCATGGTCCAACTGGCACCGTGATCTGGGCGAGCTGGCCATGGATGTGCTGGGCGAGCAGGGCGAACTGGTGCTCAAGGATCCCGCGTTCAGCGCTTTGCAGCAGCTATGGCTGGTCAGCCGTGCCGACACCATCTACGCAGGCACCAACGAGATTCAGATGAACCTCATGGCCGAACGTGCACTGGGCATGCCGCGCTGATCGAGCGCGCCTGCTCCTTGGTCATTGGAGTAGGTGAATACGCTGAGTGGCTCCAAAGAAGATGCTGTGAACCGCGGGTTCTCCCTGGTGGTTTGCAGCATTTTCTCCTTTGAAATGTCCTCCCGGCGACATTAGGGAATGACCTATCGTCCAAAGTGACGATGCTGCAGCGCAGCGGCGATCGGAAGATCGAGGCAACTACTTTTGAATGACAAATGACTAGCGCTCCCTCTTACGTTGCTCCCCACGGCCTGCTCAAAGACAAAACTGTGCTCGTTACCGCTGCTGCTGGCGCCGGTATCGGCTTTTCAGCTGCAAAACGAGCAGCAGAGGAGGGCTGCAAGGCCTTGTTCGTCTCCGACGTGCATGAGCGTCGGCTGGCCGAAGCCGTGGAGCAGATCAAAAAAGATACGGGTTTGTCCCAGGTCTTTGGCAAGCTCTGCGACGTGAGCAAGGAAGAACAGGTGCAGGCGCTGATCTCCGAAGCCGACAGCGCCATGGGCGGTATCGATGTGCTGATCAATAACGCGGGTCTGGGCACCAGTTGCAAGGTCGTCGACATGGGCGATGACGAGTGGAGCAAGGTCATCGACATCACGCTGACCGGCACCTTCCGCATGACGCGCGCAGCGCTCAAGCTGATGCAGCCACGCGGCAAGGGTGTGATCGTCAACAACGCCTCGGTGCTGGGCTGGCGCGCCCAGACCGAGCAGGCTCACTACGCGGCCGCCAAGGCGGGCGTGATGGCCCTCACACGCTGTTCGGCGCTGGAAGCGGCCGAATTCGGCATCCGCATCAACGCCGTGGCGCCTTCCATCGCCATTCACGCCTTCCTCAAGAAGTCTGCCTCTGAAGAGCTGCTGGCCAAGCTGTCCGAGAAGGAAGCCTTTGGTCGGGGTGCCGAGCCCTGGGAAGTAGCCAATGTGATGATCTTCCTGGCCAGCGACTACTCCTCGTACATGACGGGGGAAGTGGTGTCCGTCAGCTCGCAGAGGGCCTGAGCATGAATGCAGTCGCAGACAAGATGCTGTTTGACTCGGCAGCCTCGGTGCAGGCATCGGTGGGGCGTCAACTGGGCGAGACCGAATGGGTGCAGATCACGCAGGAGCGCATCAATCAGTTTGCCAATGCCACGGGCGATCACCAATGGATTCATGTGGACCCCGAGCAGGCCAGGAACGGCCCGTTCGGCGCCTGCGTGGCCCATGGATATCTGACGCTGTCTCTGGCCAATCTGTTTTTGCCTCAGCTGGTCAGCTATCAGGGGCTGAAGATGGGCGTCAACTATGGTTGCGAGAAGGTGCGTTTTCCGGCTCCGGTGCTGGTGAACAGCTTCGTGCGTGGCAGCGGCGAGGTGGTGGCGGCGACGCCTATCGGAGAAGACGGCGTACAGGTCACGATCCGAATCACCGTACAGGTCAGGAATCAGGATAAACCCGGCTGTGTGGTTGAAACCATCAGCAGGCTGTTCTTTATCCGGGAAAATTGAGTGTGTGCAAGCGCCTGCTTCGGCGGGAGGTTGCATTTTTTGTGAAGAGGGATGAGCTGCCGACAGAGTGGCCGACCTCGATACGGCAGCAAAAGCTGCCCAGGGCGCGACGAAAAGAAAGTTAGGAGACAAAGACATGAAAGACGCAGTCATCGTTTCGACGGCACGTACCCCCATAGGCAAGGCTTACCGTGGTGCCTTCAACGACACCGAAGCTCCGGTGCTGGGCGGACACGTCATTCGCGCGGCGCTCAACAAGGCGAACGTGGCTGGTGCGGATGTGGATGATGTCATTTTGGGCATTGCCGCGCAGCAGGGCACGCAGGGCTACAACCTGGGGCGTCTGTGCGGCTATACCGCCGGCCTGCCGGAATCCGTGGGCGGAATGGTGATCGATCGCATGTGCGCATCGGGCCTGATGAGCATTGCCACGGCTGCCAAGGGTGTCATGACCGGCGAGATGAATATCGCTGTGGCCGGCGGCCTGGAGTCCATTTCCCTGGTTCAGAACAAGTACAAGAACTCGTACCGCGCCCAATCGAAGGCTGTGCTGGCCGCAGAGCCCACAGCCTACATCCAGATGATAGAGACGGCCGAGCTGGTCAGCCAGCGTTACGGCATCAGTCGTGAAGCCCAGGACGAGTACTCGCTGCGCAGCCAGCAGCGCGTGGCCGCCGCACAGGCTCGTGGCCTGTTCGACGATGAAATCGTGCCGCTGACCACGGTCAAGCAGCTGTTTGACAAGGAAGGCAATGTCACCGGCAGCGAGGAAGTCACGCTGACCCGCGACGAGGGCAACCGTGCCGACACCACGCTTGAGAGTCTGGCCAAGCTCAAGCCTGTATGGAAGAACGGCCAGTGGGTGGAGCAAGGCCAGTTCATCACGGCCGGCAATGCATCCCAGCTGTCCGACGGTGCCAGCGCCTGTGTGGTGATGAGTGCCGACGAAGCCCGCAGTCGCGGCCTCGCGCCTCTGGGCATCTATCGCGGCGTGGCCGTGGCAGGTTGCCGTGCCGATGAAATGGGGATCGGCCCCGTCTATGCCATCCCCAAGCTGCTCAAGCAGCATGGGCTGACGGTTGGCGACATCGGCCTGTGGGAAATCAACGAGGCATTTGCCTGCCAGGTGATCTACAGCCGCGACAAACTGGGCATTCCCGATGAGCGCCTGAACGTCAACGGCGGCGCGATCTCCATCGGCCACCCCTTCGGCATGTCGGGCGCACGTCTGGTTGGTCACGCCCTGCTGGAGGGGCGTCGCCGCGGCGTGCGTTTTGTGGTGGTGAGCATGTGTATTGGCGGCGGCATGGGCGCTGCCGGCCTGTTTGAGCTGAATTGATCTGATCTGTCTGCAACCAACCTTCAACCAAGGAGTTGAACATGATGGACAGCGCTTTCGCCAAGATGGGTTTTTCCACCTACACGCCAAGTTCCATCGCTTGCGTGATCAAGGATGTGCCCATATTCGACACCCCGGCCCCCGTGCGCGCATCGGCCGATGCGCCCTTCGTGAGCGCCGAGCAGTTCAGTGCGCTGATCAGTCAGCTCTATGAAGCTGCCATGGACCCGGAAGGCTGGAAGCCTTTTCTGGAGACTCTGCGTCTGCAACTGGGAGGCAATTACGCCTCGCTCATAGTGCGCCCAGGCTCCGCCGATGATGTGGGGCTGATCGTCTCGGCCGCAGGCGACCGCCGCGATCTGATGCCGAACTGCCCCAAGATCAGCATGAGCCCGTTTCGCAGCATGCCTACCGATCGTATCGTGACCGTGGGGGATGTGATGCCCGAGTCCGAGTGGCGCGCTTCAAGCTACTACAACGACTGGTGCAAGCAGCTGCAGGTGTTCCACGTGATGGCAGCCGACATCGTCACCAAGGACAGCTGCGTCTACGGTCTGCGCATCACGCGGCCCGAAGGTGCCCCGGCTTTCAACAAGCAGGAGCGTGCCTTTGGCTCCATGATGCTGCCGCATATCAAGCGCGCGCTGAACCTGCATCTGTCGGTGAACCAGGACCGTCAGGTCATCTCCCTCTACAGCAAGGCCACGGCCCAGCTGATGGTGGGGGTGGTCATCCTCGATCAGAACGGCAATGTGCTGGAGTGCAATCCCGCCGCGGCCAGCATTCTGGACATGCAGGACGGTCTCAAGATCTCCGGCGGCATGCTGGAGGCCAACTACGCCAATGACAACCGCAAGCTGCAGCGCCTGATCAAGGATGCGCTCATGCATACACAGGTCTCGCGCCTGTCCATGACCGAAGGCATGTCGGTCAGCCGGCAGTCCGGCCAGCTCAACTGGGGCGTGGTGGTGCAAAGCATTTCTCCCGACGAGTGGACCGAGGGCAAGCAGCGCCCCAGTGTCGCCGTCTTTGTACGCGACACCGGCGGCAAGGCCGACCCTCCCGTGAAGCTGGCTCAGCAGCTGTTCCAGCTGACGCCGGCCGAGACTTCGCTGGCCATTCAACTGGCCAATGGCCTGTCGCTTGAAGAGGCCGCCGAAGCGCTCAACATCCGCCGCAACACGGCGCGAGCCCATCTGCGCTCCATCTTCTCCAAGACGGGGGTGCGCCGCCAGACCGAGCTGGTGCGCATCTTCCTCAACAGCGTGGCCTGGCTGGGGAACAAGTGACGACGGTTGGTGGAAATAAAAAGCGGGCTTCGGCCCGTTTTTTTGTATATGGAGCAGAGCCGGGCAGTCTGCTTTCAACCCGGACCGTGGAAAATTCCTCGCGCAGCATGTCGATGGGAGGCCCGGATTCAGGCCGCTTGTGATCGGGTGTAGAGCAGCCTCGACTCATTGAAGGCCAGACCGGGCCGAAATGGCGCCTATGCAGAAATGACTGTACGGTTGCAGGCAAGCCCAGCGAATGTGCTCCATGCATTCCCTGGCGAAATCTCCAGGCTCTGGAGTTTGCTTGCGCACAGCTTGTCCGTGCAGCATGGTCATGTGGTCTCCCAGGCTTGCTTCTCATAGATTCCATCCACGCCAGTTCAATCGTTTGAAAGCAAGCTGGCGGTCGAGGTGCGAATGCCTGCCAGAGCAAGATACCCCCGCCCCTCGCTAGAGAAACCAAGGCAGAATGACGGGCGCGGGGGTGAGTATCCGGTGTTCCTACGGAAGAAAGCACTTGCATGGCTCAACAGAAGAAATGTGACCGGCTCGCTCAAATACAGCAACGACATGAAACTATTTCGCAAGCCTGCTTTTGATCACTTCAACTTCGTTTCTAGTGCGCCCTATGCAATGCTCTTGGTGGGAGGGGTTATTGCGCTGTCGATGACAGTGATCTGTACCGTCGTCCTCTATCAGAGCCGGCTGGATACGATGGAGCATGCGATAGAAACATCGCGCAATGTTGCCCTTCTTGCTGAAAATGACGTGGTTCGGAACTTCGAGCTCTATGCACTGTCGTTGCAAGCCGTGGTCGATGGACTCAACGATTCCGAAGTGATGGCTGCCTCGCCGCATTTGCGTAATGCGGCCTTGTTCGACAAGGCCGCGACCGCGACCTATCTGGGATCCATCCTGGTTCTTGACGCAGACGGAAAAATTGCCCTCAATGCAGGGGGGGCGGATTCGGTGAATGAGCATTACTCGGATCATGACTTTTTCAAGGTGCACAAAGAAAGCCCAAGCATCGGGCTCTACGTGGGCGACCCTTACTCATCCACGCTGCATGGCGGCTCCCTGAGCATTCCTCTGAGTCGTCGGATTTCCCATGCGGACGGCTCTTTCGCCGGCATTGTGCTGATAGATGTTCAGCTGGAGTACTTTCAGAAGCTGTTCTCCGCGCTTTCGCTGGGCAAGCATGGATCGCTGGCCCTGATCAGAAAAGATGGCGCCATGATGATGCGTCAGCCCTTCGATGCCAAGGTCATCGGGCGCAATATCCGCAATGCAAGCACGTTCCAGCAGTTCATGTCGGCACCCGAAGGCAGCTTTTCGGATACGTCGTACCTGGATGGCGCCCAGCGCGCGTACTACTTCAAGAATCTTCCGAGCTTGCCATTCATCATCATGGTGGCGAAAGCGCATTCCGATATCTACGCAGTCTGGCGCCAGCGCGCCTTGCTGATTGCCTCCGTCATGGGAACGCTCACGATGGCGTTCATCGGCCTGTCCTTCGCGTTCGGAGTGCAGCTCAAGCGCCGCATGCGCGCAGAGTCCGAACTGGCGCTGCTGGCGCGTACCGATGGACTGACCGGCCTGAACAACCGCCGCAAGCTCGACGAGATCATCGAGCACGAGTGGCACAGGGCCAAAAGAAGTCACAGCGCCTTCTCGCTGCTGTTCGTGGATATCGACTGGTTCAAGGCCTACAACGACACCTACGGACATCAGGCCGGGGATATGGTTCTGGCGACCGTGGCCAGATGTATTGCCAGCAATATCCGGCGCCCCGAGGACAGTGCGGCCCGCTATGGGGGGGAGGAATTCATCGTGGTGCTGCCGGACACGACCCTGGATGGAGGCGCGCTGATTGCCGAGAACATCCGGGAGGCAGTCTCCGAGCTTGCGATTGCGCACACCGGAAGCGAATTCGGCTGCATCACGGTCAGCATCGGTTGTGCGGCCTGGGTGCCGGGCAAGGATCTGGACGTGCAGGAAGTCCTGCGTTCGGCCGACAAGGCGCTGTACGGCGCCAAGATGACCGGGCGCAACAAGGTCGTTCTATCCAGCTCGTCTGCGGCATAGCGCCGCAGCCGCTCTGGTGACTTGGGGCTTGGCCTGCATGGCAGCGTCCACCCGGCAAAGCAAGTTGCTTTAATAGTGATAGCTGCTATCGCCTGATATACATGAATTTCAATGTGAAAAATATCTGAAATCTAGTCATATAAATCGATAGTAGCTATATTTTAAGTAGCTTCCATCCAGTGAACTGCTTGGTCGCCTCGCCGGCTGCTCAGGCACAGGCCTTGCTCTCGCGCAGCGCCGCTATATCGGCCTGGGCATAGCCCAGGGACGCGAGCACGGCATCGGTGTCCTGGCCGATTCTGGTTCCCGGTGTGGGGCTGCGCGCAGGGGTGCGTGAAAAGCGTGGGGCCGGCGAGGGCTGGCGCTGGATATTGCCGTCCACTTCCAGATCGACGAACAGATTGCGCTGGGCGTTGTGCGGATGAGCGGGTGCCTCGGCCAGGCTCAGCACCGGGGCAAAGCAGACATCGCTGCCTTCGAGCTCTTCGCTCCACTGTGCCTGCGTCTTCCTGCGCACGATTTCGGCCACGCGGGCCTTGACTTCGGGCCAGTCGGAGCTCTGGTACTGGCGCCTGGGGTCCACATCGGTCAGGCCCAGCTTCTGCAGCTGCAGGGCATAGAACTGCGGCTCGATGGCGCCCAGGGTGATGTGCTTGCCATCTGCGCACTCGAACACTTCATAGAAGGGTGAAGTGTTGAGAAAGTGATTCTGCGCGGGATCGTCCTTCCAGTAGCCCATGCCGCTGCGCATCTGGTGCATCAGGCCACTCATGGCGCTCACTCCGTCGATCATGGCAGCGTCCACCACCTGACCCCTGCCGGATTGACGTGCCTCGTGCATGGCGCACATGATTCCGAACAGCAAGAACATGGCACCGCCCGCCATATCGCCCACGATGGTGGGCGGCAGCACGGGCGCCTGGCCGGGGCGCATGGAGGTGGACATCACGCCCGTCAGCGCCACATAGTTGATGTCATGGCCTGCGGCCTGGGACAGGGGGCCGGTCTGGCCCCAGCCGGTGACGCGGCCAAAGACCAGGCGGGGCGCGCGGCGGGCGACTTCCTCGGGGCTGAAGCCCAGGCGCTCCATCACGCCGGGTCTGAAGCCCTCGATGAGCGCGTCGGCAGACTCGATCAGCTTCCAGGCGGCGGCGCGTCCGCCCTCGGACTTGAGGTCCAGTGCGATGGACTTCTTGCCCCGGTTCTGCGCCATGCGCGGGTAGCGGGATGCCGCAGCATGGTCTGCGCTGCGCTCGATGAGAATCACTTCGGCACCCATATCGGCCAGCATCATGCCGGCAAAGGGGGCAGGGCCGATGCCTGCAAATTCGATGACGCGCATTCCGCTCAAAGGCCCTGGGCTCTGGCCTTGGAAAGGGTGTTCTGTACTCAAGTCGGTCTCCTGTTTTTGTCTGCGACTTTTCTATCTTGTTGATCCTGCCGGTTTTGGACCCGTCCGTTTGGAGTATGTCCAGGGTGAAAGCCAGGCCAACACTGGACATTCCATAAAAAAGGGGAGCAATACATGTTCAGGCTGGATGGGAAAGTGGCGCTGGTCAGCGGTGCCGGGCGCGGCATGGGGTTCGGCATCGCGCAGGCGCTGGCTGCGCAGGGCGCACATGTGGTGGTGAACGACTTTCATCAGGACCGTGCCGAGAGTGCGGCACGTCAATTGTGCGAAGCGGGATTGAAGGCATCGGCCCAGGCGGCGGACCTGACGGATCGCGCCGCCATCTTTGCCATGGTCGAGCGCATCCAGGCCGAGGTCGGCGTGGTCGATATCTTTGTGCACAACGCCGGCATCCCGGCCCAGGGCTGGGGCTACACGCCGTTTCTGCAGTCGCCCGAGTCCGAATGGAGCGCCTGGCTGCAGCTCAATCTGCATGGGTTGATGCATGCCTGCCAGGCTCTGCTGCCCGCCATGCAGGAGCAGGGCTGGGGGCGCATTGTGGCCATCAACTCCGACGCGGCGCGCACGGCCACGGGCATGGGGCTGTGTGCCTATGGTGCGGCCAAGGCGGCAGCGATTGGCTTCATTCGCAATCTCTCGGGCGAAGTGGGCCCGCACGGGGTGACGGCCAACGCTCTGTCGCTGGGCACCATGAACAATTGGGAAGGCTCGGAGAAGATTGCCAGAAAGGGCACGTCCGTGGGCCGGGCCGGATCGCCCCAGGATGTGGGTGCGGCCGTGAGCTATCTCGCATCGACCGAGGCTGAGTGGGTCAATGGCCAGGTGCTGCCGGTCAACGGCGGTGGTCTGGTGGCCTGAGTTCAGCAGCCGTCCTCAACAGCCTTCCGGTGGTTCAAGCCGGGAGGCTTTTTTGTCACTCAAGAGACTGAAGAACTGTCGAACGGGAGACTGCCAAGCCCTGGCGACGGACATTCCGGCGGCATCAACTGCTTTCCCGTTCTGAACCGAAAGCCATGTGCCGGAAAGTTCGGTTTCGACCGGTTCTTCTCATAGTCTGCCCCTAGTCCGAATCAGGTAGGTTTGGGCAAAAGCCGTATGGCAATCTGAATAAGAACTCGATAACAACCTGGTGATGTGAGGAAAGCAGATGGAGGCATTGATCTTCGACCATGTCCGAACCCCCCGAGGCAAGGGCAAGCCGGATGGAGCACTGCATGAGGTGACGCCGGTCTGGCTGGCCGCGCAGCCGCTGGTGGCGCTGCGTGAGCGCAATCGGCTCGATACGGCGGTGGTGGACGACGTGGTCATGGGCTGCGTGGTGCCCGTGGGCGAGCAGGGTGGCAATGTGGGCCGCATGGCGGTGCTGCAGGCCGACTATGCGCAGAGCGTGGCCGGCGTGCAGCTCAATCGCTACTGCGGCTCGGGCCTGGAGGCGGTGAGCTTTGCCGCGGCCAAGGTGATGGCCGGCCAGGCCGATATGACGATTGGCGCCGGTGTGGAGATGATGTCCCGCGTACCCATGGGCTCCGATGGCGGCGCCTGGGCGCAGGACCCGCAGCTGGCCAGCAAGACCTATTTCGTGATGCAGGGCATTTCGGCAGACTTGCTGGCATCGCTGCGCGGCCACAGCCGCCGTGATCTGGACGAGTACTCGGCCGAAAGCCACCGCCGCGCGGCCAAGGCCTGGACGGAAGGTCGCTTTGACCAGTCTGTCGTTCCCGTCAAAGACTTCCTGGGCATGACGCTGCTGGAAAAGGACGAGACCATTCGAGCCGAGACCACCGCCGATTCGCTGGCCGCCCTCAAGCCCGCTTTCACCGAGATGGGCCAGAAATACGGTTATGACAGCGTGGCGCTGCAGCGCTATCCGCAGGTCGAGCAGATTCACCATCATCACCATGCCGGCAACAGCTCGGGCATTGTCGACGGTGCGGCTGCCGTGCTGATCGGCACGGCCGAGGCCGGTGCCAGGCAGGGCATGAAGCCCAGGGCCCGCATCCGAGCCTTTGCCAGCATCGGCTCCGAGCCGACCTTGATGCTGGACGGCCCGGCCCATGCCGCACGCAAGGCTTTGGCCAGGGCGCGCATGCAGGCTTCGGACATCGACCTGTGGGAGCTCAACGAGGCCTTTGCCACGGTGGTGCTGACCATGATGGAGGAGCTGAACATTCCCCATGAGCGCATGAACGTCAACGGCGGAGCGATTGCCATGGGCCACCCGCTGGGGGCCACCGGCGCCATGATTCTGGGCACGGTGCTGGACGAGCTGGAGCGCAGCGGCAAGCGCACGGCGCTGATCAGCCTGTGCGTGGCCGCGGGCATGGGCTCGGCCATGATCATCGAACGCGTGTGAGTGAGGGAGCACAAGTCATGACAACGGAAATCATTCGCTACGCCGTAGATGAGGACGGCATTGCCACGCTGACGCTGGATTACCCCGGCAAGACCATGAATGTGATCGACCAGGCCTTCATGGACAGCCTGGAGGCCTGTATCGCACGCATGCACGGCGACGACCGGGTGCGCGGCGGCATCATTACCTCGGGCAAGGACAGCTTTGTCGCGGGGGCCGACCTGATGGGCATGGAGGCCAATATCGACGCCATGGCGGACATGCCCATCGAGGAACTGTTCGACTCCTGCGCATCGCTGTCCAGGCTGCTGCGCAAACTGGAGACCCTGGGCAAGCCGCTGGTGGCGGCCATCAACGGCATGGCATTGGGAGGCGGCTATGAAATCTGCCTGGCCTGCCACCACCGCATTGCAGCCGATGCACCCACGGTCATGGTCGGCCTGCCCGAGGCTCAAGTGGGCTTGCTGCCCGGCGCCGGCGGCACCCAGCGTCTGCCGCGCATGATCGGCATTCTGGCCGCCATGCCTTTTCTCATGGAGGGCAAGCAGTTGCAGGCAGTGAAGGCCAGGGAAGCCGGTCTGGTGGACGAAGTGGTGGCTCCCGAGCAGTTGCTCAGTGCTGCCAAGGCCTGGCTGCTGGCCAGGCCCACGGCGCTGCAGCCCTGGGATGTGAAAGGCTTTCGCATCCCCGGTGGCGGCCCGCTGGATGCGCGCGTGGCTCCGGCCTTCGTGGTGGGCAACACCATGCTGCAGGCCAAGACCTTTCACAATATGCCAGCGCCGCTGTGCATTCAAAGCTGCATCTACGAAGGTTGCCAGCTGCCCATCGACAAGGGCCTGCGCATCGAGAGCAAGTACATGGCCACGCTGTCGCGCAGTCCCGTGGCGCGCGGCATGATTCGCACCCTCTTCGTCAACAAGGCCAAGGCCGAGAAAGGCATGCACCGTCCTGCAGGCTTGGAGCCCTTCCAATGCCGCAAGCTGGGTCTGATAGGCGCAGGCATGATGGGCGCGGGCATTGCCTTGGTGGCCGCCCAGCGCGGTATTCAGGTGGTGCTGATAGACCGGGATCAGGCAGCTGCGGACAAGGGCAAGCAGTACTCCGAGAAGACGCTGGCCAAGCAGGTGGACAAGGGGCGCCAGAGCCGCGAGAAGGCCGATGCCATCCTCGCCCGCATCACGCCCGGCACCGATTACGAGCTGCTGCGCGATGCCGATATGGTGGTCGAAGCCGTGTTTGAAGACCGAGCCATCAAGGCTGAAGTGACCCGCAAGCTGGACGCCGTGCTGCCGCCTGGCTGCGTGCTGGCCAGCAACACCTCGGCACTGCCCATCAGCCTGCTGGCGCAGGCGAGCGACAGGCCCGATCGCTTCATCGGTCTGCATTTCTTCTCGCCGGCCGACAAGATGCCGCTGGTGGAAGTCATTCGCGGCAAGCAGACATCGGATGCCACGCTGGCGCAGGCACTGGATTTCGTGGCTCAGCTCAAGAAGACGCCCATTGTCGTCAACGACAAGCGCGGCTTTTTTACCAGCCGCTTCATCGGCGCGTTTGTGGATGACGCCATCGGCATGGTGGCAGAAGGCATTGCCCCTGCATTGATAGAGAACTGTGCAAAGCATGCGGGCATGCCCGTGGGGCCGCTGGCGATTACCGACGAGCTGTCGATTGACCTGTCCAAGCATGCGGGTGAAGCCCAGGCCAAGGAGTTCCCCGGGGAATACAAGCCGGGCCGGTCCGTGCCCGTGATCGGCAAGCTGTTCGAGCTGGGCCGCCTGGGCCGCAAGGTGGGCAAGGGCTTCTATGACTACGATGAAAGCGGCAAGCGCATCTGGCCGGGCCTGGCCGAGCATTACCCGCTGAAAGCCCCGCAGCCCAGTGCGCATGACCTCAAGCAGCGCATTCTCTATGTGCAGGCCGTCGAAGGAGCGCGCGCCATGGAGGAGGGCGTGCTGCTGGCGCCGGCCGATGGCGACATCGGCTCGATTCTGGGGGTGGGCTTTCCCGTCTATACCGGCGGCCCCTTCTGCTTTATCGACGGCATAGGTCTGGCGCAGTTCGTGGCCGAGGCCGATCGCCTGGCAGATCTGTTTGGCGAGCAACTGCGCCCGCCACAGCTGCTGCGGGATATGGCGGCCAAGGGTCAGACCTTCTACGGCAAGAGCGCAAGAGCCTGACAAGAGCACAAATGTGCCGCTAGGGGCGGGCCAGGGCTCGCCCCATGTGCAGACACTCATCCGATAAATACATCAATGGAGACAAGCCATGGATGAAGTCTTCGATTACATCGTCATAGGCGCGGGCTCGGCGGGGGGCACACTGGCTGCACGGCTGAGCGAGAACCGACAGCACAAGGTCCTGCTGCTAGAAGGCGGCGCAAGCCACAAGGATTTGCTGGTCTCCATGCCTTCTGGCTGGGGCCAGATGATCAACAGTTCCCGTTATTCCTGGGGGCACGAAACAGAGCCCGAGCAGTACGCAGCCAAGCGCCGCATCAGCCTGCCGCGGGGCAAGCGCCTGGGAGGCTCATCTTCCATCAACGGCATGATTTATGTGCGCGGCGATCGCGCGGACTTCGACAGCTGGGCTGAGCAAGGGGCGGCGGGCTGGAGCTATGACGAGTTGCTGCCCTACTTTGTGCGCACCGAAGACCAGCAGCGCAGCGAACAAGAATTCACCCGGCCCTGGCATGGGCGCGGCGGGCCGCTGACGGCCAACAATCTGCACAATCCCCATCCCGTATCGCTGGCCATGGTACAGGCCGCCATTCAAGCCGGCATGCCCGCATGCAAGGATTTCAACAACGGCCATCCCGACGGGGCAGGGCTGTTTCAGGTCAATCTCAAGAATGGTCAGCGCTCGTCGGTGGCCAAAAACGCCATCGAGCCCGCCATGCAGCGGCGCAATCTGGATGTGCGCATGCAGGTGCTGGTCACCCGCATAGGTCTGGACGGGCTGCGCGCCAGCACGGTGCACTGGAGGGACAAGGCCGGCGCAAGCCATGCAGCTCGCGCCAGCAAGGAAGTCCTGCTGTGTGCAGGGGCTCTGCAGTCGCCCCAGTTGCTGATGCTTTCGGGCATCGGCCCGGCAGCGCACCTGCAGGAGATGGGGATCGAGGTCAAGGTGGATCTGCCCGCAGTGGGCGCCAATCTGCAGGACCATGCGATTGTCCCCATGTCCTGGCGCATGAAGGCCGGAACGCCCAGCCTCAACCGCTCGCTGCGCGGCCTGGGGATTGGCGCTTCGCTCATTCAGTACCTGTTGACCAGGCAGGGCGCCATGGCCATGCCGGCTTCGGAGTTTGCCGCCTGGTTCCGCAGTGACTCCAGCCTGCCCTACAACGACATCCAGATTCACGGCCTGCCCGTGACCGGCGATATCGAGGGCTATATGCAGGGCGGCAAGAACTACCGCACCGAGGCCTTCCCCGGCATGACGATGGCGCCCTATCAGGTGCGGCCCTATTCACGCGGCCAGCTCAGGCTCAGGAGCAGCAAGCCCGAGGAGCTGGCCAGCATTCGCATGAACTTTCTGCACGACGAGCGTGACCGCAAGGCGCTGCTCCATGGAGTGCGCATGGCCAGCAGGATTGCCCAGCAGCCCGCGCTGGCCGGCCTGATCGAAGCGCAGACGCGCCCGGCACCTGGCCTGCAAAGCGACGAGGAACTGCTGGACTGGATCTCCATGTACATGGGTTCGGGCCACCACGCCAGCGGCAGCTGCCGCATGGGCCATGCGGCCGATCCGCGAAGCGTGGTCACGCCCGACCTCCGGGTCAAGGGCGTGCAGGGCCTGCGCGTGATCGATGCCTCGGTCATGCCGCATCTGGTGTCGGGAAACACGAATGCGGCATCGGTGGTGATTGGCGACAAGGGCGCGGATCTGGTGCTGGGCCTGGCCCCGCCTGCTGCAAGGCGGTGGAGTGTGGCAGCCGTGCTGCCGGATGGCGCATGCGCCGCCGCCGCGGTTTGAGCTTTGGAAGAATGGGTGGAGACAAAAGATGAACTTCGATTTCAGTGACGACCAGAACGCATTGCGCAACGAAATACGAAAATTCCTGACCAGGGAATCGCCGCTGACGCAGGCGCGTGCCTTGCTCGAGGGCGAGGGTCACCATGCCCAGGACGTATGGAGCGGCATGGCCCAGCTGGGTGTGAGCAGCCTGATGCTGCCGGAGGACTGTGGCGGTATAGGCCTCGGTGCCATGGAAATGTGCGTGGTGGCCGAGGAAGTGGGCCGCCAGCTCAGTCCCGTGCCTCTGGCCTCGACCATGTATCTGGCGGTGCAGGCCGTCCTGCTATCTACACAGGAGCAGTCTGCGCAACGCCGGCAATGGCTGCTGCCGGTTTCGGGTGGAAGCATTGGTTGCCTGGCAGCGCTGACGGACGGGCAGGAACCGCCATCCGGTCTGCCCCTGTTTGACGGCAAGACCTTGAAGGGGGAGTGTCCGCTGGTGGCCGACGGCATGGCCGCGCAATGGGGTGTGGTGCTGGCGCGCAATGAGACGGGGGCGGATGTGCTGGTGGCCTTCAGGTGTGACGGCTCGGTGCAGCGCAAGAAGCTCAAGACGCTGGATCCTTCCAAGCCCTATGCCTGGTTGCGCTTTGACGGCACGGCGGCCGAGCAGCTTGACGGAGCCTGCAGCGCTGCCCAGGTGCTGGCACGCGTGCGCAATCGTGCTGCCGTGATGCTGGCCTTTGAACAGCTGGGAGCAGCCGACGCCGCGCTGGAGATGGCCTGCAGCTACGCCAGGGAGCGCAAGGCCTTTGGCCGGCCCATTGGGTCCTATCAGGGCATCAAGCACAAGCTGGCCAATCTCTACACCAACAACCAGCTGGCCCGTGCGCATTGCTATTACGGAGCCTGGGCGCTGACGGCAGACATGGCTCTGGCTGATGGTGCGCCCGAGCTGCCCGGCGCAGCCGCCGCAGCGCGCGTGAGCAGCACTCAGGCGCTGTCGGATGCTGCACAGGAAAACCTGCATACCCACGGCGGCATGGGCTATACATGGGAGCTGGATTGCCATCTGTTCTACCGCCGTGCGCGCCAGCAGGCCGTGGAGCTGGGCAGTATCCACGCCTGGCGCGAGCAGGTGGCGGTCGAGTTGCAAAAACGATTGCTTTCTCCTGCGAAAGAGACGATTGGGCAGAGCTCGGCCGCGGTTGACCGCCAGTCCATGGACTTCGAGGACACGCCCGAGGAAGCCGCCTTCCGCGCCGAATGCCGCGCCTGGCTGCAAGCCAATGCCGTGCCCAAGGCAAGTGCCGACGACTATTTCGGTCGTGACATGACTGCCGAGCAGCGCATGGAGGCAGCCCGGGTCTGGCAGGGCAAGAAGGCTGCAGCGGGTTTGGGTGCGATTACCTGGCCAAAGATGCTGGGTGGCCGTGGCGGCACGCCCATGCAGGAGCTGATCTGGCGCCAGGAAGAGGGCAAGGTCAAGGTGCCAACGGGCATGTTCAACGTCAGCCTGGGCATGGTTTTGCCATCGGTGATGGCGCACGCCAGCGCCGAAGTGCTGGCCCTGCATGTGGCCCCGGCACTGGGCGGAAAAAACCTCTGGTGCCAGTTGCTGAGCGAGCCGGGTGCCGGCTCCGATCTGGGCATGGTGCGCACACGTGCCGAGCGTGCCACCGATGGCCGTGAGGGCTGGATCGTCAACGGGCAAAAGGTCTGGACGTCGCTGGCGCAGTTTGCCCAGTTTGGTCTGGTATTGACTCGTACCAATCCCCAAGCCAGCAAGTTTGAAGGCTTGACCACCTTCTTCCTCGACATGAAGTCGCCCGGCATTACCGTGCGCCCGATTCGCCAGGCAGGGGGCGAGTCCGAGTTCAACGAAGTCTTCTTCGAGGACGTGTTCGTGCCCGATAGTCAGATGGTGGGCAAGCTGGGCAGTGGCTGGAAGGTCACGCTGACAGGCTTGATGGCAGAGCGCCTGGCCATTGGCGGCGTGATGCCCGCCGAGCTGTGGCGCACCACGGCTGGCTTGCTGGCCGATCATCGCTTTGACGGCAGGCCGGCGCTGCAGGACGGTCGCTTGCGTGAGCGCTGGGCCGACCTCTATCTGAAGGAGCAGGCGCTATGGCTGCTGCAGTGCCGCGCGCTGACGGCGCTGAGCAAGGGCCGCCAGCCCGGCCCCGAAATGAGCGGTGCCAAGAACGTGGCCGCTGCCGCGCTGCAGTCCTTTAGCTACTTCGCCATCGACTTGCTTGGCGAGCGCGGCGTGCTGGCCGCCAGCGAACTTGGCGAGCGTTTTGCCATGGTGGAGCGCCTGTGGTTCGGCTCTGCCGGCATGCGCATTGCCGGCGGTACCGACGAGGTGGTGCTCAACAGCATTGGCGAACGCGTGCTGGGGCTGGCTGCCGAGCCCCGTGCGGACAAGGACCTGCCCTTCTGCGAACTGCTTGCCTAGTGACTTGGCGCGGCACATCGCAATGTGCCGCGTCCTTTTTACTGGGCATACAAGCCTCCATTCAATCCACGTGGCGGAGATCACGTTTTTCAGGAGACAGGAAATGAGTGCATCTGCTGTGGCACGTGTGCCGCAAGCCGCTTCGGCCAGGGTGATGCCGGTCAGCAATGTGACGGGCTGGCGTCGTCACTATCTGCTGCTGGTGCTGTTGCTCGTCTATGGCGTGAGCATGATAGATCGTCAGATCATGGGGGTGCTGATTCAGCCCATCAAGCAGGAGATGGGGGTTTCGGACAGTGCCATGGGCTTGCTCACGGGTCTGGCCTTTGCTCTGTTTTACAGCATTCTGGCCGTCCCCTTTGGCCGCTTTGCCGACCGTACCAACCGCCGCAACCTGATTGCCTGGTGCTGCGCCGGCTGGAGCGTTGCCACGGGTCTTTGCGGCATGGCGGTGGGCTTCTGGAGCCTGACGGCCGCTCGTGTGGGCGTGGCTGTGGGCGAGGCGGGCAGCACGGCGGCATCGACCACCATGATCGCCGATGTCTACCCGCCCGAGCAGCGCAGCCGAGCCATGAGCGTATTCAGCCTGGGCCCGCATCTGGGCTCGCTGGTGGGTCTGGGCGTGGGAGCCTGGATTGCCCAGCACCATGGTTGGCGTGCGGCCTTTTTGTGGCTGTCTGTGCCCGGCGTGCTGATCGCTTTGGTGCTGCGCATGACTTGCCGCGAGCCTTTGCGCGGCGCGCAGGAAGGTCGTGTCGTGGTGCAGGCCGCAACCGAGAAGTTCAGCGAGGTGATGTCAGCCCTGGTGCGCAACAAGGCGTTTGTGGGCCTGGGGCTGGCCAGCATGCTGATGGCGTTCTCGGGCTATGCGATCGGCATGTGGAATACCGCGTTTCTGGTGCGCTCCCATGGCCTTCAGCTCAAGGACGCGGGCGCCATCATGGGATTCATCGGCGGGCCGGGGGCGATTTTCGGGGCTTTGCTCAGCGGCTGGGTCACCGATCTGATGGCAAGGAGGGATGTACGCTGGCAAATTGGCGTTCCGGTTCTGGGGACGCTGATTTCGATTCCGCTGGGGCTGGCTTTCTATCTGAATGACTCTGCGGGACAGTGGACGCTGGCCGGCCTGCAGATTCCGCACGCGATTGCCTACTACGGTCTGTTTTCCATCTTCTCCAGTTTCTGGGCTGCGCCGGTGTTTGCTGCACTGACCAATGTGATTGCCTCCAGCCGTCTGGCGACTTCTCTGTCCATCTACAACCTGCTGCTGACTGCAGTTGGCGGTGGTCTGGGACCTCTGACGGTGGGTCTGCTCAGCGATGCATTCATCGTTCGGGCGGGCAGTGAATCGCTGCGCTGGGCGCTGGTCTGCATGCTCGCCTTTTATGCGCTGGCGCTGCTGATCTATGCCTGGACCATCAAGCCCTATGCATCGATGGTGACAGCGAAAAAGATCGCTTGAAGCGATTTGGAAACAGACGATGGAGAGAGTTTCCACCGAGATTGTGCTTTCTTCGACCAAGTCTTGGGAAATGCCTTGGCGAAAGTTTTTTAAGGGTAGGTGCTGTTGGGTGCTGCTTGCCTATCTGCGAGCATGCACCCTCGAAACCACAAGGGTCTGCACCAGGTTCAAGCAGACGATGAATGTGGACAGGCCGTCGTCGAGCATTGCAGCACCTGCGGGACAAGTGGATTCGTAAAACGGGAAGACAGACGGAGACAAGAGATGACACGGACCTTCAATCTGGCGGATATTTTTGAGTTGGTGGTGCAAGCTGTGCCGGATCGCATTGCCTTTGGCTGCGGCAGGCAGAAGCTCAGCTTCAAACAGCTCGATGAGCGAGCCAATCAGCTGGGCAATGCGCTGCGCGCGCGTGGCATAGGACGGGGAGACAACGTCGGCATCCAGCTCTACAACTGCGCCGAGTATCTGGAGGCCTTTTTCGCCTGCAGCAAGATCGGTGCCGTGCCGGTCAACGTCAACTACCGCTACGTGGCCGATGAGCTTCAGGGGCTGTTCAACAGCCTGGACCTGCGCGGCCTGGTCTATGGAGCGGACTTCGATGCGTCGGTGCTGGAAGTCATTGCCCTGGTGCCCACTTTGCGCCTGGCGCTGCGGGTTGGCGAGGAGCGTCATGGCCTGCCCAGGACAGTGCAATCCTACGAGCGCGTGTTGGCCGAAGGTGGACGGGAACTCACGGACGCCGAGCGCAGCGATGACGATATCTTCATGCTCTGTACCGGCGGCACCACGGGGCTGCCCAAGGGCGTGATGTGGCCGCATAAATCCTTGTTCATGGGGGCCTTGGGCGGTGGCGGCTATTACTTCCGCAGACCTCCCATCGAAAGGCCGGAGGAGCTGCTGCAACTGGTGCCCAACGGCCCGGCGCTGGCCTATCTGGCGGCGGCACCGCTCATGCATGGCGCAGCCATGTGGGCCACCCTGATCAGCCTGTTTTCCGGACATCCGGTCTATGTGAACGATCGCAAGAATTTTGATCCCGTACACATGCTGGATCTGATCGAGCATCACCAGATCAATGTGATGGCCGTGGTTGGCGATGCCATGGCCTTGCCCATCATCCAGACGCTGGAGAACAACCCCGGGCGCTGGCCTCTCAAGTCACTGATGATCTTCGGCAACGGCGGTGCCGTGTTCTCGCGTCATCTGCAGGAGCGGCTGCTGGTGCAGGTGCCTCATCTGGTGCTCAACAACGGCATGGCCAGCTCCGAATCCGGAGTCTTGGGCGGAGGGGAGAAAACGCCCGAGGGCGAAGGCTTTATGCGCATCGCGCCGCGTCCCGACCTCAGCGTGATCTCCGAAGATCTGCGCATTCTGACGCAGCCAGGTGAGGAAGGCATTCTTTCGCGCCGTGGTCACATGCCCCTGGGCTATTACGGAGATCCCAGGAAAACGGCCGAGACCTTTGTGATGGTCGAGGGCAGCCGCTGGGTGTTGACAGGGGACAGGGCCCGCATCGACACCACGGGTGAATATGTGGTGCTGGGCCGTGGTTCGCAGTGCATCAACACAGGAGGCGAGAAGGTTTACCCCGAAGAGGTGGAGGAAACCGCGCGCCGCTACCCGCCGGTTCAGGATGTGGTGGTCGTGGGCCTTCCTGACGAACGCTGGGGCAGCAAGGTGGTGGCCGTGGTGCAGGTGCAGCAGGGCCACGAGTTCGATCTGCAGGAGTTCGAAAAGATCTGCCGCAGCAATCTGTCGGGCTACAAGCTGCCGCGCGCCGTGTATCTGGCCACTGAAGTCAAGCGCAGCCCGGCAGGCAAGGCGGATTACCGCTGGGCCAAGGCCTATGCGGCGGAGCATGAACCGCTGAACGCCATAGAGGCCTGAATCGGAGGAAAAAACAGTTACAGACAGCACAAAGGATACCCTGTTCGTCGCGCCTGACGACGGGATTTAAAGGAGGCCCCGGCCTCCTTCTTTTTTTATCTTCAGCGTGGCGCAGCGCAGATCCGGCGCGCAGTCTTCTCGGACTTCAGCGCCACAAAGGCTTTGGCTTGCGTGTCATAGCGGTGTGCAATCACATACCGGCTGCAGCGATCCGAATAGCGCGCGCAGGCCTGCATGGCAATGCAAAGATGGGGCCCGTTCCCCCAGACCTTGGCGGGCGGCCGGTCGTAAATGCCTTCGTACAGCGTCTGCTCCTGCGCTCCCCCGTCATTCCATCTGGCCACGATTTCAGAAGAGAAATGGTCAAAGCCTGCGCTGCTGTAGCCCACCTCGTAGTCAATCGTGCCCAGCCTGGTGATGGAAGTGCGGCCCGTGACCTGTTTTTCCCAGGCCGCAGCTTCCTGCGCGTTGCAAGGCATGACGCAAAAGCTCAGCAGCATGAGCCAGGTCTGAAGCGGGATACGGAACTTGCGCAAATGCATGGGGCATGGACGTGGAAGATGACGGGGTCACTATATCGCTGGCATCCGCATGGCGTGAACACGATTTGCTCAAGGTGCTTGGTCCAGGCGCCCGATCTCTGCGAAGGAGGCCAGCGAGGATGGCTGCTCGCAAGCAGGCGGGCCTGGCGGATTGGGTCCGTTTTTGGATGAGGGGGGATGAAAAACGAGCGCAGGCCTCAAGAGCCCGGCTTGCTTCGAGGCCTGGTGGGGAGGATCGTCAGCGCTCAGCTGGCCCTGTGCTCGCTGCGCTTGAGCAAGCGGCCCGGCAATGCATCGGTGGCCATGCTGTCGCGGTAGGTGATCTGGCCGGACTTGATGGTGTAGCGATAGCCCTGCGCGCCTTGCAGGAAGCGCTTGCCGCCGGCGGGCAGGTCGCGAGCTATGTGCGGCGGCAGAATTTTGAGCGCCTGCAGATCGATGAGGTTGAGATCCGCCAGTTTGCCGACCTGCAGGACTCCTCGGTCGGCAAAGCCGTAGAGTGAAGCCGGCCGCTGCGTCAGCATATGGACGGCCTGCTCGATGCTGAACAGGCCGCGCTCGCGCCCCCATTCTGTGAGCAGAAAGGTCGTGGCGCTGCCGTCGCAGATGGTGCCCACATGGGCGCCGCCATCGCCCAGGGCGGGTACGGTGTGGGGATGGCCGAGCAGTTCGTGCAGGGCGCTGCAGTCATGGTCCAGATAATTGGCCATGGGCAGATAGACCAGCGCCTGGCCCTCATTGCCCAGCATGAAGTCATACATCCAATCCAGCGGTGGCTGGCCGGCCGCGTCGGCCAGAGCCTGAACCGAATCGCCTTCTTGCGGCAGATAGTTGGGCTCTTGGCCGCTCCAGGGGTACATGCCCGCAAAGTTCTGGCCGAAGTACTCCATGAACAAATGGGGATTGCGGTCCTTCTCGCCGAGGATGGCGTTGCGCGTGCCTGGTCGGGACAGCTCTTTGATGCGTTCTGCCGGACTGAGCTGCGCCAGCGCTTCATAGCTGGGCTTGCAGGAAAAGGGGTTCAGGCTGCATTCAAACCCCATGAGTACGCCCACAGGGCGGTTGAGCACCTGGCCCATGATGCGCAGCCCGCCGGCATTGGCTGTTTCAATATGCTGTAGCAGCTCTCGGTGCAGCTGCGGGCGGTGCGGATACTGAAGCACGGTGAGCGTGCCGGCGCAGCCCGTGTTCTGACTGACGCGGGTGAGAATGCCGAATTCGTCCTCGACGTGCTCGAAGTCCGAGATCATCTGGAAGACGCTGTTCGGATAGCTCTTGAGCGAGAGTCCCAGCTCCAGCAACTCCTCGCTCACGGCCTGGTACATGGGGGTGAAGTCACCCGACTTGGAGCGGTGGGCCATGGTGCGCGAGGTTGACAGACCAACGGCTCCGGCGGCCAGACCTTGCTTGATCAGCTCCTGCATGGTGCCGATGTCCTCGGCATTGGCCTGCTCGCGCCGTATGGCGCGCTCGCCCATGGCATAGACGCGCAGCGGACCGTGAGGCAGCAGGGCTGCAATATCGATGTCGTAGCGCCGCCCTGCCAAGGCTTGCAGATACTCAGGAAAGCTTTCCCAGTTCCAGGGCAGGCCTTCATGCAGCGCGGTGTCGGGGATGTCTTCCACGCCCTCCATGAGCGCAATCAGCGTGTCGCGGTCCTCGGGCCGGCAGGGGGCAAATCCCACGCCGCAGTTGCCAATCACTGCGGTGGTCACGCCCTGCTGGGAGCTTGGCCAAAGCCTTTCATCCCAGGTCGCCTGACCGTCAAAGTGGGTATGCACATCCACAAAGCCCGGCGTCACCAGCAATCCGTCGGCATCGATTTGCTGCGCGGCGATGCCCAGGTCCTGGCCGATGGCGGCGATGCGCCCGTTGCGCAAGCCGAGGTCTGCGCGGTAAGCGGGGGCGCCGGTGCCGTCCACGATGCGGCCGTTGCGGATCAGCAAGTCGAATTGCTGCATGTGTCAGTCTCCTTGAGGTTCTGGTGTGCGGTCGAGCCCGCAGCCGCATTCCATTAAGAGGCAATCCGCACCCAAGGCCAATCAGGGTTAGGGAATCGTCCGTTGGGACGATGTGAGGGCGGCTGCTCATGACCACGATGCTCAAGGCGGCGCCATCGGACTCGACATGGATGCGGCCGCGATGCGAGACGTGCGCAAAGACCTGCTCTCGCGCTCCTTGCGCCCGAGGGCAGACAGCGCTGCTGAGGCGTGAGCAGCGACGAGAGCCATGACGTGATGCAAAAAACCAAGAAAACAATGACAAACAAAAATCATCAAAGCTCATCCAGAGTGTATGTGCTGGTGCTGCTGACGGCCCTGTCTGCTCTGACCTTCATGGACCGGCAGATCCTGGCTGTGCTGCTGCAGCCCATCAAGCAGGAGTTCGGCTTCTCGGACTTGCAGATCGGCCTGATCACCGGACTCGGTTTTGCGCTGACGTTCGCAGTGCTGGGCATTCCTCTGGGACGACTGGCTGACAGACAAGAGCGCCGCAGCCTGATTGCCTGGTGCCGTGGCGTTGGTGGCAGCGTGGCGGCGCTGGGCGCGCTGGCCACTGGTTCGGGTGGACTGACTGCATCGCGCGCCGGTGCCGCATTGGGGGATGCCGGTGGCGGCGCTGCGTCCATGTCCATACTGGCCGATCTGTACAAGCCCCATGAGCGCTCGCGTGCCATGAGCGTCTTTGGTGTCGGCAATGCGATGGGCGCCTTGCTGGCCTTGCTTCTGGGGCCGTTGTTTGCCGAGTGGTGGGGGTGGCGTGTGACCATGGTCATCATCGGTGTGGCCATCATGGTCTTGTCCCTGGTGCTGCGCCTGAGCATCAGCGAACCCGTTCGTACCATCGCGCAGGTGATCTCCGAGCCGCAGGACGGCGGG
Organism: Comamonas sp. NyZ500; assembly: GCF_016772095.1. Lineage (NCBI taxonomy): Bacteria > Pseudomonadati > Pseudomonadota > Betaproteobacteria > Burkholderiales > Comamonadaceae > Comamonas > Comamonas sp. NyZ500. The sequence continues at coordinate 155,730 of NZ_JAEIJE010000008.1, read as the reverse complement.
CAGCAGGCCAAATCTGCCGTCGCCTTGATATGGAAAGAGCCCGTGACCCGATTTCTAATCGTGGGCGCTGCTTGCGTCCTGATCGCGGGAATCTCGATCGGTGCCTGGAATGTGGCCTTGCTTGCGCGGCGTTTCGATCTCAGTCTCAAACAGGCGGGGACGATTTCTGCAGGGGCCGCTGTGCTCTCGGTCTCGGGCAGCCTCTTTTCTGGCTGGTTGACGGACCGGCTGGCGCGCAGCGATGTGCGCTGGCAGATTCGCATCCCCGTGATCGGCACCAGCCTGGCCATGGTGCTGGGTTTCGGCTATCTGCTGGTGGGCTCGGACATGTTCATGCTGTCCATGGCCTGCATGTTGATTTATTCGTTCTTCACATCCTGGTGGGCTCCGGCCACCTACGCAGCCCTGAGCCTGGTCGTGCCGACCGAGCGGCGAGCCACGGCCAGCGCCATGGTGCTGATGGCCGGAGCCCTGCTGGGCAACGGAGTGGGGCCTATCGTGGCGGGCTGGCTCAGTGATGTGCTCAACACCGTTGCGCCCGGCGAAGGCCTGCGCTATGCCATGGCGATCATGATGTGCACGCTGCTGCCCGCGGTATGGGCGTTTTACCGTGCTCTGCAGCATTACCCCGGCGCCTATCGCAAGGCCCACGCGCCCGTGGTAGTTGCCGCATGAAGGCGGAGGAAAAAGTGACAGAGAAGGATTCTTGCGTCGTCTGGAAGATGATCTATCTGGCGCGGCGCAACCCGGCGCTGCGCCCAGAGGAGTTTGCGCAGGCCTGGCGCGAGCATTCCGCGCTGGGCCGCCAGTGCCGCAACGTGGGCCAGCGCGTCAAGGCCGTGGCCCAGTGCTCACGCCATCTACAGGCAGATGCCGCAGAGCTGAGCAAGGACTATGACGGCGTCAACCTCATGGTGCTGGCCGAGCGCGAAGCAGGCTCTGCGATCTGGAGCGACCCCGAAACCCTGGCCATCATGCGCCCCGACGAGCCACGCGTGTTTGCCGACTATGTTCGCAATTTCTCGCTGCTATGCCGTCAGCAGGTGTTGCGTGGCAGCCTGTGCGCAGATGTCTTGCCGCAGCACAAACAAGTCATGCTGATCGGATTTTTGCAGCGCAGCGACGTCTGGCGCGAGGCTGCGGCCTTGCCGGAGATTTGTCCACCGCAGTGGCAAAGCCCTGCTCTGGGCCTGGCCAGCCGCATTGTCTGCAACACCATTGATGAGCAGCCTCCTTCCGGCTACGGCTACCGCCATGTGGTCGAGTGGTGGTTTGACTCGGTGGAGCAGGCGCAGGCTGCAGCGGCTTCACTCGATGTCTCGGCCCGTGCGCAGGACGGCGAGTTCGGCTGGGGCGAGCATGTCTTCATGCTGACTGAGGTGACGCATGCCAGACCTTGAGGACTTGAAAAGATAGTAGCTGCTTGCGCTTTATGAATAAGGATTTCAATATGTTTTGTATTGAAATTTCATGGAGATAAAGCGCTGGAAGCTATGGTTTTATAGGGCAGACCTTCACCCCGACAAAAAAGGCCCATGCAAGCGCATGGGCCTTTGGCCTTGGAGATTCTCGGGATCAGGCCGTCGCTTCCTCGGCTTCCTGGGTATAGGCCACCATTCCGCGAGGAATGTACCTGCCTTCGCACTGGTCCAGATACTCGGCCACCTTGGCGCGGGGGTTGTAGAACTGCTTGTACCAGATGCGGGCCTTGAGGAAGGCACCGTCGCTGGGGATGAACAGCGGGTTCAGGCAGGGCGCCTTCTGAGACCAGACTTCGAAGTCCTGGGCAAAGGCCAGGCGGCTGGCCTCCTGGTACTGTTTGGCCGCGATTTCGTCCGCCTTGGTGGGCAGGCCGCCGTGTGCAGTCTTGACCAGCAGGTTGTGCCAGACCTTGATCCTGCCGTCCTCGATGGGGGTGTGCATGATCATCATGAAGGAGTTGAACATGCCGCTGACCTTGGCGACCAGGATGGAGGGGCCGTGGTACCAGGTGTCGGTGTGCAGATCGGCGCTGGCGCCGCCTTCGCCCACCAGGGTGCGGTGACCGCCGCACTGGCGCTGGATGGCGTTGTGGCCCTTGAACTCATTCTCGAAGCGCGCCACGGTGGAGCCGTGGATGGGGCTCAGATGACCATAGTCGGCAATATTGTCCACGACCTCCATGGGGTGCTGGTTCAGCTCGCCCAGGTAATCCCACTGGCCGTTGACATAGGTCTCGTCATGCCAGTCGCCAAAAGTGGGCAGATCGTAGTCGGGCTCGCCGCCTTCGGGATCGAACCAGACCCAGATGGCTCCGTACTGCTCGACAACCTTCCAGCTCTTGACTGCGGCCGCGGCCGGAATGGCTCCGTCGTGATAGGGGATGTGGTTGCACTTGCCGTCCGAGCCGAAGCGCCAGCCGTGGTAGGGGCAGCGGATGCCGTCGCCTTCCACATTGCTGCCGCCGCCGTCGATCACCACATAGCTGGTGGCATTGGGCGCTGCCAGATGGGTCTTCATATGGGGGCAGTAAGCGTCCAGCAGCACGACCTTGCCGCTTTCGCGGCCACGGTACAGCGCGAAATCCTGGCCGAAGAAGCGCACGGCCACGGGCTTGTGGGTGTCGAGCGCCTTGGCCTCGGAAATCATGAACCAGCCACGTGGGTAGGTGAATTCACCGAGGCGGTAGTCCTTCGTGGTTGCCATTGCAGAGGTCTCCGTATTTAGTTTTGGACGGATGAATCTTCTGGCAAGCGGCGTCGCCGCGCATACTCTGTTTGGACGAGTGAAGGCGCGGCCTTGATCTGGCGCAAATCGCACAGGGTTTGCCCTTGGTTGGGTGTTTGCGCACGCTTACCTGCTGCTCACATGGTCGCCGCCACGCGCTCTTTGTGAAGTGGTTGCAGGTCAATCATGGTGTAACTCTTGGCCAGTGGCAGAGCGTCTTTCTCAGTGCCCAGCCAGAACAGTGCCGCCGCAATTTCTTCGGGGGTGGAGGCACCATAGCGCTGAGCCAGCAGGCCATCGTCGCCCAGCGTGGCCTTGACGGCCTCGGTGCTCACCACGCCGGGGTTGACGCTGAAGGCGCGCACATTCTGCTGCTTGTATTCGGTGTTGATGCATCCGGCCAGGCGCGCGATGGCGGCCTTGGAGGCTCCATAGGCAAAGCCCCAGCCGCCCTGGTCGGCGGGCACGGGCGGGTTGTACTGGCCCGCAGCCGAGCACACATTGATGATGCGGCCGCCGCCTTGTGCCGCCATGACCGGCAGCAGGCGCTGAGCCAGATGGAAAGGAGCGATGACATTGCCCAGCATGGAGCGCTGCAGCGACTCGGCCGTTATCTCGGGGATCAGGTGGTTGATCTCGCGGTTTTGGTAGACGGCGTTGTTGATCAGCAGATCGACACGGCCAAAGCGTTTCAGCACGGCGTCGGCGGCCTTGTCCAGGCTGCTCAGGTCCATCAGGTCCATGACATGCGGAAACACCTCGCCCCCAGCGGCCTCAATGGCCTTGGCTGTGGACTCCAGACTGCCGGACAGAAGCTGGCCGTTGGGCAGGCGCAGCTGGTTTTCCATCTGCGCACCTTCGGTCAGCGTGCGGGCGGTGATGGCCACGCGCCATCCCTTGATGGCAAAGAAGACGGCGGTTGCAGCGCCAATGCCGCGGCTGGCACCGGTGATGAGAACTACGGGGCGGCTCATGAGAGTCTCCAATTTTGATGATCAGGCGGCATTCATCTGCAACTGCTGCAGGCGCTGCTTATAGGGGCGGATGGCCAACGCGAAGAAAAGCGAAGTGATGACTAGAAGCGAGGTCACGCCCATCAGCGCCCAGCGCAGGCCTTCGGAGCCATGGGTCCGGGCAAAGTAGTCCGACAGAATGCCGGTTACCAGCGGACCCAGGCCCACGCCCAGCAAGGTCATGAAAAGATTGAGAAGTGCCGAGGCGACGCTGCGTTCGGCTGCAGTCACCATCTGGCTGACGGCGCTGTATGAGAGCGTGGCAAACCAGCTCGCAAAAAAGCCGAACAGCAGGGCAAATGCCATGGCATAGGGGACCTTGATGCCGGCAACCGTCCAGAAGTCGGATACAGGCCAGAAAAACACGGCGACGCCTGCAGGCACGGCGCACAAGGTGCCCATGGCGGCCAGACGCAGCTGCCAGCGCGAGTCGCGCTGGGTCAATCTGTCGCTGAGCCAGCCGCAGAACATGGCGCCGAACACGGCACCCAGGCCGCTGGCCAGGCCGAACACCAGGCCGGCGTGAGAGATGCTCATGCCGTGAATGCGCATGAAAAAGCTCGGCGCCCAGACACCGTAGCCATAACCTGCAATACCGGCCACGCCGCAGGCGATGCAGATATAGCGCAGCGACGCCATGCCCAGCAGGCGCCTGAGCTGGCGAAACATGGATTCGCGCGGAGCGCTGTCTTGAGCTGCGGGCTTGATGCTTTCATAGGCGCCACGTGCCGGTTCCTTGACAAAGAAATACACCAGCAGCGCAAGAATCACGCCCGGAATGCCGAAGGCGAGAAACACGGAGCGCCAGCCGTAATGCTGGGCCACCATGCCGCCTATGACCAGTCCCAGCAGCGTTCCCAGGTTGGGGCCCATCATGAAAAGACTGATGGCAAACGAACGCATCTTGGGAGGATACAGGTCCGAGACTATGGACACCGAGGGCGCCATGCCGCCGGCTTCGCCCACGGCCACGCTCATGCGGGCCAGCAGCATGTGCCAGTACTGGGTGGCCACGCCGCAGGCAGCGGTGGCAAGGCTCCAGATCCCGCAGCACAGGGCCACGATGTTGCGGCGGTTGCGGGTGTCGGCCAGACGCCCCACAGGCACACCCAGCATGGCATAGATCAGACCGAAGGCCAGCCCCGTGAGCAAACCCATCTCGGTATCGGAGGCGCCGAATTCCTGTTTGACGGGCTCCAGCAAAATAGACAGAACCTGTCGGTCAATGAAGGAGAAAATATAGACCAGCGCCAGCAGGGCGAGGCTGAGATGAGTGCGCCAGCTGACGGCGGGAGGCGGGGTTTGATGGGTGTGCATGCGCTGCATCGTGCGAGGGGCCTAGGGTTATGCCATCGTCTTTTTGGACGACGACCACGAAATCCGGAGGTCTGAGCATGTGCCTTCCGTTCATGGCTTTCAAGAGAAATATCGAGGAGACAAAATGACCCAGACGAATTCGTCCATCGGCATTCGCCAGCTGCTGGACATGCAAAAACAGGCCTTTATCGAAGAGGCTGCGGTCAGCGCCGATGTGCGCATGCAGCGCATTCAGCAAGTCATCGACATGCTGGTGGAGCACAAGGAGGAACTTTGCCAGGCCATGGGCGAAGACTTTGGTGGCCGCCCCGCCGTGTTCTCGCTGGCCAATGACATTCTTGGCTCGCTCTCCTCGCTCAAGCATGCACGCGATCACCTCAGGGACTGGCTGGGTGACTCCGAACGCCCCAGCGTCAAACCCTTTGACATGTTTGGCGCCACGGCCTGGGTCAAATACCAGCCCAAGGGCGTGATCGGCATCATCGGCACCTGGAATGCACCTCTGTTCACCTTGCTGTCGCCGCTGGCCTGCGCGTTCGCGGCGGGCAACCGGGCCGTGCTCAAGCCCTCCGAAATTGCGCCGCGTACGGCCCAGGTGCTGGCCGAGGCCGTGGCCAGGCGCTTTGATCCCCAGGTGCTGGCCGTGGTGCAGGGAGGCCCCGAAGTGGCTGCGGCGTTTGCCGAGCAGCCCTGGAACCATATGGTCTTCACGGGCTCCACCAGCGTGGGCAAGCTCATCATGGCTGCCGCCGCCAGAAACCTGGTGCCCGTGACGCTGGAGCTGGGTGGCAAGTCTCCCGTGCTGGTGGGCGATTCCGCCGACATCGCCAATGCGGCCGAACGCATCGCCGTAGGCAAATCGCTCAACTCCGGCCAGCTTTGCGTGTCACCTGATGTGGTCTGGGTCCATGAATCCCGCCTGCAGGCGCTGGCCGATGGCATTGCCTCGCAATACCAGGCGCTGTATCCCTCGGTGACAGGCAACGCAGACATGACACCCGTGATCAACGAGCGCCACCACGCACGTGTGAAAGCCTATGTCGATGATGCCAAGGCGCGCGGTCTGACCGTGCTGGAGGTCGGCGCCGCGCAAGCCGGCGCAGACCGCCGCCTGCCGCTGGCGCTGGTCGTCAACCCGCCAGCCGAAGCCGAAATCTCTCAGCACGAGATCTTTGGCCCGGCCGTGGTGCTGCGCAGCTTCCAGAACATCCGCGATGCCGTGGCTGCGATCAATGCCGGTGAGCGCCCGCTGGCCCTGTACTACTTCGGCAGCGACGAGACGGAGCAGAACTGGGTGCTGGACAACACGCTGTCCGGCGGTGTCTCCATCAATGATGTGGTCATGCATCCGGCGCTGGAGGATGCGCCGTTTGGCGGCGTGGGCGCTTCGGGCATGGGCCACTATCATGGCCGCGAGGGTTTTCTCGAGTTCAGCCATGCCCGCTCCGTCTACAAGGCCGGCAACCACGACCCGCGTCGCGAGTGGGGCATGCTGCCGCCCTACAACCCGCAGTTCGAACAGATGCTGCAGGCCGCAGTCACTCCCTGAGCCGCTGTGCTTCGCCGAGGAAGACGACAGCCTCGCTGCGGGGCGGCGGGGCCGCTTTGGCCCTGGCTCGCTGTCCTTGATCTGGACTTTGCCTGATTCGCGGCTCTGCCCTGGTGCAGCGCTATCCATTTCAAGGGCTCAATTCTTGCGTGTTGACGCAAGCTGCAGGGGCTGGCCATGGGGCTTGTCCCATGGTCCGTTTGGCTGATGCCCTGAAAGCGTTTCGTACAGAGCATGGGCGGGTCTGAACGCAATCATAGGAAGAGACATGAACGAGATTTTTCGCCAGTTTTCGCTGGAGGGGAAGGTGGCCGTGGTGACCGGCGCGGGCAAGGGTATCGGTCGTGCATGCGCTGTCACGCTGGCGAAGGCCGGTGCCGATGTGGCGCTGTTTGCGCGCACCGAGGCGGATCTGCAGGCCGTCAAGGCCGAAATTGAAGCGCTGGGCCGCCGCGCCATTGCCGTGCAGGGCGATGTGAACAAGGAAGAAGATCTGGACAAGCTCATCGTCCGCACTGTGGAGGAGCTGGGCAAGATCAATGTGCTCATCAACAATGTGGGCGGTGGCGGCCCCAACGACCCGCGCAAGGTCACGGGCAAGGCCGTGGGCGACATGCTGGCCTTCAATGTGGTGCCTGCATACACGCTGATCCAGAAGGCGGCTGCGGCCATGGAAGCTGCGGGCGGCGGAGCGGTGGTCAATATCTCGTCAACGGCGGCACGCTACTCGCAAAAGTACTTCAGCGCCTATGGTGCGGCCAAGGCCGCTCTCAACCAGATGACACGCTGCCTGGCGCAGGACTTCGGTCCCAGGGTGCGTATCAACGCCATCGAGCCCGGCACCATCATGACCGATGCACTGGCGCCGTTTCTCACGCCGGATCGCAAGGAGCGCATGGAAAAAACCACACCCATGGCACGCATGGGCCAGCCCGAAGACATTGCCAGTGCCGCGCTGTTTCTGGCCAGCCCCGCATCGAGCTGGGTGACCGGCAAAGTGCTGGGGGTGGACGGAGGTGTGGAGGCGCCCAACTTCTGAGTCTGATGGCATCGCTCAGGCGGGAGCGACCGCCTCGCACAGGAAAAGGGGAGCTTGGGCTCCCTTTTTCTATGCACTCTGACGATGTCGCTTGAGCTTGATCCGCAGCAGGAATCGAGCCGCTGGGTTCCCGGTCAAGCGCAATTGCAAGGTCTGCAAGCTGCTGCCCGGATGGCGTGGCTGCTGTGTGGTGGTGGTCCGATGTGGCTTCAACATGCCATCGCCCGAGCCGCTTGTCAGCTGCCTGATGGCCTGCCCTGGTCATGCCCTGGAGCGGATTTGCTCTTGCATCAGGTCCACGAAGGCTTTGACCTTTGCCGGTCGGAATCGTGCAGTCGGGAACACGGCATGAACGCCCCCCGATGGCAGCGACCAACTGGGCAGCACCTGTATCAGCGCGCCGCTCTTCAAATCATCGGCCACGGCGAAGTCGGGCAGTACCGACAAGCCCGCCCCATGACGCACGGCTTCGCGCACGGCCAGTGTCGCATCGAGCGAGATCGCAGGGTGTACCGTCACGCTCTGGCGCTCCAGCTCGCTGCGTGAGAAGCTCCAGTTGCAGGGTTCACGCAAGGCCGTGTTCGCGACAAAGGGGAGCTCGCTGATGTGCTGTGGCTGTTTGAGCTGCGTCACTTGCCGGCGCAATGAGGGAGCGGCGACCAGCAATTGCCTGAAGCTCCCGATCTGGCGGGCCTGCACATTCAAGTGGGAAAGCCAGCCGACGCGGATTGCCAGCTCGACCTGCCCCGACATCAGATCAAGCGGCTGGTCGCTGAACACTGCGTCCACCTTGCATTGGGGATAGTGCCGCGTGAACTCGGTGATGGCTGGCACCACTGCCGTGATGCCATAGTCCAGCGGGGCGGTCAGACGCAAGGTTCCCGAAGGCTCGGCCGCCACTTCACCCAGCTCGTCGAAAGCATTGCCCGCTTCCTTGAGGATGGATGCGCAGCGTTGATAAAAGATCCGGCCTGCATCGGTGGGAACGACCTTGCGGGTGGTGCGGGTCAGAAGCGTTGTGTGGAATTCGCGCTCCAGCCTTGCGACCTGCTGGCTGACCACGGCCTTGGTGATGCCCAGCCGGTCCGCGGCCGCCGTGAAACTGCCGGTTTCCACCACGGCCGCGAAGTAGGCCAGGCGCTTGAGATTGGCAAGCCTGCCGGCGACGGATTCTTCTGAATTGTTTGCCATTGACATACAGTTTATCTATTCGATCAGGATTTTTCTGTCAATGCTTTGTTCCTACGATCACGGTATTGAAGCAACGGAGCCCTCGGTGACCAAGACCCTGCATTACGTATTCGACCCCCTGTGCGGCTGGTGCTACGGTGCCGCCGCAGCGGTGGCGGCTCTGGGCAAAGTGCCTGAGGTCGAACTGCGGCTGCTGCCCAGCGGCCTTTTCGCAGGCGCCGGTGCACGTCTCATGGACGATGGCTTTGCCGCCTATGCCTGGAGCAACGATCAGCGCATCGAGCGCCTGACGGGCCAGCGCTTTAGCGATCGCTACCGCAGCCATGTGCTGTCGGATCGTCAGCAACTGTTCGACAGCGGACCGGCCACTCTGGCGCTGAGCGCTGTCAGTCTGTGCACCCCAGAGCGTGAGCTTGACGCCCTTGAGGCCATTCAGCATGCCCGCTACGTCAATGGCGAGGACATCACGCAAGCGGACACATTGATGGCAGTTCTGCAGGCCCTGGGGCTGGAGCAGGCTGCTGCAAGCCTGCTCCGGTCCGATGGCGAACTGCTGGCTGCCAATCGCGCCCGCATCGAAGGCGCAAAGGCGCTGCAGAGCCAGCTTGGCGCGCGTGGCGTTCCAAGCTTCATCCTGGAAACCAATGGCCAGCGCCAATTGCTGAACTCCAGTGCCGCTTACTCCAATCCGCAGGCCTTTGCCGAGCAACTCAGCGCGGCCTGAACCTTTCGCGTCTGACCCCTGCCATTCTTGAAATTCACTGAAGGACCATCATGATGAATCGCCGAGACTTTGTTCAAACCGCCGCCGCTGCCGGCATTGCCACAGGCCTGGCTGGTTGCGCCGCAGCTGTGAGCGGCCATTCCAGGCTGCAATGGAAGCACTTTCCCGCAGGCGACAAGGGCTTTTTCCGTGCGCCCGTGCTGCTCTCGGGCGACAGGGAGGCCATGCTCATCGACGGCGGCTTTTCCCTGCCCGATGGCCGTGCCGTGGCCGAAGCCATCAAGGCATCTGGCAAGCAGCTGACCACCATCTACGTCAGCCAGAGCGACCCGGACTATTACTTCAGCCTGGGCCCGATCAAGGCAGCCTTCCCTGCTGCCAGGGTACTGGCCGCCTCCGACACCATTGCCGCCATCCGCGCCAACGTGCAAAAGAAGATAGTTACCTGGGCGCCCCAGCTCAAGGAGAACGGTCCGCAGAAGCTCGCCGACATCGTCTTTCCTGAAGCCTATGACGGCCCTGCACTGATGCTGGAAGGCAACACCATCGAAATCGTCAAGGCACAAGGACTGGAGAACCGCCGCTACCTGTGGGTCCCCTCGCTGAATGCAGTCTTCGGTGGCGTGCTGATCTTCTCCGGGTTGCATGTGTGGACGGCCGATACCCCGACGGCAACCTCTCGCGCGGCCTGGGTAAAGAACCTGGAAGCCATCGCTGCGCGCAATCCGGCCGTGGTCGTTCCGGGCCACCTGGGCGCCCATGGAGCGCTGGATGTTTCGGCCGTGAACTACACCCGCGAGTACCTGCTGGCCTTCGAGCAGGAGCTGGCCAGGGCGGCCAATGGCGACGCGCTGATCGCAGCCATGAACAAGCGCTATCCTGACGCCGGCCTGGCCGCCGCGCTGCAGATCGGCGCCAAGGTGGCCACGGGTGAGATGAAATGGGGCTGAAGCCCGGGATGCACACCATGACCACCAATCTGGATATCATCCGCGCGACCTACGAAGGTTCGTCCGAAGAGAACGGCAGGAATCTGCTGGCAGCACTGGCGCCCGATGCCCGATGGACAGAGGCAGCCGGTTTTCCCTATGCAGGAACTTATGTCGGCCCGCAGCAGATTGTCGCGGGCGTGTTCCAGCGGCTGGCGACGGAGTGGGACGGCTACAGCGCCAAGGTCCACACCTACCTGACCGATGGCGACCGTGTGGCAGCCTTCGGCGTCTATTCGGGAACCTACCGCAAGACGGGCAAGGCGATGACGGCGGGCTTTGCTCACCTGTACCGGCTCAAGGAGGGCAGGATCACGAGCATGGAGCAGTATGTGGACAGCCACCTGGTGCAGCAGGCGCTGCTGGCCTGAGCGCGACGGAGTCCTGCCATGAGCGAAGTCAATGCGCAGCTGCAAGCCATTCTGTCGCTGATGCGGGCCGGGCAATGGAATGCCGCGCACGATGCCGTGCAGCGACATGAAGGCCTGCTCGCGGCCTGGCTGCACGGACTGCTGCATCTGCAGGAAGGCGATCTGGAGGACGCCGAGAACTGGTATGAGCGGGCAGGGCTGCGCTTCAGGCAGCGCGGCACGCTGCAGCAGGAGCTGGCCCGGTTCGAAGCGGCGCTGCGCGCTCGGTCCGGTGCGTGAACCCGAGGCCGGGCGTCCGAGAGCCGGCCTTTTGGCGGCAGAGCTGGAAGCCTCATCCCAGTGTCTGTCGGGCGAGATGCGCAACGGCCAGCTGCCTGTTGGCCCTGGTGCGCTCTCCGTCCTCCAGGAACCAGGCTGCCGACAAAGCGGCGTGAGCCATAACCCATTTGAGTAAACGCTGGGGTTCCAGCCCCGTGACATTGATGACTACTGCAAGCTGCCGCGCGAAGCGCCCCGGGTCGGTGCAAGTCTCCAGGTCGGGGTTGCACAGCACGCTAACGTAGTCGTAGTACCGCTCACCTGTAACGCGCTTTGGATCTATCGCCAGCCATCCACGTCTGTCGAAATCGAGGATGTTGCCATGGTGCGCATCGCCATGCAGGACGACAGGCTCGCGCTGCTCATTCAGCAACTCAGCTGCCGCCGTTGCGCATTCGGCCATCAAGCCGCCTTCCTGCTGCGCCATGAATGCGAGTGACCTAAAAAAATCCGTCAGCGTCAGCAGTTCTTCAGGTGGTGCGGAGGATCTCTTTGAATGCAGTTGCTCGATGGTGTGGCAGATACAGCTTGTCGCTGCATCATCTTCGCCTTCTCTAGCCATGTGCAGCAAATGCTTGGAGCCGGTTGCGCGCTCCATCAGCAGCGCTCCTGAATCTTGGTCGCAAGCATAGACTCGCGCTGCGCCATTGCCGTCCCACCATTGAAGCACTCTGCCGCCGATGCGCTCGTCAAGGTTTCGCGTGATCTTGATCATCGCAGGAAGATCTGCCCAGTTCCTTGCAAGGATGACTGGCAGAAGGTCACTTGTATGAGTTGTGAAGGGGTCACCAGCCGCCTTCGCACTCCAGCGGTGGAGATGGATATCAAACAGGTCGAGGTTGGGCATCTGGCTGATTTTCGAGCTAACTCATGCAATCCGAAGGTGTGGTGCGGTATCCAATGTCCGCTGACGGCTGTGGCTTCAACTGCTCAATGCAGCTCCTTGACCGGGGCTCCGGAGTGTCGGGCATGCCTGGGAAGGTCGGCTGGGTGGTGTGCTCAATTTCTCCGGCATTACTTTCTTCCGGTGCTCAAGCCAGCTTCCGCAAGCAGCCAAGGCCATGCTACGGACATTGGTCGCCCTGAAAGGGCCCCCGACTTCTGAGCAAGGGTCTTGTCCAGAGGTTCAGTCCTCGCTCTCACGCGGGTAGCCTGCGTCTGCCCAGCGCTGTGCAGAAGCACGGGTGAGACTATGGTCCGGCCGGACTCGTACCTTGGCCAATTCACTGCCGTCCGCTGCAGTGGCAGTGAGAGTCGCCGTGGGATTGTCCTCATCGGGCTCAATATCGAGAGCCACCGTCACGCGCAATCCGCGCACTTCAATCTGTATGGCCTTGTGCAACAGCGCTGCCTGGTGCTGCTCATGGCGACGTATCACTTCGCTGGCAGTCTTTACCAGCGTGTTGAAGGCCGACACGTCAAGAGGCTTGGGATTCTTCTTGTCGCGCCCCATGGTCCATGGGCCGACCAGAGCTGGTTCCGCCTGACCGTCTTGGGTCATTGACACTGCCCAGCCATCGTCGTCTTCATTCTTGATGACGCGGGCTTCCCAGCCCTTGTGGTGCCAAAGGCGGTCTTCGAAGATGGAGACGTCTTCTGGTTCGAGTTCTGCTGGCATGTCTGGACTTTTCCTGGAGCTATCAAGTCCAAAGTCTACTGTTTCTTTATACAGTTTGTGAGGCTGGGTCTATCTCAAGCTTGGGCGCTGTGGGCCATGCCTGCCCTGACCAGGTCGATGCGGAGACCGGCATTGGGCAAGACCGTCCTGGCTGAAAGCAGCGGCTGCATTCGAGCATCGAGTCAACCCAAAGCCGCCATCAATTGACGAACCTCATTCGTCCATCTGGAGTGAGAGACTACAGTTCATGGCTATACACGATGAAACCGCTATGCTTGGCTAATTTGTCGTAGAGCGCTCGGCCGGCTTCATTGGTTGCTTGTGTTTGCCAATAGACGCGATTTGAGCCAGCCAGTATTGCTTGCTTATAGACCTTGCTGATCAGGGCCTTGCCAACTCCAAGCTGACGCCTTTTCGGGGCCGTGAAAAGATCCTGCAGATAGCAGACCGGACCAAGTCTCGTAGTACTACGGTGAAATATGTAATGAGCTAGGCCAACCACTTCTCCTGCATCTTCAGCGACCAGCGCAAATACAGGTTCGATGGGATTGAAGAATCGCTCCCAGGTCTTTTGGGTAATTTCCTTCGCCAGTCCGGTAGCTCCGGACCTTCCATAGAAAGCGTTATAGCCATCCCAGAGCGAAAGCCAGGCTTCAAAGTCATGTGGTTGGACTTCTCTTACTACGACAGTTGTTGCAGCGTCACTTTTAGACATGGGAAAGACTTTTCATAGTACGAGCCGTGAGTAAATTGAACGGTCTGCACCGAAGTGTAAGGTCTGCTCGTGGCCGCTAGGCCACCGTCCCGGCACGACCCAGGGCGGACATGCATGCACACATCAGCGTGCATCAATTCTCTGAGGCTGATGACCCTGGGCAACGATTCGCAGCCATGGCCAACGCGCTTGGTAAGACTCGGCCTTCTGTTGGAAAAGCTCACGATGCGGCGTCAATGGATTGAGTGCCAAAACTCCGTCATAGATCAGATCCAGGCTGTTCGGTGCATAGAGGCCGCCTGGGCGAAGACCCACGCAGGTAGCTGGGATCAGGAACCGGTCTATTCCCTCGCAAGAGCTTCGCAGTGCCTCATATGGGCGACCGAAATATGACTCGTACCAAAGGTGAACCCGAGCTTGGTTCGTGACTTCAATCCTGATGCCAAGGTCGCGTAAAACGCGATCGGCATGTGCTTGCATCTTCTGCTCCGCACCGTCAGTGGTGCTCGATGGATCAAAGTAGAAGAGATCGTAGTCTTTGATGGAATCCTCTGGATTCCGCTTCGCCTGCACATTCCAAACTGTCTGAAATAAGCAGCCTGCAACAAGCCAGCCGTCTGGAAGATTCAAATCATCCCAGCGTTCAAGAATCGTACGATTGTTGATATTTTGGAGGACATCCGCAACGAAGCGCTCAGGCGTAGGCATCGGGACAGTCAATCCTTGGTGGAGCAAAAGTGAGAGGCAGGTTCGAGCCTATTTTGCTTCAGTTGCGAAAACCCGCTTCCGACCAGATGAAGCCCCTCGCTCCGGCTGGCTGCATGCAGGCAATCGGCAAAGGGCCTGGTGCTGCCGAAATACTGTGATGCCAATGGAAAACCGCCTGCGCGCTCCATGCACGCAGGCGGTTTCAGCTATCAAGGAGTATCTTCAGACTTCGCGCCCGGCCTGATGGCCTGAATGCATGGCGCCCTCGATATAGCCCAGATCCTGGCAGTCGCCGATGCGGCGCACGGGAGTCCGGGTAAGGGATTGCAGCTGGTCGGCAACGGCGGAGTCGGCCTCGGCTCCAATGGCCAGCACCACGGAGTCGGCTGGCGTGCGGTATTCCTCGCCTTTTTTGTCCGTCCAGACGACTTCCTTGCGCTCGATGCGCGTGACGTTGGACTGCATCAGCAGCTTGCCGTGCTTCTTCACGGCGTCGTACACGCGCCAGCGGCGCACGATGGCCAGTTCGGTACCGGGATGGGTGCCGGGGTCCAGCACGGTGACTTCGCGGCCGCGATCGAGCAGGAACTCGGCCAGTTCCAGGCCGACCAGGCCTGCGCCGATGATGACCACGCGCTTGCCCAGGGGCATCCACAGCTTGGACAGGTTCTGGATCGCTGCCGTGCTGTCCGTCACCTTGAACATGCCGCCGGCCTTGAACAGCGCGCGCTCGGCCAGATTCAGCTTGGCCCTGGCAATTTCTTCGGCGCGATCGCCCGTCATCAGACGGCGCAGTTCGTCGCCGCTCCAGACATGGCTTTGCTGCGCGCCTTCGATGGCGGGCGCGGCACGCCTGGCGCCGGTGCCCACCAGAATTTCGTCAGGCTGCAGCTCGGCCAGCAGCCCGGCATCGACCGTGGTGTTCAAACGTAGCTGGATGTTCGGGTGGTCCATCTGCCGCACCAGATAGTCGAGCAGGCGGCCGTTCTCGGGATAGGCCAGTGCGGCAAAGAACAGCGTGCCGCCCAGGCGGTCGCTGCGCTCGACCAGCGTCACGCGATGGCCGCGCAGGGCGGCGACGCGGGCGGCTTCCATACCCGAAGGGCCGCCACCGACGATCAGTACATGCTTGGGCTTTTCGGCAAAGGTGATGGTCTTGGTCGCCTCGTGGCCGGTCTGTGCGTTGACCGCGCACTTGATGCCCTTGTTGATGAAAATCTCGCTTACGCAGGCATAGCAATAAATGCAGGGGCGCACGCTCTGGGCGGCGTTGGCTTGCAGTTTGTTGGCCAGGTCGGGGTCGGCCAGCAGCTTGCGGCCCATGGCCACAAAGTCAATCTCGCCATTGCTGATGGCGGCGGCGGCGGCATCCAGCTCCCAGCGGCCGGCCGAGATGATGGGAATGCCGACGGCCTTTTTGATGCCGGTGGCAAATTCGCGATAGGCATTCTGCTTTTGCGGAATCGGTGCATCGGTGAAGGCCGTGCCTGTGGGCAGGCGCGCATAGGCCGAGACGTTGATGGCATCCACGCCCAGCTCTTCGCAGAGCTTGGCGGTCTTGAGCGCCTCGTCCATGGTGATGCCGCCGGGCGTGTGCATTTCTTCTGCGTCGATGCGCACCCAGATGGGGTAGTCAGCGCCCACGCGCTCGCGCACGGCAGTCAGCACCTCGCGCAGCAGGCGGCTGCGGTTTTCATAGCTGCCGCCGTATTCATCGACACGGCTGTTGAAAAAGGGAGAGAGGAAGTTGGCGATCATGTAGTTGTGCGCGCAGTGCACTTCCACAGCATCGAAGTTGGCCTGCTTGGCGCGCAGGGCGGCCGCAGCAAACCATTCCACCATCTGTGCAATATCGGCCTTGTCCATCACGCGGTAGCGGTCGGGGTAGGGGCCAACCCCCACAAAGGTCGAGAACTCCTTGGGCGTGACGGTGCGCATGGCTTCGGCCACAGGGCCGTCGGGCGGAATCGAGGACACCCACATTTCGCGCCCGTGGGTGCGGTCATTGGCAGCGACCTTGCCGCTGTGATTGATCTGGATGGCGACTTTGCCGCCGTGCGAGTGAACGCGGCGCGTGACTTCAGCCAGACCGGGGATGAAGCTGTCGTTGGAGATGCCCAGTTGGTGCGGCTCGCTGGTGCCGGTGGGCCAGGAGATGGCGGCCGTGCCCATGATGATGAGGCCGGTGCCGCCCTTGGCACGCTCTTCGTAATAGTCCTGGGCGCGTTCGCCGCAGATACCGTCGGTGCCGCCATAGTTCTCGCCCATGGGGGCCATGATGATGCGGTTCTTCAGCTCCATGGTGCCGATACGGCCCGGCTCCAGCATTGATGCGTGGGGATTGCTCATTTTGTTTCGCTGTCTCCTATAGTTTTCGGCCGAGTTCGGCCCCTTCTTCGATGGCGCGCGCTGCATCAATTTTGTGGGCATTGCGCGCGCCCCCAATCACTGTGTGCGCAATGTTTTGTGCTTGAAGTCTTGATGACCAGGGGTCATGTGATTCCTGGCCGGCGCAGACCACGATGTTGTCCACGCTCAGGCAGCGCTGCTCGCCGCGTATGCGCAGGTGCAGGCCGTTGTCGTCGATGTGGATGTACTCCACATCGTTGAACATGCGTGCGCTTTTGTTCTTGAGCCGGGCGCGGCGAATCCAGCCCGTGGTGGTTGGCAGGCTGCTGCCCATGGCCGCCTTGCTGCGCTGAAGCAGCCAGATCTGACGCGGCGAATCGGCTTTCTCGCTGGCCTTGATGCCGCCGCGTTGCTCGCGTTCGGGGTCGATACCCCATTCGCGGTCAAAGGCGGCCACGCTGCCGTCGTCGGCCTTGTGATGGGCCAGCAATTCGGCCATGTCAAAGCCCAGCGGCCCCGCGCCCACGATGGCCACGCGTTCACCGACAAAGCGGGGGCTGCGCAAGGCCTCGATATAGTCCACCACCTTGGAGCTGTTCTCGCCCTCAATGCCGCTGCGTCGCGGTGTCACTCCCGTGGCCACGACCACGTGATCAAAGACGCTCAGGGTGTCGATGTCCGGTGTGGTGTTGAGTCGCAGTTCTATGCCCAGGCGCTGGATTTCATGCTCGAAGTAGCGCAGCGTCTCGCCCAGCTCCTGCTTGCCGGGCACCTTCTGCGCCAGAAAGAACTGGCCGCCGATGCGGATGCCGGGCTCGAACAGCGTCACCTTGTGGCCTCGGTCGGCCGCCTCGCGCGCGCAGGCCAGTCCTGCAGGTCCAGCACCGAGTACGGCGATCTTGCGCGGAACTGCGGCTTTTTCCTGCGGCCATTCCCATTCGCGGCAGGCTCTGGGGTTGACCAGGCAGCTGACCTGCTGGCGCGTGAAGATGCGATCCAGACAGGACTGATTGCAGGCAATGCAGGTGTTGATGGCGCTGCTCTGGCCCGCCTGCGCCTTGCGCACAAAGGCCGGGTCGGCCAGAAAGGGGCGAGCCATGGCCACCATGTCGGCATGACCCTGGGCAATCAGGTCATCGGCCACTTCGGGGGTGTTGATGCGGTTGCTGGCTGCGACGGGGACACTGACTGCCTGCCTGAGTTGCTCGGCAGCCCAGCTGAATGCAGCGCGTGGCACCATCATGGCGATGGTGGGAATGCGCGCCTCATGCCAACCCACGCTGGTGTTGAACAGGTTCACGCCAGCGGCTTCCAGCTGGCGGGCCAGGTCCAGCACTTCCTTCCAGTGGCTGCCATGCTCGACCAGGTCCATCAGAGACAGGCGAAAGCTGATGACGAAGTTCTCGGGCACAGCCGCGCGTATGCCCTGCACGATGCGCAGCGCAAAGCGGCTGCGCCCAGTGGCATCGCCGCCCCATTCGTCGGTGCGGAAGTTGGTCAGCGGCGCCAGAAACTGGTTGATCAGATAGCCCTCGCCGCCCATGACTTCCACGCCGTCATAGCCGGCTTCGCGGGCCAGGCAGGCGCAGCGCACATAGTCGGCAATGATCTGCTCGATCTGGGTCGCGCTGAGTTCGCGCGAGCTGCGGTTGCTGAGCCTGGAGAGCACGCTGCTGGGCGAGACGCCGCCGCTGCCGTGATCGTAGCGGCCCACATGCAGTACCTGCATGAGGATATGGCTGCCTTCGGCATGCACGGCGTCGGTGATGAGGCGGTGCCGGGCCGCCTGCTCTGGCGTGCACAGCGTGGAGAACTCGGCATGCTCGGGCATTCCCAGTGCGTACTCGTTGACGCCAAAGCCCCCGGTGACCATGAGCTGCAGCCCCTCCCGGGCACGCTCGGTGTAGAAGACCGCCAGCTTTTCAAAACCCTGCGCCTGATCCTCCAGCCCGGTATGCATGGAGCCCATCAGAATCCGGTTCTTGAGGGTGATATGGCCGATGGTGATGGGCTGGAAGAGATGGGGGTACATGGCTGAATTTCCTCACGCGCAGATGTTGTGCCAGTGTAGGAAGGGCCACGGTAAATTTTCCCTAGGGGAATTACATCGTCCGTTTGCATGTAGTCTGAGTTTTCATGATGGGCTTAGATGTGCGCCATCACCACACAGACAAAAGGAAACAAGACATGTCCATCATCGTGATGAGCGGCTGCGCCACCGGCATTGGTGCCGCTACGCGCAAGGTCCTGGAAGCGGCCGGCCACCAGATCGTTGGCATCGATATACGCGATGCGGAAGTGATTGCCGATCTCTCGACGGCCGAAGGTCGAAAGCAGGCGATTGCCGATGTACTGGCGAAGTGCAGCAAGGGCATGGACGGCCTGGTGCTGTGCGCCGGCCTGGGACCGCAGACCAAGGTGCTCGGCAATGTGGTTTCGGTCAATTATTTTGGCGCGACCGAGCTGATGGATGCTTTTCTGCCGCTGCTGAAACAGGGCCGGCAGCCCGCAGCCGTCGTCATCTCGTCCGTGGCTTCCGCGCATCTGGCTTTTGACAAGAACCCACTGGCACCGGCACTGGAGGCCGGCGAGGAAGCCAAGGCCCGTGCCATTGTCGAACAAGCGGGAGAGCAGGGCGGCAATCTGGCCTATGCGGGCAGCAAGAATGCCTTGACGGTGGCTGTGCGCAAACGCACCGCCGCCTGGGGCGAGGCCGGCGTGCGCCTGAACACCATCGCCCCCGGCGCGACCGAGACTCCCTTGCTGCAGGCGGGTCTGCAGGATCCGCGCTATGGCGAATCCATTGCCAAGTTCGTGCCTCCCATGGGCCGCCGAGCCGAGCCGTCCGAGATGGCGTCGGTCATCGCCTTTTTGATGAGCCCGGCCGCAAGCTATGTGCATGGCGCGCAGATTGTCATTGATGGCGGCATTGATGCGGTGATGCGTCCGACACAGTTCTGACCTCCCCCGAGGCAGGCCCTGCGTCTTCCTCCTCTCTCTGCGGGAGGGAGACTATGGCCTCGCCGCAAGGCGGATTTTTTGCTTGCTGTCCCTTGTTTGGGCATTGCCGGTTTTCAACGGCGCTTGCTAAAAGGATGATTTGAGATGAATACCCCAGAACATATGACCGCGGTTGTGCAGCGCTATGTGGCTGCGCTGAACGCCGGCGATCTGGACGGCATCGTCGCGCTGTTTGCCGATGACGCCACGGTGGAAGACCCCGTGGGCTCCGAACCCAGGTGCGGCACGGCTGCGATTCGTGCGTTTTACGCCAACTCGCTCAAGCTGCCGCTAGCGGTGGAGCTGACGCAGGAGGTGCGCGCGGTTGCCGACGAGGCGGCCTTCGCTTTCACCGTCAGTTTCGAGTATCAGGGCCGCAAGACCGTGATTGCGCCCATCGATCACTTTCGCTTCAATGGCGCGGGCAAGGTGGTGAGCATGCGCGCCTTGTTTGGCGAGAAGAATATTCACGCCGCCGTCTGATGAGAGTCAGGCGCTTGACTGCTTCTGATATGGAAGCAGTCTTCGCATGATTTAAAAGGATTACAAGACTCTTTGAATCTGAAATCCATTGATATAAAGCGGGAGATGCTATTGATTTTGTTGTTCAAGGCGGTGCAGCGAATGCCCCCAGCCTGAGCCGGCTTACAGATGGAAGTGCCCGGCTGCTTCGGGCTGGTAGAGCACTTTCTCGATCCGGATATGGCAGGTGCGATCGAGAATCCGCCAGTCGATGCGGTCTCCTTCCCGACAGCCCAGAATGGCCGTGCCCACGCCCGAGAAAACCGAGAGCCTTCCTGCACTGTCATCGGCATCCTCGGGATAGACCAGGGCCACTTCGACGGCCACCTCATCGAGGCGCAGCAAGGCTTTGGAGTTCATCGTGACCACATTACCCTGCACCTGCCGGGCATCGACGACGGCGGCACGCTCGATTTCATGCTCCAGATCGACCGCTTGCGACTCCCATTCCAGGGCGAGCAGATCTCTGATGCGTGCCTGATCCACGGCGGTGATGCAAATGCCGCCCGCCGCTCCCGGCAGCCCGGCGCGCAAGCGCTGGAGGTAGCGCTGCGCCGTCATCGCATAGGACTTGAGTGCGGGCGTTTCACTCTCCAGCACAAAGCCGTTGTGCGCAAAGGCCTTGAGCGAGCGCGTGTTGTCGGCATGGATCCTCGCAAGCAGTCTTTCGGCACGCATGTCGAAAAAGGCCAGCTTCATGCCCTCGTGCAAGGCGCTGGCGCCGAGCTTGCGCCCCCAGTGGTCGCGCTTGCCGATGACCAGCACGATTTCGCAGTCCGGTCCATTGCGGATCAGGCGCACGAAGCCAACGGGCAGGTCGTCGCGGTCGTAGGCCATGAAGAAGCGGCCGCCCTGATTGAAGAGATGGGTGAGTATGGGCAGCTGAACCCGGTCGATGAGCTGCTCTATGTGGCGCGAGACATGACGCGAATCGCTGAGGTGGCGCACGACGTCTTCGTCGCTCAGCCAGTCCATCAGATTCAGTGCATTGGCCCGCGTGATTTCCGGGCACAGGGATATGAAAGGCTTGCTCATCTTCAACACCGTCGGTTGCAAGAATGAAAGCCTTTCATGGCCACGGCGCGGGCCATGACGGTTCTTTCGACACAGTCGTCGATTCTAGGCAAGCAGATTCTGCTGCGCAGGCGCAGCGCTGATCTCGCATCTCTTTGCTCGGTCTATGGCAAGCCTGCGGTGTGGCGTGCGGCGCTTGCCCCGGAGCCGGAGAAGCCATGGCGCCGGCGCTGCAACACAGCAGCTGCCGAAGGCTGTTGATGCTCTGTATTCAGAAGCTGCTTGCGCTTGACTGCATTCGAACTTCGAATGCTTTATGGTCATGATCAATAAAAGACAGGCGCAATATGCTCTTATTTGGATAGCATTTGAAGCGCTGAATATTGCGATCCGTGCCGGGTCGACGCGCGTAGTCCAGCCAGGCCGGCCATTCAGGGATTGGCGTATTTGAGATGGACGATCGGGTAGGCGCGGCCTTGTCCGTCATGCGGGGAGCGGCCCGTGCGCTTGAAGCCCAGGCGCTCGTAAAAGTCTACTGCCTGCGCATTCTGCTCGTTCACATCGGTGCTCATCTCGGGATGCAGTGCCAGACCGTGCCGCACCAGCGCCGCACCGAGGCCCCGGTGTCTGAAAGCGGGGTCCACAAACAGCGCTTCCATATGGCCCTGGTCCATGAGCATGAAGGCCAGGGGATGGTCCTGCTCGTCGACGGCGAACCACAGCGGGGCGTGTGGCAGAAATCCGCACACCATCTCATCAATCTCGAAGCGATCCTGCGGGCTCAGAAAGTCATGCGTGGCATCAACGGCCTGGCGCCAGATCTCGATCGCTCGTGCCCCTTCGTCGGGGCGGGAAGCTCGAATGGAAGTCATCGCCGGATTATGTACATCAAGCATGCCTGTCCCGGGGACTGGCATCAAGAGCGGTCCATGCCTGTCAGATGGGGCGCCAGCACCTCGGTGATCCAGTTCAGGAAGGCGGTGACCCGTGGCGCGATATGCCTGCGATGCGGGTACAGCAGGGACACCGGCATGGGCGCCGCCCTGAAGTCGGGCATGACCTCGACCAGCAGGCCCTGATCCAGCAGATGGCGCGCACCCCGGACGGGTGCCTGAATCATGCCAAGACCGGCAAGGCAGGCTGCCTGGTAGGCATCCGTACCGTTGACCACCAGGGCGCTGCGCACGGGATGTAGAGCGATCTCCTTGCCGCGCTGGTACTCCCAGCCCGCGCCATGCCGACCGAGCTGGTTCGCATAGTGAATGATGCAGTGCCGTGACAGATCGGCCAGTGTTGCGGGCGTGCCGTGGCGCTCCAGATAGGCGGGACTGGCCAGATTGCACATCTCCATTGCACCGATGGTGCGGGCGATCAGGTCGGTATCTGCCAGCGGGCCAATGCGCACCACACAGTCAAAGCCTTCCTGCACCACATCCACGCGGCGGTCGCTGGTGCTGATGCCTACTTCCAGCAAAGGGTGGGCCGAGAGGAATTCGGGCAGTTTCGGAATGACGACATCCCGGGCCAGAGAGTTGGGCATATCGATGCGCAGACTGCCTCGCAGCCCGCTGGCGGCAGGCTGGAACATGGCTTGCAGCTGTTCCAGGTCGGCCATGAGTTCCTTGCTGCGCTCAAGGAACTGCTCGCCATCGGCGCTCAGCCGGACATGCCGCGTGGTGCGTTGCAGCAGACGGGTTCCCAGCTGCTTTTCCAGCTGCTGCACCACGGTAGATACACGGCTTTTGGTCAGCCCGAGTTGCTCTGCGGCCTGGGTGAAGCTGGAGAGTTCGGCAACCCGGGTGAACACATGAAGCGCATTGAAATCCATGGCTTTATTGTATTTTCAAAGTGAACAGTGCGATCTTTTTCAAAGTGTTTATTCATGAATGGAGAACACCTAAAGTGCTGGCTTGTTGACATCCTCCATGAGACCGACATGCAAGCATCTGCACCCCGTATCGCATTGATCACCGGCGCAAGCCGTGGCCTGGGCCGTAGCGAAGCCCTCAAGCTGGCCGAGCTCGGCGTTCATCTGATCATCACTTACAAGGACAGCGAAAGCGATGCGCAGGAGCTGGTATCCCGCATCGAGGCACAGGGCAGTCGCGCCGTGGCGCTGCGCCTGGACGTTGGTGAAAGCAAGAGCTTTGCCGCATTTGCCGACAGCGTCAGGCGCGTGCTGGCCGATACCTGGCAGCGCGAACAGTTGGACTATCTGGTGAACAATGCCGGTATCGGCCTGGTGGCGCCGTTTGCCGAAACCACGGAAGAGCAGTTCGATCTGCTCGTCGATATTCACCTCAAGGGTACGTTCTTTCTGACGCAGAAACTGCTGCCCCTGATCCGGGACGGCGGACGCATCATCAATACCTCGTCCGGGCTGGCACGCTTCAGCCTCCCCGGCTATGCCGCCTATGCGGTGATGAAGGGCGGCATTGAGGTGATGACGCGCTATCTGGCCAAGGAGCTTGGCGCACGCGGCATCGCCGTGAACACGATTGCACCCGGCGCCATAGAGACGGATTTCGGTGGCGGCGTGGTGCGCGACAATGCACAGCTCAACGCCCATATCAGCGGCCTGACCGCCATGGGCCGGGCGGGGCGCCCCGACGATGTGGGCGCCGCGGTTGCCGCATTGCTTGCCGATGGCAACAACTGGGTCACGGGCCAGCGCATTGAAGTGTCTGGTGGCATGATGCTCTGAGCGTATGCCGGGCAACTCCATTCGGAACGCGGCCTTGCCCGGCAGCGCCGGGACGGTCAAGGCATATGGGATGCATGCAGACACGCAGCGGCAGATATTCGATGCCTGCGGACCAGGTGTTGGGGATAGAGGATTTGGAGACTGAGTCGTGCCCGAGAACTATCTGGGAAGCTGTTTATGTGCAAGAGTCGGTTACAGGCTGCTGTCGCCGCCCAGGGCCGTGACGCATTGCCATTGCGGGCAATGCCGCAAAAGCCATGGCTCCGCGTTCGCGAGCTATGGCGCCGTGCCGCGCAAGGATTTGTGCATAGTCTCAGGGCAGGGCGACATCAAGTCCTATGCATCGTCGGCTTCCGTGCACAGGCAGTTTTGCCTGCACTGCGGCTCATCCCTGTTCTGGTCCAGACAGGCCGGTGACTGGGCCGACTGGATATGTATCGCACTGGGCACGCTGGACTCGCCTTTTTCGGCTCTCAAGCAAAAGCATGCGCATCTGGAGTCGCAGCCTTTGTGGTCAAGCTTTGCCGGTGGCTGCATGCGCACTGACTGAGGGCCGCCTTAATCCCTCGGGCTGCTGCACAGGCCTCGTGCAAGGCGATGTTGCAGCCCTGGCTTGATGCGTTCACTCTCCCTTGAACACCGGCTGGCGTTTCTCGATGAACGCATTCATGCCTTCCTTCTGGTCGCGGGTCGCAAACAGGATCTGGTTGGCCTTGCGCTCCAGCATCAGGGCGGCATCGAGCGATGCGTCCATGCCTGCAATCACCACTTCCTTGATCTGTTCCACGGCCAGTGGCGGCATATTGGCAATCAGTTTTGCCATTTTCAGCGCCTCAGGGATTACCTGATCGTCTGCACAGACTAGGCTGACCAGACCCATGGCATAGGCTTCGTCGGCGCTGACGGGTTTGCCTGTCAGCAGAATGCGCATGGCCTGGAACTTGCCCACGGCGCGCACCAGCCGCTGGGTGCCGCCGATACCGGGCATGATGCCGATGCGAATCTCGGGCTGTGCAAAGCTGGCCCCTTGCCCGGCAATGATGATGTCGCAATGCATGGCCAGCTCGGCCCCGCCGCCAAAGGCATAGCCGCAGACCGCTGCAATGATGGGCTTGGGGCACTTCTCAATGGGGGCCCAGACGCGCTCGGTGTGGCGCTTCATGATCTCTATGGGGCCGCAGGAGTCCATGCTCTTGATGTCGCCGCCTGCCGCAAATACCTTGTCGCCGCCGGTCAGAACGATGCAGCGCACGCTGGCGTCTGCGCTCAGCTCGGCGAAGGTCCTGGACAGCGCAGCCTGCAGAGAAAGACTCAGCGCGTTCGTTGCCTCGGGGCGGTTGAGCTGAACGATTGCCACGCCATGGTCCTGATGCCGAACCAGTAGCTCTCGCTGCGCGGTGTCCATGTTTTCAATAGCGGAAAGCGATGCCGACATAAGGATTCCCAGGGAGTTGAACAGGGACGATGGTCGTTTTCAAGGGATGGAGCAACATCGTCCTTTTGGACGTATCTGCTGCTGGTGCCGAAACCTAAATTGGCAGGCATGGATACGAACAAAAGCTTTCAAGACAAGGTGGTGCTGGTCACTGGCGGCACCAAGGGCATCGGCAAGGGCATTGCCCAGGCGTTTCTCGCGGCAGGTGCCACGGTAGTGGTGTGCGGCCGTCAGCAACCCGAAGCGTTGCCAAGCATCAATGGCAGCAGCGCAGACTTCGTCGCATGCGATGTGCGCGAGGCCCAGGCCGTCAAGGACATGGTCGATGAGGTGCAGCGCCGCCATGGCCGTCTGGACGTTCTCGTCAACAACGCCGGTGGGGCCCCCCATGTGGATGCCGCTACGGTGTCTCCGCGCTTTCACGAAAGCGTGCTGCGCCTGAATCTGTTCTCGACCCTGCATGCCTCTCAGGCCGCCAATGCCGTGATGCAGCAGCAGGACGGCGGTGGCGTGATTGTCTGTATCGGCAGCATCAGCGCGCTGCGTCCTTCCCCCGGGACGGCGGCCTATGGAGCGGCCAAGGCTGCAGTGCTGAGCCTGGTCAGTTCTCTGGCCGTGGAGTGGGCGCCCAAGGTGCGTGTGGTGGCGGTCAGCCCCGGCCTGGTGCGCACCGAACAGTCGCACCTGCATTTCGGGGATGAGGCGGGAATTGCCTCTGTCGCCGGGACCATTCCTGCGGGTCGTCTGGCCGAGCCCGAGGACATTGCCAATGCCTGTCTGTATGTGGCTTCCGAAAACGCTTCTTACATGAGCGGCACCAATCTGCTGCTGCATGGCGGTGGTGAGCGCCCCGCATTTCTGAGCGCATCGAACTCGGAATCCGTGCAACAAAAACACTGAATTTCAAAGGAGACAATCTTGACCGATCAAGACTGGATGGCAGGGGTCCGCGCATACGTGGGCAAGCAATACGGGCGTGTCTATGCCTGGGACAAAGTCAACAGCCCCATGATTCGTCAGTGGAGCGAGCTGATGGGGGTGGCCGTAAAGACCAACAAGGATGGCAAGACCATTGCACCTCCCGCGATGCTGCAGGTCTGGTGCATGGAAGGGCCGGTGCAGAACAACTACCCGCCAGGCTCCACGACAGAGAATCCTTATGAAGTTCTGAAGCTGATCGAAGCGCACGACTTTCCTTCCACCGTGGCGGTGAATTCCGAGCTGAGCTTCGAGCGCGATGTGCTCGAAGGTGAAGACCTGTACTACACGACACGCCTGGAAGCCATCAGCGAAGAGAAGACCACGGCCCTGGGCACGGGTTACTTTGTCACGCAGATCATGGAGTACTTCTCGATCAAGGCAGCGAACGGCGAAGACGAGAAGGTCGGCCAGTTGATGTTCCGCGTCTTCAAGTTCCGTCCCGCCAATGCGCAAAAGGCCGATCCCGCGCAGGCTGCCGCCCCGAAGATCAAGCGACCCGCACCAGGCGTGAGCGATGACAACCGTTTCTTCTGGGAAGGCCTGAAGGAAGGCAAGCTCCTGATTCAGCGCTGCAAGAGCTGCGGCGATCTGCACCATCCACCGGGTCCCGTCTGCCCCAAGTGCCATTCGTTCGACTGGGACACGGTGGAGGCCAGCGGCAAGGGCACGGTGTACTCGTTCGTGGTCATGCACTACCCCGAAGTACCGCCTTTCGACCACCCCAATCCCATCGGTCTGGTGGAGTTGCAGGAGGGCGTGCGTCTGATTGCCCAACTGGTCGGCGTCAAGCCTGGCGAGGTGCAGATCGGTCAGAAGGTGCAGGTTGAGTTCAACACCTTCGACGGTGATCTGACTCTGGCCCAGTTCCGTCCCGTGGGCTGATGCGAGGAGACCGTCATGGACTTTCAACTCAGTGAAGACCAACGTGCATTCGCAGACATGGCGCAAAGCCTGTTTGCAGACTATTGCACCGACGACAAGCTGCGCGAGCACGATGCCTCGGGCCAGCCTTTCATGCAGGATCTGTGGCAGCAGTGCGTGGCTGCGGGCCTGCACAGCATCCTGGTGCCGGAAGCTGCAGGCGGCCTGGGTCTGGGAATGAGCGAGATGCTGGCCGTGCTGGAGCAGCAAGGCCGTGCGCTGGCGCAGGTTCCGCTGTGGCAGCAGCAGGTCGCTGCGGCCGCGATTGCCAGGTTTGCCGAGGGACAGGACGCAGTCGTTCAGTCAGCCATGCAGGGCGAGTTGCTGGCTCTGTCGCTGCAGGCAGCTGTGGCTACACGCGGGCCGGCGCTTGAGCTGCAGGGTGAGCGACTCAAAGGCCAGCTGCAAGCCGTGCCGCTGGGCGAGCAGGCCCGGGTGGCTCTGGTGGCCGCGGCGGCGGGCGATGAGATCAAGCTGGTGCTGGTGAGCCTGCAGGCGGATGGTGTCAGCCGCGTGGCCGGCATGCGCGAAGACTACTGTGCGGTGGCCGACATCAGCTTTCGCAACACGCCGGTGCTGGCCGTGCTGGGCGGCCGTGCGCTGGACTGGGTCAACGAAATGGCAATCGCCTGCCTGGCCAGCCTGCAGCAGGGCGTGACACAGGAGCAGTTGCGCCGCACCGTGGAGTATGTGAGCGAGCGCAAGCAGTTCGACCGTCCCATCGGTACTTTCCAGCTGGTACAGGGCCAGATGGCCGACGGCTACATCCTCATGCAGGTGCAGCGCAGCGCGCTGAGCCAGCTGGTCTGGCGTCTGGATGCCGGCCTGCCTTGCACGCCGCAGGCCCACGCGGTGCGCGCCCAGTCCAACGAGCTGGGCCTGAAGGTAGGCCGCGTTGCACAGCATGTGCATGGCGGCATGGGCGTGGATGTGACCTATCACATTCACCGCTTCATGTTCTGGTGCCGTGCGCTGGCTGCCGAGCTCGGCAGCGCCGAGCAGCACCTGCAAGCGCTGGGCCAGTGGCTCGCAGACAACGACACGCTCGGCTGGAAGTACGACCTGCCCGAAGACCGCTAAGGAGACAACAACATGGCAAACCAATCTATTCGCTTCGAGTCGGTGAACGTGGGTGACGAACTGCAGCCTGTCAGCGTGCCCATTACCGTGCCGCTGATTGCCGGCGGTGCCATCGCCACGCGTGACTATTTCCCTGGTCACCACGACCGCGACGCCGCGCGCGAGCTGGGCTCGCCCCATATCTTCATGAACATCCTGACCACCAACGGTCTGGTGCAGAGCTTTGTCGAGAGCTGGGCTGGCGACGATGCGCGCCTCATGGATCTGAAGATTCGCCTGGGGGCTCCCAATTACCCCGGCGACACCATGAAGTTCACGGGCTCCGTGACCGAGAAGAACGAGGCCACGCGCAGCGTTCAGATCACGCTCAAGGGCAGCAATTCCATGGGCTCTCACGTCAGCGGCACTGTGCAAGTGGCCCTGGCCTAAGAACAACAAGCGGAGACATTCCTGTGAACGATATGAATATTTCCGGTCGCGCCGCCATTGTGGGTCTGGGTGCAACAGAATTTTCCAAGAACTCGGGCCGTACCGAGCTGCGTCTGGCCATGGAAGCCACGCTGGCTGCGCTGAGCGATGCCGGCATCGACCCCAAGGAGGTGGACGGCTTTTCCTCGTACTCCGTTGACAAGGTCCCCGAGTATGAAATCGCCCGCCTGCTCGGGGCTCGCAATGTGAGCTTTTTCTCTCAGGTTCCGCATGGTGGTGGCGCGGCCTGCGGCCCCGTGCTGCATGCGGCCATGGCCGTGGCCACGGGCATTGCCAAGACCGTCGTGGTCTACCGCGCCATGAATGAGCGCAGCTGGTACCGCTTTGGTACCGGCAGCTATGGTTTTGGTAGCGCGCCATTCTTTGACAATGTGAACTATGGCTGGTACATGCCCCACGGCTTTCACACGCCGGCATCCTGGGTGGGCATGTTTGCCCGCCGCTATATGCATGCCTTCGGTGCGACCAGCGAGGACTTCGGCCGCGTGGCCGTGGCCGTGCGCGACTTCGCAGCCACCAATCCCAACGCATTCTTCTACGGCAAGCCCATCACACTGGAGGAGCACCAGGCCAGCCGCTGGATCTGCGAGCCGCTGCACCTGCTGGACTGCTGTCAGGAGTCCGACGGGGCCGTGGCCATGGTCATCACATCGAGCGACCGTGCCCGTGAGATGAAGGCCAAGCCGGTCTACATCAAGGCGGCGGCCCAGGGCATCTCTGACGGTCAGCAGTCCATGACCTCGTTCTACCGCGAGGACATCACCGGCCTGCCTGAAATGGGGCATGTCGCCAGCCAGCTGTGGCAGCAAAGCCGCCTGACCCCCAAGGATGTGCAAAGCGCAGTGCTGTACGACCATTTTTCGCCCTTTGTGCTGCCTCAGCTCGAGGAGTTCGGTTTCGTCAAGCGCGGCGAGGCCAAGGATTTCATTCGCGCCGGCGAGCATGCACGCGGCGGCTCCATGCCCATCAACACCCATGGCGGCCAGCTGGGCGAAGCCTATATCCATGGCATGAACGGCATTGCCGAAGCCGTGCGCCAGATCCGCGGCAGCTCGGTTAATCAGGTCAAGGACGTGCACAACATGGTGGTGACCGCCGGTACCGGCGTGCCCACCAGCGGCCTGATTCTGGGCGACGAGGCCTGATGGCAAGGGAGACATTCATGTTCATTGACCTGACTCCCGAGCAGCATGCGCTGCGCCTGAAGTGCCGTGACTACTTTCAGGCGTTGATGACGCCCGAGCTCAAGGCCCGCATGCGCGGTGCAGAGGGCGGCGACGAGTACCGCGAACTGATCCGCAAGATGGGGCGCGACGGCTGGCTGGCCATAGGCTGGCCCAAGGAATTCGGCGGCCAGGGCCTGTCGGCCACCGAGCAGCTGATCTTCTTTGAAGAAGCCAATATTGCCGGAGCTCCCCTGCCTTTCGTCACCATCAGCACCGTCGGCCCCGCGCTGATGGAGCATGGCACCGAGGCGCAGAAGCAGGAGTTTCTGCCCGGCATGGCCAGCGGCGACATCATTTTCGCCATTGGCTACTCCGAGCCCGGTGCTGGCTCCGACCTCGCCATGCTCAAGACACAGGCTCAGCTGCAGGGCGATCTTCAGACCGGGCATTTCGTGGTCAACGGCCAGAAGCTGTGGACTTCGGGCATCGAATCTGCCGACTATGTGTGGCTGGCCGCACGTACCAACCAGGAACTGGCTCGCCACAAGGGTATTTCCATCATGGTGGTGGATACCAGGGACAAGGGCTTTTCGCATACGCTGATTCAGACCGTGGGCAACTACACGGCAGCCACGTACTTCGACAACGTTGAAGTGCCGGCAGCACGTTTGATCGGCGAGCTCAATGGGGGCTGGAAGCTGATCACTGCACAGCTCAACCACGAGCGCCTGGGTCTGGGGGCCTGGTCGGACAAGGTGTTTGCCCCCTTCGTCAAGGTGCTGCAATGGGCCAAGGCCAAGGATGAGCAGGGCCGTCGCGCTGTCGATCAGGCCTGGGTGCGACGCAGTCTTGCGGAGTGCTATGCCCGCCTCGAAGCCATGCGACTGACCAACTTCCGCATAGCGGCCAGCCTGGAAGCCGGTGCCATGGACGTGAGCCTGGCATCTGCCACCAAGGTCTATGGCTCGGAAGGCGTGGTCGAGGTGCTGCATCGATTGATGGACATCGTGGGCAGCAGCGCTCTGGTGCGTGGCGGCTCGGCGGCTTCCTATCTGATGGGCGAGCTGGAGTATGAGCTGCGCGCCTCCACCATCAACACCTTCGGTGGCGGAACGAACGAGATTCAGCGCGAGCTGATTGCCCAGTTCGGCCTCGGCATGCCGCGCCCCCAGCGCTGATCGAAGACATCTCACACATAACAAATACCAAGGAGACATGTGATGAGCGACACGACTGTGGTGTCGCGCGAGCAGACCCAGCTCAAGCTGGATCGTCGCGCGCCCATTGCGGCCAAGTACCTGGCCGATACGCCCTACACCATGGCTGATCGTCTGGAGGACTGTGCTCGAGATTTCGGCGAGCGCATCTTTCTGACCGAAGGCGATGTGCGCTACACCTATGCGCAATTCAACCAGCGCGCCAATCAAGTGGCACGTGCGTTGCATGAGCAGGGGGTGAGAAAGGGCGATGTGGTGGCCATGGCCATCGAGAATCGCCCAGCCTTTTTCTTTGCCTGGTTTGGCGTGGCCAAGCTGGGTGCCGTGGTGGCCTTCATCAACACCCATGTGATGGGCAAGCCTCTGACGCACGCACTGGAGGTAACCAACGCCAGCCATGTGATCGTGGGCGAGGAATGTGCAGAGCGCTTTGCGCAGACTGAAGGACTGAACACCGCGCTGAGCTACTGGCACTGGCCGGATGAGGACAGGCCCGCGGCAGCGGAAGTCCTGTCGCAATTCGGACCGGATCTGCAGGCACTGGCCACGAGCCAGGACGGTTCCCCCGTACCGCTTGCATGGCGCGAGGGCGTGGTGGCCGGCGATACGGCGCAGTACATATTCACCTCAGGGACCACCGGCCTGCCCAAGGCCGCGGTCATCAGTCATGCACGCTGGCTGATGGCGGGGGACTCCATGCAGCTGCTGTGGGAGATCACCCGGGATGACTGCTTCTATTGCTTTTTGCCGCTCTACCACGGTGCAGCTTCCATGTCGCTGACGGCAACCGCCATGGCTGCAGGTGCGCGCATCGTGGTGCGCCGCAAGTTCAGCCGCAGCGAGTTCTGGCGCGATATCCGCGCACATGGCATTACCTTTTGCCAGTATGTGGGGGAGATCTGCCGCTTCCTGCTCAGCGTGCCCGCGACGGACAGCGACCGGGAGCACAGCTTGCGCAAGATGGCAGGAACCGGCCTCACGCCCGAGATCTGGCAGCAGTGGACATCGCGCTTTGGCGCCGTGTTCCAGATCTATGAAGGCTGGGGAGGCACGGAGTCCAACACCAATACCATCAATCTGGACAATCGCATCGGCTCCTGCGGCCGTGTTCCCTTCTGGGAAAAAACCAATTTGCGCCTGGTTCGCTACGACCAGGAAAAAGGCGATTACATCCGAGATGAAAACGGCTTTTTGCAATTGGCCGGCGTGAACGAGCCCGGCGAGGCCATCGGCATGGTCATCCAGTATCCCGGTGTGGTTGCTGGGCGCTTTGAAGGCTATACCAGCGAGGAGGCCTCCGAAAAGAAGCTGCTGCGCAATGTCTTCCAGCAGGGCGATGTGTGGTGGACATCGGGCGACCTGCTGCGCTGCGACGAAGACGGCTACTGCTGGTTTGTGGACCGTATCGGCGATACCTTCCGCTGGAAGAGCGAGAACGTCTCGACCATGGAAGTCAGCGACGCACTCGGAGACTACCTGGGGCTGGATGCGATTACCGTCTATGGTGTGCAGGTTCCCGGTCACGGTGGCCGTGCGGGTATGGCAGCGTTGGTGATGCATGAGGGAGCCCAATTCGATCCCAAGGCCTTCTGGAAGATGGCCATCGCTCGTCTGCCGCGCTATGCGGCACCACTGTTTGTGCGTCTGATGGATACGCCGGACATGACCGGCAACTACAAGCTGCGCAAGGTGGATCTGCAAAAGCAGGGCTATGACAGCGCTCAGACTGGCGACCCGCTGTTTGTACGCAATGACAAGCTGCAGACCTATGTGCCGCTGACCGCTGCAACGCTTGAAGAGGCTTTGCGTGGATAGCGCCGTCGCGCAGGAGCGCGTACGGGCCAAGCCCGCAGATGTGCTGCGTTATCCCTTTGCGCCGCCTGCAGCCGATGGCAGCCATGTGGAGATCGTCCCCGGTCTGCTGTGGCTGCGCATGCCCATGCCCATGGCTCTGGACCATATCAATGTCTATCTGCTCAGGGACGGCGACGGCTGGGCGGTGGTGGATACGGGGCTGGGAATTCCCGGCACCTTCGAGCTGTGGGAAAGAATCTTCACGGAGAAATTGGCCGGCCAGCCGCTGACCCGTGTGATCTGCACCCACTGTCACTATGACCATGCGGGTGCGGCATGGTGGTTGCAGGAGCGCTTTGGCGTGCCGCTGCTCATGAGCTATGGCGAGTTCATGATGCTGCGCTCGCTGATGGGGCCGCCGCCCGATCCTCTGCCCGAGGCGCATCGCGATTTCTATGCGCGTGCCGGGGTGAGCAGCGAAGAGCTGGACGACATGCTGGCTGCCATGCGCAAGGATCCGTTCATGCCCAGGCAGCCCAGCCATTACCAGCGCATTCATCCGGGTGAGGTGCTGCAGATCGGGGAGCGTCGGTGGCGCATTGTGCTGGGCGAGGGGCACTCGCCCGAGCATGCCTGTCTGTATTGCGAGGAAGACGGCATTCTGCTGGCCGGTGATCAGGTGCTGCCGCGCATCACCTCGAATGTGATGGTCAGCCCCATCGAGCCCGAAGGCAATCCGCTCAAACTCTGGATCGATTCGCTGCATCGTTTGCGTGAGCTGCCGGCCGAGACCTTGGTGCTTCCATCGCACCAGGGCGTTTTCTACGGCCTGCATGAGCGCCTGGTGCAGGTGCTCGAGCACCATGCCGAGCAGTTTGCACTGCTGACCGGACATCTGGGACAGGCAGGACGGGCAACGGCTGCGGAGCTGGTGCCCGTGCTCTTTCCCAGGCTGCGCAGCCCCGTGGATCGCCTGATGGCCCTAGGGGAAACGATAGCCCATTTGAACCTGCTTCACCAGGATGGAACGCTGCTGCGTACCCCGGGTGAGGGCAAGATTGCATATTTCTCGTTGGCCTGAGGTAAGGAAGCCATGACGGAACTCGAAACATTCAAACAAGAAGTGGCGCAGTGGCTGGAGGAGAACTGTCCTGCGAGCATGCGCCGGCCCATTGTTTCAGAGGAGATGGTCTGGGGCAGCTCCAAGCTGCAGTTTCTGAACGAGGATCAGAAGCTGTGGTTCGAGCGCATGCGCGACCGTGGCTGGTTTGCACCGTCATGGCCGCGTGAATACGGCGGCGGTGGACTCTCCCCGAGGGAAGCCCGTATCCTGGACACGGAGATGGCCCGTCTTGGCTGCCGTCAGCCCCAGTACAACCTGGGCGTGTGGATGCTGGGGCCGGTTCTGGTGGAGGTGGGGACGCATGAGCAAAAGCTTGAGCATCTGGTTCCCATGATGCGCGGCGAGCAGCGCTGGTGTCAGGGCTTTTCGGAGCCCAATGCCGGTTCGGATCTGGCCAGCCTCAAGACCTCGGCCAGGCGCGTGACGGACGAGCAGGGCGAGGCCTATATCGTCAACGGGGGCAAGATCTGGACCTCGGACGGAGACAAGGGCGACTGGATGTATGCGCTGGTGCGCACCAGCAGCGAAGGCAAGAAGCAAGACGGCATCAGCTTTTTGCTGATCGACATGAAGAGTCCCGGCGTCACGGTCAAGCCCATAGAACTGATCAGCGGCAAGTCCAGTTTCTGTCAGGTCTTCTTCGACGATGTGCGGGTGCCTGTGCGACAGCTTGTGGGCAAGGAAGGCGAAGGCTGGTCGCTGGCCAAAAAGCTGCTCCAGCATGAGCGTGCAGCCATGTCCAAGTTCACGGAAGGTGGTGCGCCGTCGCACGATGCACTCAAGACCGCCTTGCCCTACATGGTGGACGAGCAGGGGCGGATCAGCGATGGTGTGCTGCGCGAGAAGCTGGCAGGATTGCTGATGGATGCACAGTCTTTCGCCCTGACCCATCGTCGGGTGACCGAGAAGGCTCTGGCGCGTCAGGACGTTGCAGGCCCCTCCAGCATCATGAAGCTGGTGCAGACCGAGCAGGAAGTCGCCAAGTACGAACTGCTGGAGCAGGTGCTGGGCCTGCGCGGTCTGGGCTGGGAGGCTGGCGATGATTTCACTGCCGATGAGGTCGATATAGGTCGTGCATGGCTGCGCTCCAAGAGCTACACGATTGCAGGCGGAAGTTCGGAAGTGCAACTGAACATCATTGCCAAGCGAGTGCTGGAATTGCCTTGACCCCCTGAGCCGCTTGCGGCGACAGCCTCGCTGCGGGGGGAGGGGCTGCCTGGGCCCTTGCTCGCCGTCTCTGAGCTGGGCAGTGGTGGTCGCGCAGGCTGAGGATAACGAATTGAAATGGAGACAAGAATATGACCATGCTTTTGTCGCAAGAGCAGGAATTGCTCAAGGACAGTGCTGTTGCCTTTCTCGCGCAGGAAGCACCCGTGGCCCAGCAGCGCCGTCTGCGGGATGACAAGGTGGAACAGGGCTTTGATACACAACTGTGGCAGCAGATGGTGGAGATGGGGTGGCCCGTGGCGGTGCTGCCCGAGTCGCATGACGGACTGGCTGCGGGCTATCTGGGCATGGGCGCCGTGTTTGAAGCCATCGGCCGAAACCTGTCGGCACAGCCGCTGCTGAGTCAGGCCGTGATCGCACCTGAGCTGCTGATTCGCGCCGGCTCCGAAGCTCAGCAGGCGCAGTGGCTGCCCCAGCTGGGCAGCGGGCAGGCCAGGCTGGCACTGGCTCTGGATGAAAAGTCCGGCCAGCATCTTTCAGCCAGATTGAGCACGTTAGCCGAGCAGACCAGCACGGGCTGGTGCCTGAGCGGTGAGAAAGCCTTTGTGATGGATGGAGTGGGCGCCAATGGCTTTGTGGTGCTGGCGGCGTCTGGCGAAGGTGCTCCCGGTTTGTGGCTGGTGCCAGCTGATGCACCAGGCGTCAGCATCAAACCCATGTGCATGATTGACAGCCGTAACATGGCCCGCGTGCAGTTCGATAAGGTGGAGCTGAGCGCTGATATGGCGTTGGTGGCCCGGCCCGCTGCTCAGGTGCTTGATGAAGTGCTGGACCGAGCCCGTGCCTGCCTGGCCGCAGAGTCTCTGGGTCTGATGCGTGAGGTGTTTGATCGTACGGTTAGCTATCTGAAGGAGCGCGTTCAGTTCGACGTACAGATCGGCTCATTCCAGGCATTGCAGCACCGTGCTGCACGTCTGTATGTGGAGCTTGAGCTGCTGGAGAGCTGCGTGCTGGCAGCTTTCGAGGCCATTGATTCAGGTTTGGAAGCCAAGGTGCCCGAGCTGGTCAGCGCAGCCAAGGCCAAGGCATCTGACTTGTGCGAGAAGCTGTGCAACGAGGCGATCCAGTTGCATGGCGGCATCGGGGTGACCGATGAACTGGATATTGGCCTGTTCTTCAAGCGGGCACGCGTTCTGCAACGCCTGCTGGGCGACGGTGGTTATCACCGCAATCGCTTTGCACAACTGAAAGGTTTCTGAGATGAGCGATGCCTTGGTTTCTATGGGTGAAAAGATCAGGAACATTCGTGCGCAGCTGACTTCGCAGGGCGCACCTTTTGAAGTGCAGCAGGTCACGCTGTCCGATGGGCGCAGCGTGGCAGCCTATCGCAACGCCTTTCAGAATCTGGCACAGGTAATTGACGCCGGCCGGGTTCATGGTGCGGCCGAGTTCATGGTCTATGGCGAGGATCGATGGACATTTGACAGGTTCTTTGCAGCAGCCGATGCACTGGCCAGTCGTTTGCAGAAGCAGTGCGGTATCAAGCCCGGCGACCGGGTGGCGATTGCCATGCGCAACCGTCCCGAATGGGCCGTGGCTTTTGCTGCCATTGCCTTGCTTGGCGCAGTGCCGGTGCCTTTGAACAGCTTTGGCCTGAGCAGCGAGCTGATGGCCAATCTGGAGGACACCCGGCCGGTGATGCTGATCTGTGACGCGGACCGCCATGCTCGCATCAGCCAGGCCATTGCGCAGACGGCCATCAAGGTGGTGGTGGTGGATGGCGAGGGGGGCGATATCAGCTGGTCGGAGTTGACCGCAGGCGGTCATGATGGCTTTGTGTCGCCGCAGCTGAGTACCGATGAGCCTGCGCTGATTCTGTTCACTTCGGGCGCCACCAGCCGAGCCAAGGGCGTGGAATCCACCCACCGCGCCGTTTGCCAGGGCATCTTCAATATTGACTTCATCGGTGCAGTGGCAGCCATGACTTCGCCGGACGCCATCGCCGCCATCATGGCGCGACAGCTGCAGCCCACGATCTTGTCGGCAGTTCCTCTGTTTCATGTCAGCGGCCTGCATGCCCAGCTGCTGGTCAGCCTGCGCCATGGTCGCCGCCTGATCTTTGTGCACCGCTGGGAGCCAGAGAAAGCTGCCGAGCTGATTCGCAAGGAAAAGGTCACGCAGTTCAATGGTGCGCCCAGCATGGTGCAGCAGCTCATTGGACTGCCCGGCTTCGAGCAGCCTGAAAGCTCTGGCAATCTCTCCGGTGTGGGCTTTGGCGGAGCGGGCCTGCACCCGCGCCTGATCGATGAGGTGTTGGCCAAGTTCAAGGGGCGCATGTCAGGCATTGGATTTGGACTGACCGAATCCAATGGCGTCTGCGCAGGCAGCTCGGGGCGCATGTTCGAGGCGCATCCGCGCAGCTCGGGGGTGCTGTCGCCCATCATCGAGGTACGAATCGCAGACCTGGATGGCACAGCCTTGCCTATCGGTGAGCCCGGTGAGGTCTGGCTGCGTGGCGTGACCCTGATGGAGCGCTATTGCGGTGATGCAGAGGCCACAGCCAAAGCCATGCAGGGCGGCTGGTTCCACACCGGAGACATAGGCGTTCTGGACGATGAAGGCTTTTTGACCATCGTCGATCGCATCAAGGACGTGATCAACCGCAGCGGTGAAAAGATTGCTGCGGCGGAGGTCGAGGCCTGTCTGCTGCAGCATGAGGCACTGGAGGAGGCTGCTGTGTTCTCCATGCCGCATGAGGTAACGGGCGAGCAGGTCGTTGCCGTGGTGGTCGGGAAGACCGGGAGTCAGGTGACTCCCGAGCTGCTTCGCGAGTTCGTGGCACAGCGCCTGGCGGGCTACAAGGTTCCCAGTCGAATCGTTGTTCGTGCCGAGCCTTTGCCTCGCAATCCCGCAGGCAAGATGCTCAAGGCATCGATTCGCAAGGAGTGCGCTCACCTGCTGACCTGATTGACGGAATTGGGTGGTCCTAGGACTTTCCCGATCACGTTCCGAAAGCCTGCTGCTGCTTCGTGCACCAGCAGGCTTTTTTCATTCGGGGCGGCGCTTCAGGTGACCCATGTGGACTAGGTCGCTAGGGTCTGTCAGTAGTCAACTCAGACGATGGTTGAAGAGACCTGCTGGCGCAGTATGCAACTGCCTGCAAACGGCAAAACCAATGGGGTGATGCGAGGCAATGTACCTCGTTTGTAGCACCCGCCAAAAATAAGTTCTAGAACCTAGGAGACAGAGATGAAGTTTGTGACAGCCAAGACTCCACTCGCAGCGGCAGTGGGTTTGATGGTGGCGACGTCGGTATGGGCGAAGGTTCCGGCGAACGAGGCAGAACAGCTGGGCAAGGAATTGACATGCGTGGGTGCCATCAAGGCCGGCAACAAGGAAGGCACTATTCCAGAGTTCACAGGCAAATGGGTCGGAGCCCCTGCTGGCGTGGCTCATGTGCAATCCAGCGGCAAGCACCCCGTGGATATCTATGCCGATGAAAAACCACTGTTCGTGATCACTGCAGAGAACATGGAGAAGTATGGCGACAAGCTCAGTGCTGGTCAGAAAGCCATGTTCCAGAAGTATTCCAAGACCATGCAGATGCCGGTCTACAAGGGGCATCGCGATTTCCGCTACACCGATGAGGTCTGCGCAGTGTTGAAGAAGAATGCACTGGAGTCCGAGGTCGTCGATAACGGCATGGGAATCAAGGGCAGCTTTGGTGCGATCAACTTCCCGATTCCCAAGACCGGGCAGGAAGTGATCTGGAACAACCTGCTGCCCACGCGTGCCTACACCGAGGCCATCACGCGTGACATGGCGAATGTGCTGTCAGACGGCAGCATGAGCTTTGGCCGTATGCAGAACCTGAACCTGGACATGGTCAACAAGCCTGAAATGCTTGGCAAGCCGGTCGAGGGCGTGATGGCCTATACCCGCACCAGAACGCTGGCTCCCGAGCGTGAAAAGGGTGGTGTGACCCACTCGGTGGAGCCCGTCAATTTCGGCAAGGACAAGCGCCTGGCCTGGAGCTATGACCCCGGTACACGCCGCGTGCGCCAGGTGCCCGAGTATGGCTTTGACCAGCCCATGGCTGGCACCGGCGGCAAGATGACCATCGACTCGGATCGTCTCTTCAATGGCTCGCCAGAGCGCTACAACTGGAAGCTGCTGGGCAAGAAGGAGATGTATATCCCCGCCAACAACTACAAGATCCATCAGCCCACGGTGAAGTATGCCGACCTGCTCAAGCCCGGTCATGCCAACCCCGATTTCATGCGCTACGAGCTGCGCAGAGTCTGGGCCGTGGAAGGCACGCTGAAGGACGGTTTCCGGCATGTCTATGGCAAGCGTGTGCTGTTCGTGGACGAGGACACCGGCCAGGCCGTGGCCGCGGACATGTACGACGCGCGTGGCCAGTTGTGGCAGCACGCCTTCATCAACTACTACTACTCCTTTGACATCAAGGCCTGGCATGCAGGCACGTCCTTTTATCAC
Organism: Comamonas sp. NyZ500; assembly: GCF_016772095.1. NCBI lineage: Bacteria > Pseudomonadati > Pseudomonadota > Betaproteobacteria > Burkholderiales > Comamonadaceae > Comamonas > Comamonas sp. NyZ500. The sequence continues at coordinate 116,010 of NZ_JAEIJE010000008.1, read as the reverse complement.
GACCTGAATTCCGGCGGCTACATGGGCTACAACCTTTTTCAGGAGCGTCCCCAGGGCCCCATCCTGAACAAGGGTGATCTCGTGCCCGCCATGTTCACACCAGAAGCCGCACGCAACGCGGGCAACTAAGTTTTATCAACGAGCGACTCATTATGAAAAACAATATGAAGAAACTCACGCCCATCGCAGTGGCGGCGCTGCTGTCCTTGGGTATGGGAGCAGTTCAGGCGGGGGAGACTGTCGAGCTGGGAGATGGCCTCAAGTTCGACTGGCGTCTGAACGTGAGCTATGGCCTGGGTGTTCGTCTGGATAACCCGTCTCCGGTGCTGAACACAGACGGCAACAACAATTTCAAGAAAGGTGCTCTGACGGCGAACCGACTGGGTGCCGTCTGGGAAAGCAAGCTGTCAAAAGGTGACAGCGGCTTTGTGCTGAATGCCAGCACCTTTTATGACGATGTATATCACCAGCGCAACGACAACAAGGGACCGATCAGCACGGCAGGTCCCGTCAATGAGTTCAACTCTGCTGCCAAGCGCTATGGTGGCGGCTATTCGCGCCTTCTGGATACCTATGCCTACACCAGCTTCAACATGGGCGAGGCCCGCGCCACGGTACGCCTGGGCAAGCAGGTGGTGAACTGGGGCGAGTCCATGTACTTTGCCAATATCGCTGCGGCCCAGGGACCCAGCGATGCAGCAAAGGCAGCTTCGCCTGGCGCTGAGGTCAAGGAAATCCTTCTGCCGGAAGATCAGATCTCGGCTTCGCTGGAAGTCAGTCCCAAACTCTCGCTGCTGGGCCACTACCAGTTCGGCTTCCATGAAACGCTGCTGCCGGCTCCCGGCATGTACACCAGCACCAGCAATGCCCTGGGTCCCGGCGCCTCCTGCCTGGGCGTCTACAACGGTGCGACCTGTCGCGGCCTGCGACGCGGTACCGACATCCGGCCCAGCAGCTCGGGTCAGTGGGGTATCGGCGGTCGCTACCGCGTCACCGACGAGACGGAAGTCGGTCTGTACTACCTGAACTACAACGACCGCACTCCATCGCTGGTCGTGAACATGAATGGTGCGATACCTACCGGCTATCAGGTTCGCTATTTCGACGACATCAAGATGCTGGGAACGACGGTCAGCACGACCTTCGGCAAGTTCTCTGCATTTGGTGAAGCCAGCTATCGAAAAGGTACGCCGGTGCTCAACGGCAATGGTGTGGCGGTGCGTGGCGATGTGGTGCAGGGCAACGTCGGCGGTATCTTCAATATCGGCCGCACCGGTATCGCGGACGACATGTCCCTGGCTGCCGAAATTTCCGGCTCTCGCGTGATCAGTGTGGCCGATGGCAGCTCTACCGATAACCTGAGCTTCAAGACCCGTAATTCCCTGGTGGCCGGTGCGACCCTGACGCTGGGCTACCCCGGCATCTTCGAAGGCTGGGATCTGAGCATCCCCATCAGCTACCAGTCGCAACTGCGCGGCCGTTCTCTGGTCGGCACCTTCGGCGGCGGCCAGAGCGACAGCCGGTTGAGCATTGGCGCGACTTTTGTTCGCAAGAGCAATTTCTCGATCAACGTGGCCTACATCAACTACCTGGGCAATCCTTCTGCCGATTCCCTGCGTGCACGCCCGCTGGCCGACCGCGACCAGCTGTCTGTTACCGCCAAGTACTCGTTCTGAACCACACCAACGAGCCAACACCACAAAAGCCCGGCTCTCCGGGCTTTTGTGTTTGAAAGAGGTCTGAGTACATGCAAATAACGACCGGAAAATGGATCACCCCTTTGAGGGCCATGGCGCTGGGATTGATGAGCAGTGCCGCATCGGGGCAGTATCTGCTGGATGCCTTGCCTCCTTTGCCCAAGGTGGCTCCCTTGATGGCCCCCACGGAGCTGCACGGTGATACACAGGGCGATATCCGCTTCAAGTCCAGCAGTCCGTACGACCTCGATGTGCTGCTCAGTCAGCCTGCCAAGGCAGAGGCAACCATGGGTATGGGAAAGCTGTTCCTGCCCAAGGGGGCCAGCGAAAAGAAGCAGGTGCCGGCCATGGTTGTCCTGCCAGGTGGCGCGGGGGCCATCCCCGGGCGCGAGAGCGAAACGGCCCAGATGCTGGCCGACAACGGCATAGCTGCGCTGTTGGTCGATAACTTCAAGCCGCGTGGCATCAGCGAAGACATGCCTTATGCGCTCAAGATCATGGGTACCTCCGAGTTCGATGCCGTGGCCGATGCCTATGCCGCCCTCAAGGCCTTGAACAAGCACCCGGCCATCGATGGCTGGCGTATCGGGGTGATGGGATTTTCCAAAGGCGGAATTGCGGCACGCATGAGCCTGGATGCGCGCATTCGCGACAAGCTGGCGCCTTTCATTCAGCCCTTTGCCTTGCATGTGGACTTTTACGGGCCGTGCTATGCGCTGCTGCAGTCACGCAAAACCACGGGTTCGCCTCTGCTCAGCTTCAGAGCGGGGGAGGATGCATCGAATGATCTGGTGGCCTGTGCGCAGCAGGAAAAAATCCTGCGTGAGGCGGGCTCCGAAGTCAGTACCGTGGTTTATGCCAGAGCAGGCCATGATTGGGAAAGCGACAAGCCACGAGAGATGACGAATCGCCCCTACCTGTCCGGCTGCACGATAGAGTTCAATGACAAGGACTTCCCCGTCCTCAACGGCCAGCCGCTGATTCCCGCCGGGGCCCAGTCCGATCGCCAGACCCGCTACAGAATTCGGGTGCAGAGCGGCAAGGCTCTGGGGGACTGCGTCAAGGTGGGCTATATCGCCGGACGCGATGAAACCGCACGCAGTCTGGCCGGCAAGCAGTTGCTGCAGTTTCTCAAGGTAAAGTTCGAGCAGTAGACAGGACTCGGCGGAAAAGCAGAAGGCCAGCAAATGCTGGCCTTTTTCACCTGTCAAATTTGCCCAAAGTTCGTTTTTTGATGGAACGTAGGCTTTTGTCAATTGAATCGTCCGGAAACAGAAAAGCCGCGCAGCGTGGCCGCGCGGCTTGATTGATGGAGTGTGGCTGCTCAGGTGCCGGGCTGCAGCACGGAGCGCTCACCGATCTCAAGCAACATGGTCATGCTGCGCTTCTGGATGCGCCAGCCTTCGGGCAGCCTTACCCATTCGTCTTCATAGAAACCGATGGCGTCGTAGCGCAGATGACTGCGCTCGCCCAGTCCCTGATGCGCGGCTCGCACCTGAATCCTGCTGAGCGGGCGCTGAGGGTTGCCGGCATCGACTTCCAGATTGCCCAGCAGATGCTGGGTGGGGCCGCAGCCGTCAAGGTGGGTGCTGATCATGCGGCGGACCTTGGCAACCCCTTCGCAGATGTAGCTGCCACCGTAGACCGTGGTGCAGTCAGGTGTGAACACCTGCTGCAGCAAGTCCCAGTTGCGGGTGTCGCAGGCCGTGGCGTAGCGGGTCAGGGTCTGGGCCAGAGCATGTTCAAGAAGAACCTGCTCCAGCGTGCTTGCGGCGGTCTGCATCACACTTTGCCGTTCACGGATGACTGGGGCTCGGGTTTGAGCATGCCGCCCGCGTGGCTGATGCCGCCTGCGCTGCCTGTCGCATGGGCGTGTCTGGGCTGCCGGTGCAGGCGCTTGACGCGTGCCCTGGCTTCCGCCGCGCCCACATTCAGCCAATAGGCCATGGCAGGCAGCAGGAAGATCGCGCCCAGCATGTTCACCAGGAACATGAAGGCCAGCAAGATGCCCATGTCGGCCTGGAACTTCAGTGCCGAGAACGCCCAGGTGCCCACGCCTATGGACATGGTCAGAGCCGTGAAGATGGCGGCGTTGCCGCGCTGGCGCATGGCTTCATAGAAAGCCTCGCGCAGCGTGATGTCTCGCTCGCGCAGCTCATGCTGCATGCTCTCGAACAGATAGATGCCGTAGTCCACGCCCACACCCACGCCCAGCGCCACCACGGGCAGTGTGGGGACCTTGAGACCTATGCCCAGCATGGCCATCAAGGCATTGCAGAGTATGGAGACGATGGCCAGGGGCACGACGATGCACAGCACGGCGCGCCAGCTGCGGAAGGTCAGCCAGCACAGCAGCGTGATGGCGCCGAAGATGGAGCCCAGCATCTGCACTTCGGCATGTTCCACGGCCTCGTTGGTCGCGACCGCCACGCCGGCGTTGCCGCCAGCCAGCAGGAACTTGACGTTGGGCGTCTTGTCTGCGGCGATGAAATCACGCACTTCATTGACGACATGGGTCAGCGTGGCGCCTTCGTGGTCCTTGAGGAAGACCTGCAGATTGATGACCTTGCAGCCCTCTGTGTTCAGGCCCAGATCGGGAGATAGTGCCTTGGCGCCCGAGCGCAATGCGGCTTCGGTGCGCTGCAGAGCCGCCCAACGGGGGTTGCCCTCGTTGTTGCTGGAGGCCGCGATCTTGGCCAGACCGGAGACGGTGGAGACAGATTGCACACCGTCAACCCGGCGCATGCGCGACTCAAAGCGCTCCACGGCGTTCATCACCTGCCAGTTAAGGCAGCCTTCGTCGAGCTTGGAGGTTTCGACGAAGACGGACAGCACGTCCATGCCTATGGAATAGCTGCCGATGATGGTGTCGTTATCACGGTTGTAGCGCGACTCGGCGCGCAACTCGGGAGCGCCCGTGCCCACATCACCTGTCAGCAGATTGCGCGATTCGTAGGTGCCGGCGGCCAGCAGCAGCAGCGATACCACCAGAGTCAGCATGGCGGGCTTGCCTTCGGCCAGTGCCGACAGCTTCCACCAGATGGGGTTACGGCCATTGGCGGAGGAGGAGGGGGCTTGCATGGCCTTTTTTTCCAGGCGCAGATTGGCCAGCACCGCGGGCAGGAACACCTTGTTGGTGATGATCATCAGCAGCACGCCCATGCAGGCGGTCACGCCCAACTCGTGCACGATGGGGATGTCGATCAGCATGATGACCATGAAGCCCAGAGCATTGGTCAGCAGCGCCAGAGCTCCGGGAATGGCCAGCTTGCGAATCGCGTTCTCGGCAGCCAGCCTGGAGCTTAGGCCGGCGCGCACATCATGCTTCCAGGCTCCCGTCATCTGCACCGCATGGGATACACCGATGGAGAAGATCAGAAAGGGAACCAGGATCGACATGGGGTCGATGCCGTAGCCGATCAGCGGCAAAATGCCCAGCAGCCAGATCACGGGCAGCAGCGCCACGGCCAAGCCGACCACCGTGATGTTGGTTGACTTGGTGTAGAGACGCAGCATGATGGCCGTGATGACAAAGGCGATGGCAAAAAAGGTCATCACCGTGGTCAGGCCGTCCATCACATCGCCCAGCACCTTGGAAAAACCAATGATGTGGATGGAGATGTCCTTGCCTTCGAACTTGCTGCGGATCTCTTCCAGGCGCTGCGCAACCTTGTGATAGTCGAGTTTTTCTCCGGTCTTTGGGTCGACCTCGAGCAGGTCGGCGCGCACCATGGCGGACTTCAGATCGTTGCTGACCAGCGAGCCGATCTGACCGGACTTGGCCACGTTGGAGCGTACCTGGGCCAGGCCTTGTTCGTTGGCCTCGAAGCGCGAAGGAATCAGCACCTCGCCCACGTAGCCGTCTTCGGTGATCTCGATGTATTTCACGTTCGGTGTGAACAGCGAATACACCTGGCCGCGGTTGACGCCGGGCGTGAAGAAGACCTCGTCCGTCACGCCACGCAGGGCTTCGAGAAATTCCTTGTTATAGATATCGCCTTGCCGGCCCTTCCATTCCACACTCACCAGAATGCGGTTGGCTCCGGAGAAGGTGGCTGAATGCTTGAGAAATGCCGTCATGTACTCATGACGCATGGGGATCAACTTGTTGAAGCCCGGATCCAGATGTGTGCGCATGGCCGAGACAGCCAGCAGTGCCGTGGCAATCAGCGTCAGCACGACTATGGACTTGCTCCACGAGATCAGCCAGCGTGCCGTGGATGCAATAAACCGGTCCAGCCGGCTGGTGGGTTCGCTCAGAGTCATTGAGTCGCTCCTGGGGCAGCCTGAGCGTTTGCCTTGGCTTGTTGTGGTGGGGGAAAGGGTTGCAGGCCTGCGTCGCTGGACATCCATCCGCTGTCTGGGCCGGTAAGCACAATGTCGGTCAGGGTGGCGCGGCCCCTGGCGCGTTGCAGGCTGAAGCTCTTGCCGCCGTCCTTGCTCAGGCCGAGCATGCTGCCCTGTCCTACCAGGATGATGGTTCCGTCCTTTTCCTGGGCATGGCCAAAGAAGGAGACCGGAGCCTGAATCGTCGACTTGACCCATTGCGCGCCCGGCGCGGCCTGCACAAAGGCGTTGCCGCGCATGCCATAGATCAGCCAGCCGCCGTCGCGTGTAGCCATGGCGTTGTAGAAAGATCCGTTGTAGAACCCGGGCTCGATCTGCCAGCTTGCGCCGGAGTCCTCGGACTTGATGACCAGGCCGCGCTCGCCCACTATCAGCCAGTGCTTGCCATCTTCGGAGCTGGCAATGCGGTTCATGTGCTTGTCCTCCACCTCTGAGGGCAGGGGCAACTGCTCCCAGGTCTGACCGTTATCCCTGGAGGTGATGGCACGGCCGAAGGCGCCGACACTGATCCAGTCGCCCGAAGGAAGGCGCGCGATCGACATCAGAGGCTCTCCGTTTTCCTTGGAGAAAGCGACCTCCTCCCAGGTGCTGCCTCCGTCCTTGGTACGCAGAATCCAGCCTTCGTGCCCCACGGCAAAGCCTGTCTTTCTGTCGGGCGCAAAAGCCATGCTGACGATGAGCGCCTGACGCTGCTCCTTGATCTGTGCCTGCTGCCAGTGAGCACCCTTGTCGTCCGAGTACAGGATTTCACCGAGTGCGCCGGCTGTCAGCAGACGATCGCCCGCCTGCGTGATGGTGTTGAAGTGACTGCGCTCGATGCCAATGGTGGTAGGGGCCAGGGGGGGCGGTGTGCGGGGTGCAAAGGCGAGCGCTGAGGCAAAGGCCACCAATGCTGCTGCGCCTATACCGACGGCTGTTTTCACGTTGTCTCCTTATTGATTCGTACACGCTGTGCATGTATTGCAAACACGGGTGCAGGTTCTTGATTTGGAGCTTCTGCAACATCGTCCGAATGGACGTTTGCCTGGAGAATTAGGGGTATGTACGGGGCCGGCTTTTTAGTCTCTACAGACGATGGATTCGGTCTGCTTCATTTACACAATGAATGCACACTTTCTTGGTAAGGGAGACATATGGGTTTGCAAGGAAAAGCGGCGCTGGTTGGCGTCGCGCAGTACAAGCCGGAGAAGTACGCAACGGCGCCGCGCATGTTCCATCTGGAACAGGTGGCCGACCTGACGCTGCAGGCTCTGGAGGACGCCGGCATAGAGCTGTCCGAGGTGGACGGTCTGATCACCAGCGCTCCGCACTTTCATGAAGCCAGCTGTTTTGTGCCCGCCATGGCCGGCGAATACCTGGGTGTGCGCCTGAACTTTGCCGAAGTCGTGGACCTGGGGGGAGCCAGTTCCGTGGCCATGGTCTGGCGCGCGGCTGCGGCGATCGAGCTGGGGCTGTGCAACACCGTGGTCTGCGTGCTGCCGTCGCGCATGGCACCGATCTCCGAACATGACGACCACATCAAGGAAGTCATGAAGGCCAGCCGCTTCGGCGGCCACAGCACTCGCTTTGGAGCGCCCGAGGCCGAGATGGACCTGCCCTATGGCCATATGGCGCAGAACACCGGCTATGCCATGATTGCCCAGCGCTATGGCGCGGTCCATGGCTACGACGCGGCCGCTCTGGCACGCATCAGCGTGGACCAGCGCTTCAATGCCTGCCACAACCCCGACGCCATGTTCTACGGTCAGCCCATCACGGTGGATGACGTGCTGAACTCGCGCATGGTGGCCGACCCTTTGCATGTGCTGGAAATCGTGCTGCCGGCTGCGGGCGGCGGCGCCATGATCGTCACGCGCGCCGATCGCGCCAAAACCACCAGACACCGCCCCGTCAGCATCGTCGGCTGCGGCGAGCATGTGAGCAGCAAGTCGCCCACCTATATGGCCGACATGCTGCAGACCCCCATCGGCCCGGCTTCTGCCAAGGCTTTCGAAATGGCGGGCATGCGTCCCTCAGACATGCATATGGCGCAGATCTATGACTGCTACACGATCACCGTGATGCTGACGCTGGAAGACGCGGGTTTTTGCGAGAAGGGCAAAGGCATGGACTTTCTGCGCAACAACGACTTCACCTTCAAGGGCAACTTCCCCATGAATACCCATGGCGGCCAGCTGAGCTTCGGTCAGTCCGGCACGGCGGGCGGCATGTCCCAGGTGATTGAAGCGGTGCATCAGATTCAGGGGCGTGCCGGCGACAGGCAGCTGGGTCGCAACGATCTGGCCTATGTGTCCGGCACCGGTGGCGTGATGAGCGAGCAGGGCGCCTTGATCCTGCGGGGAGCATAAGAACATGGCTTGGAACAAACCTCTGCCCCATCCCACGGAAATTTCTGCGCCGTACTGGGAAGGTCTCAAGGCCCACGAAGTGCGCATTCAGCAATGTGATCGTGGACATTCGCTGTTTTTTCCGCGGACCCATTGCCCCACTTGCGGATCGCGCTCCTTGAAGTGGAGCAAAGTGTCGGGCGAAGGCACGCTTTACAGCTTCACCATCGCGCGCATTCCCACCATGCCCGAATTCACGGACGAGATGCCCCAGGCCCTGGCCGTGGTCGAACTCCGTGAAGGCGTGCGCATCAACACCACCATGGTCGGCGTGGAGCCCGAGGCGCTGAAGGTGGGCATGGAGGTGCGTCCCGTGTTTGACGAGCGCCCCGGCGAGGTCACCCTGCTGCGTTTTACCGCCCATGCGGGCAGCCACCCGACCGTCATCAAGGCCGACGCCGAGGCCGCAGTTGCGGTTGCCGTGGTGGAGGAGGCTGCCGCAGCCAAGCGCAGGATTTCCGTCAAGGACATCGAGGCCATGAAGTCGCTGGTGTCCGAGGAGTACAGCCCCTGGTCCAACGAGTTCACTGTAAGCCAGGAAGTCATCAACGAGTTTGCCAGGCTCTCCGGCGACGATTACTGGATTCACACCGACCCCGTGCAGGCGCGCGAGAAAAGCCCGTTCGGCACCACCATCGCCCACGGCGCTCTGGTGCAGGTGCTGGCCAGTCAGCTCAGGATTCCGCTGGACTACGAGGTGGTGGACTTCGACAACATGGTCAACTATGGTTCGGACCGCCTGCGCTTCCCGACCCCCGTGCCCTCCGGCTGCAAGATCCGTGCGCGGGCTCGCATCAAGGCTGTGGAGCAGGTCAAGAGCGGCGTGCAGGCCACGATGGAGCTCAACATCCATGTGGTGGGCCAGGATCGTCCTGCAGTCATCAACGACCTGGTGATTCTCTACATGTAATCGCCGTTGCCCGCCCGGTGAAGGCGGGTGTTTCAGTTTCTTCAAGGGTTGGGGCTTTGCGCAAGCAAAGCCCTTTTTTTGCGACCGTTCACAGATGGGATCCTGGCTCTGTTGGAATGCGCGAAATATCAATCAAATTGGCTTTATGTCTATGTCTGAAAAGCGCTGGCAGCTATCAAATTATTGAAACTCTGCCGGCAGGAGTCAAAGCCATGCGGCGGCGCCATCGGGTCGGCGATCTGGGGTTGCCACCTAAGTAAATACCTGCTCATCAAAATGGACGATGTTGCGTTTTCCGTGCTGGCCATACTGCAAACCAGAAAGGCCATAGAGCCTGTAAAGGAGACAAGCATGAAAACCTCTTTTCGCTGGATGAATGCGCTTCGCGCAGTGTCGCTGGTGGCTGCCGCACTGGCGCTGTACCTGCCTGCCATGAATCTGCCGCAGGGTACCGCTGTGGCAGGGCAGGCGGAGTCTGAGGTCAAGCTGCCCGCCGGCATCGTGCTGGCCAGTGCCCAGACCTCCTGGAACGCAGTTTTTGCATCGGGCTATTGAACCCTGGGCTGAAAGCTCTGCCGGTCGGGTCCTCTCGTTTTCCCTTGATCGGTCCTGAAATCGGCGGCCTGATGGCTGCGAGTTGCCGTCGCATCGGCATCGCCTCCAGTCCGCCTCGGAGGGGCGGATACGGCCTTGTTAAGCCATGGACTCTTGCTGCTTTCAAAGCATCTACATGACTTTGATCTCCAGATAATTTCTGTACTGTAAAGTACAGGTAAATGATACTGATTCTCGATTATGATGCGCACGCTTTTGCACAGCACACAGGTTGTAGCCAATTGATGCCGTAGTCCCTGCTGCGGACGATACCCGCCAAGCCGAATTAAAACTCCGTATAACGAGGCATTCATGGCATTGAGGTATTCGCCGCTGGCAGCGGCATTGGGGCTGGCTTTTTCCGGTGCAGCATGGGCGCAGCAAGCTTCAGAGGTGGTGCTGGACGAAGTACAGGTCCGCAGCGATCGCCAGCCCGATTCCGGCTACAACCCACCCACGGCAACGAGCGCCACCAAGATCGAGGCACCGTTGCGTGATATTCCTCAGACCGTGAATGTGGTGCCCCAGAGCCTGCTGCGCGATCAGGTCGCTCAATCCATGCAGGACGCTCTCAAGGCCGTGCCTGGCGTGGGCTTTTCTCATGGTGACGGTCAGCGCGATCAGGTCACCATTCGCGGCTTCTCGGCCATTGCCGACCAGTTTGTGGACGGCTTGCGCGATGACGCGCTGTATTTCCGCGATCTGTCCAATATCGAGCAGATCGAAGTGCTCAAGGGTCCGGCATCGGTGCTGTACGGACGCGGCTCGTCGGGCGGCCTGATCAATCGCATCACCAAGAAGCCCGGCGTCAATCTCAGCGAAGTGGGCTTGACTCTGGGGCGCTGGAACCAGCGCCGTGGCGAGTTCGACCTGGCGCGCGCGCCGCAGGACAGTGCTGTCTCCTATCGCCTGACCGGCGCCGTCGAGCGCGCCGACAGCTACCGCGACCAGCAATTTCTCGATCGCAAGGCGCTGGCTGCATCGGTGCTGATCAAGCCCAGCTCGGACACCAGCGTGCTGCTGCAGGCCGACTATCTGAAGGACAGCCGCCTCACGGACTTCGGCATCCCCGCGTACCAGGGCCGGCCGGTCAATGTGTCGCCCGGCACCTATTACGGCGCGGCCAATGCCAGGGACGTGGATGTAAGCCGTGCCGAAGTGGCATCGCTGGGGGCCACGCTGAATCACCGGATCAGCGACAGCCTGTCCTTGCGCAATGCCTTGCGCTACTACGATTATTCGCTGGATAGAAACAACACTCTCGTGGGCTCGGTCAACGAGAAGGCGATGACGGCATCGCTGACACGCGGCAATGTGCAGCGTGACGAGAGCGGATTTTTCAACCAGACCGAGCTGACCCAGAAGCTCGAGTTCGCAGGGGTGAAGCACCAATTGCTGTACGGCTTTGAATTCGGCCGACAGAGCAAGGATCTGCTGTCATACAGCCGAGCCAATGTGGCAACGGTCTCGCTGTTCAATCCGGTGCTGCCGACTTTGCCGCTGCGTATCGACGGCAAGCCTGCGGCGGACAATCACAGCGTCTTCAAGGTGGCCAGCGCCTACCTGCAGGATCTGGTCACCATCAGTCCTCAGTGGAAGGCACTGGCTGGTGTGCGTTACGACCGCTTCCAGCAGGAAACGCATGAGCGCCAGCCAGGCAAGCCGGATCTGGGCCGCACGGACACTGCCTGGAGTCCGCGTGTCGGGCTGGTTTATCAGCCCTCGTCGGCGTGGTCCTACTATGCATCGTGGAGCAAGTCCTTCCAGCCCTCTGGCGAAACCTTTGCGCTGGCTGCCAACAATGCACAGCTGGCACCAGAGAAAACGACCAGCCAGGAAGTCGGCGTCAAATGGGATCTGCCGGACGGCAAGGCTTCGATCACGGCCTCGCTGTTCAAGCTCGAGCGCACCAATATCAAGAGCGTCGACCCCACAAGCAACACCGTCGTGCCTCTGGGCGTGCAGCGCACCAACGGGCTGGAGCTGACGTTTGCCGGAGAGATTGCACCGAGCTGGCAGGTCTGGGCCGGCTATGCATTCCTCGATGGCGAGATGACCACATCGCCTGCCGTCGATTCCGGCCAGCCGGTGCAGGGCAAACGCCCCACGCTGACGCCCAGGCAAAGCGCCAACTTCTGGGTGACCAAGGCACTGGGCCACGGCTTCGGCCTGGGCGGGGGCCTGAACTATGTCGGCGCCCGGTTCGCCAATCCCGGCAATACCGTGACCTTGCCAGGCTACACCACGGTGGATGCCATGGCCTACTACCGCATGGGCCCCTGGGATGTGCAGCTCAAGCTCAACAATCTGCTGAATCGTCGCTACATCGTGGCCGGTCATGGCAGCTCGCCCAATCTCAATCTGCCGGGCGCACCGCGCTCGGCCCAGGTGGTGGCGCGCTATCGCTTCTAAAAAAGGTGTGCCATGTGGCACGGGCCGACTGGCCTGGGCCAGCTGCTGCCAGGGGGCAGCCTAGATGCATAGAGGCCTGATCCTCAGGCCGATGTCGCAAAAAAAAGGGTTCAACGACCGCCCCAAGCAGCCGTTGAACCCGATCAAAGTGGCAAAGAGAGCCTGAAGTCAGACGTATCAGGCTGCCACAGCCTGTCTCTGGCGCTCGCGCACCATGGTCAGTGCCGTGTCTTCGATCATGTCTTCCTGGCCGCCCACCATGCCGCGCCGGCCCAGCTCCAGCAGCAGCTCGCGCGCGGGGATGCCGTACTTGGCTTCGGCACGCTTGGCAAACAGCAGGAAGCTGCCATAGACGCCTGCGTAGCCCAGGGTCAGCGCGTCGCGGTCGATGCGGATGGGAAAGTCCATCAACGGCACGACCAGGTCTTCGGCCACGTCCTGGATCTTGAACACGTCCACGCCGGTTTCAATCCCCATGCGCGCGCACACGGCTACCAGCACTTCCATAGGCGTGTTGCCCGCACCAGCGCCCAGGCCGGCAGCCGCAGCGTCGATGCGGTTGGCACCGACTTCCACTGCAGCCAGAGAGTTGGCGATGCCCATGGCCAGGTTGTGGTGGCCATGGAAACCCAGTTCGGTCTCGGGCTTCAGAGCCTGGCGCACGGCGGACAGACGCTCTTTCACGTCGTCCGGCAGCATATAGCCGGCCGAGTCCGTGATGTAGATACAGTTGGCGCCGTAGCTTTCCATCAGCTTGGCCTGCTTGACCAGACCTTCGGCACTGTTCATATGCGCCATCATCAAAAAGCCCACGGTATCCATGCCCATCTTGCGGGCCATGGCGATGTGCTGCTCGGAGACATCGGCCTCGGTGCAATGCGTGGCCACGCGGATGGTGGAGACGCCCAGCTCGTGGGCCATCTTCAGGTGATCGACAGTGCCGATGCCGGGCAGCAAGAGGGCCGAGACCTTGGCCTGCTTCATCAGCGGAATGACGGTGGACAGGTACTCCTCGTCCGTATGTGCAGGAAAGCCGTAGTTGACCGAGCTGCCGCCCAGGCCGTCGCCATGGGTCACTTCAATCAGGGGCACGCCAGCGGCATCCAGTCCCGTGGCCACGGACTTCATCTGTTCCAGGGTCATCTGGTGGCGCTTGGGGTGCATGCCGTCACGCAGCGTCATGTCGTGAACGGTGATCTTCTTACCTTTGAGGGACATGTTCTTCTCCTGGATCAGACAGCAACAGCGGCTTCGGCCAACTCGAAACGGCCGGCGAGGATTTCTTCGGCAAACATCTCGGCCGTGCGCGCCGCTGCGGCGGTCATGATGTCCAGATTGCCCGCGTACTTGGGCAGGTAGTCGCCCAGGCCTTCGACTTCCATATAGATGGAGACGCGGTTGCCGTCGATCACGGGACCGTTGACCAGCTTGTAGCCGGGCACGTATTTCTGCACTTCCTTGATCATGGCGTGCACCGAGGCTTCGATCTCGGCAGGCTTGGGCGTATCCACCGTCAGGCAGTGGATGGTGTCGCGCATGATCAGCGGCGGCTCGGCGGGGTTGATGACGATGATGGCCTTGCCCTTTTGCGCGCCGCCAATCTTTTCCACGGCACCCGATGTGGTGCGGGTGAATTCGTCGATGTTCTTGCGCGTGCCGGGACCGACCGAGCGGCTCGATACCGTGGCCACGATCTCTCCGTAGCTCACGGCCTGCACGCGCGAAACTGCCGCCACCATGGGAATGGTGGCCTGGCCGCCGCAGGTGACCATGTTCACATTCATGGCCTTTTCTGCAACCTTCTCGGCCAGATTCACGCTGGGCACGCAGTAGGGGCCGATCGCTGCAGGCGTCAGGTCGATCATCAGCACGCCCAGTTCGTTGAGCTTGCGGCTGTTTTCGGCGTGGACATAGGCGCTGGTAGCGTCAAAGGCGATCTGGATGCCGTCTTCCTTGACGAAGGGCAGCAGGCCGTCCACACCGTCGGCAGTGGTCTTGATGCCCATCTCGCGGGCACGCTTGAGACCATCGGACTCAGGGTCGATGCCGACCATCCACACAGGCTCCAGTATGGGGGAACGCTGCAGTTTCATGAGCAGATCGGTACCGATATTGCCGGGGCCGATCAGTGCGCACTTGATCTTTTTTTGCGTCATGGTTTCTTACTCGGTGAATTGAATGGAACAAGTACCCATGCCTTCGATGACCATGTCGAAACGGTCGCCGGCGGCGGCGGGAACCAGGGGGGCGAGAGAGCCAGAGAGAATCACTTCACCGGCTTTGAAAGGAATGCCAAAAGCGCCCAATGTGTTGGCCAGCCAGGCTACGGCTTCAGCAGGGTGGCCCTGCACGGCACTGCCCAGGCCAGAGCCTGCTGGCTGGCAGTTCCGTCGCATCTCCATGGCGGCAGCGGCCAGATCCAGCGAAGCCGGATCTGTGTGCTGCTTGCCGATCACGAAGACGCCGCAGGAAGCGTTGTCGGCCACGGTGTCCTGGATCTTGATCTTCCAGTCCTTGATGCGTGAATCGACGATCTCGAAGCAGGGGGCGACCCACTCGGTGGCGGCCAGCACGTCTTCCTTGGTCACCCCCGGGCCTTGCAGATCCTTCTTGAGCATGAAGGCGATCTCGCCCTCGGCGCGGGGCTGGATCAGGCCGGATGCCTTGAGCGAGACGGCTGCGCCGTCTTCAAACTGCATGCTGTCTGTGAGAAAGCCGAAGTCGGGCTGGTGCACATTCAGCATGTCCTGCACGGGCTTGGAGGTCACGCCTATCTTCTTGCCGATCACACGTTCGCCCGATGCTTCGCGCAGGCGCAGCATGTGCAGGGAGATGTGATAGGCGTCTTCCACCGTCATTTCGGGGTGGCTTTCGGTCAGCGGTGCCAGTGTCCTGGCGGTGCGCAGCGCGTCATACAGGCGCTGGCCTTGCTGTTCGATGAATTGCTTGTCACTCATGGCTTCAACCGTTTTTCATGAAGTCTATGCAGGTGCGGTTGAACATCTCGCGATGCTCGACCTGCACCCAGTGGCCGCACTGGTTGACCAGCACCACGCGACAGTTCTTGATGCCCTTGGCCAGCTTGTCGGCACCGCCCACGGGGTTGAAGGCGTCCTGCATGCCCCAGAACCCCAGCACATTGCACCTGAGTTCAGGCAGCTGCTCGGTCATATTGGGGATGTACAGGCGCTGGCGCGAGGCCTCGGTCTGGGTCAGCGCAATCGGGGCGCGTTCATTGATGATTTCGTCCGTCAGCAGCGACTGGTCCACCACCTGCATGCTCATGACGGCGCGCATGGCTTCGGGGCCGGTCTTGCCCGACTTGTAGACATTGAACATATTGGCAATGCCGGGCATGGCCATATAGGCTTCAAACTCTTCCACGCCACCGGGTGCCATGAGGATCAGGCTCTTGACGTCCTCGGGGTACTTGAGCGCATAGCCCAGCGCCACCGCACCGCCCAGCGAGTTGCCCAGCAGGGTGATGTTTTTCAGGCCCAACTGCTCCACCAGTCCCTTGACGCCGGCGATGAAGAAATCCATGTCGTACTGCCTGGGCTCCTCGGTCTTGGACGAGAGGCCGTAACCGAGCAGGTCGGGAACGATGGAGCGAAAGCCGGCCGCAGCAAACTCGGGGTAGTTGCCCTTGAAGTTGCTGTAGCCGCTGGCACCAGTGCCGGCGCCGTGCAAAAAGATCACGGGATTGCCAGAGCCTTGCTCATGGTAGTGAACGCGCTGAGGATGACCGGCCACATTGCCGATGTCCACATACTTGCCTTCTGGGATGGAAAATTGGCTCATCTCTGTTCTTTATGCTTGGAGTGGATAGGCGAAGGCTGTCTCCTGCCTTCGGGTGAGAAATCTTGGATGACGAGGCTTATCAAGCCCTGGCTTGCCAGAGCTTGGGCAGGCCGGGATCGGTGGCGGCAATCGCCTTTTTGAGCAGATTGCGCAGCGTGGCTGCTTCCATCTCGCCAAGGCTTGCTATCAAATCGGTTTCCACGGCTTTGGCTGCGGCCAGCACACGCAAGATGGCTTCGTTGCCCAGGGGCGTGAGTTGCAGCGACTCGGCGCGCTCGCGGCTCTCTTCCACCCAGCCCTTGCTGATCAGCGACTGCAGGGCCACGGCTCCGATGTCGGTGCCGGTGTAGGCCATGTGAGACGCAATTTCGGCAGGCGACTGGGGCTGCTGGATACTCAGCAGCGAGAGCACGTAAAAATCGGCATCGGTCATGCCGTAAGCCGCCATGGGCTTGCGCAAGCCGCTCAGGAATTGAAAGTGCGCGCGGCCCATCAAATATCCGATCAGGTTTTCCGAGTAGGCAGTATTGGTGTCTGCGGCCGGTTCGCTGGCTACGGCGTTGGCTTTGCGTGAAGCCAGGGCGTAACCGCCGGTCACGTAGAGCAGGGGAGGGTGTGGGTTGGCGTCGTAGTCGGTCACCTCGCCCACAAAGATGATGTGGTCGCCGCCGTCATACTGAAATGCCGTCTTGCACCTGAAGCGCGCGCTGCAGTCCTGCAGCAGCGGGGCATGGGCTGCCTCGGAGTCCAGTGGCAGGCCGGAGAACTTGTCTTCGCCAGCACGGGCAAAGCGGTTCGACAGGGCTTCTTGCTCGTTGGAGAGGATGTGCACATTCCAGGTGTCGGCGTTCTGGAATACAGGCAGGCTGCGGGCGTTCTTGGCCAGGCTCCACAAAACCATGGGGGGCTCCAGCGAAACCGAGTTGAAGCTGTTGGCGGTGATTCCTACAGGCTCGCCATTCTCTGCACGGGTGGTGACGATGGTGACCCCGGTGCCAAACATGCCCAGGGCGCGGCGAAAGTCTTTGGGGTCGAAGGTTGCTGCAGTGCTTTGCATGGGGTGAATGTCTCCTTGGTGCAAGAGTGCTGCGAACAGGGCTTTTATGAATCCTTCACATGGACTAGCAGCGCAAAACAGGGCTTGGTGTTTGTCCTAGGCTCCGTGTTTTTGCTGTGCGGGATCAGGCTTTGGAGAAGTCCGCAAACGCCTGTTTCATCGTTAGTCTGATCGGACGATGAACGGAAAATTGCATGGTGAGAGCATTTCTGTCATAGGCGAAAAGGCCTTGCCCACCACACCACAAGCCGTCCGGTGGAGCGGCAACTGGAGACCTGAATGAACACAATGACAGATAACTACCTCACCCCTGATGCGCTGGCCGTGATCGAGCGTGCCAAGGCCCTGGCGCCCAAGCTGGCGGCGCGCGCGCAGCAGGCGGATCGCGAAGGAAAGATCAGCGACGAAACCGTTCAGGAGATGGCTGAGGCGGGTCTGTTCCGTGTGCTGCAGCCCAAGCGCTGGGGTGGCTATGAAATGGATCCCCGTGTGTTCTACAGCGTGCAGATGGAGCTGGCCAAGGGCTGCATGTCCACGGCCTGGATTTACGGGGTGGTCGGCGTTCACCCCTGGCAGCTGGCGCTCTTCCCCGACCAGGCCCAGCAGGATGTGTGGGGCAAGGATAACGGCGTGCGCATCGCCTCGACCTATATGCCTACTGGCAAGGCCGAGCCCGTGGAAGGCGGATTCAGGTTCAATGGTCGCTGGAGCTTTTCCACCGGCTCCAAGCATTGCGACTGGCTGTTTCTCGGCGGTCTGCTGCCCAAGCGTGATGGCACGCCTGGCCTGGAGCATGTGACTTTTCTGGTGCCCAAGGCGGACTACCGCATTGAGGACAACTGGGATGTGCTGGGCCTGCGCGGTACAGGCAGTCATGACATCGTGGTGGAAAACGCGTTTGTCCCGGCACATCGCATCCAGTACACCAACGACCACAGCGATGTGGGCTGCCCCGGCCGCATGGAAAACACCAGCTGGCTGTTCCGCATCCCCTTTACCCATGTGTTCCAGCGTGCTGTGTCCACCGCCTGCCTGGGCGCGCTGGAAAGCGCCATCGCGTCGTTCACCGAGCGCGCGACGGCGCACGTTGGAAAGCATGGCAACAGGATGGCCGAGGACGTGAACGCCCAGACGGCCGTGACCGAAGCCACGATTGCGCTGGACCAGCTCAAGATGGTGCTGTTCCGCAATTACGCACGCATTGTGGATGCGGCCAAGACTGGTATTCAGCTGACGCTGGAAGAGCGTCTGCTGCAGCGTGCTCAGGCGTCATACGTTCCCAAGCTGACGGGCTTTCATGCCAATGAGCTGATGCGTGCCTGCGCAGCCAGCGGTACTTTCAAGAACAATCCCATCGAGCGCATCTTCCGCGACATCCATCAGGGACGTACCCACATTGCGAACAACACGGATGCCTATGTGCGCGCCTATGGCTCGCATGTGCTGGGCATTCCCAACCAGGAACCCTTTGTCTGATTGAATTCAGGCCAGGCTGCGGCAGCGCTCTCACAACGGAGGCTGCCGCCAGCGTGTATTTGCGACAGTCCATCCATAGAACAAAAGATTGACGGAGACAAGGTATGGCAGAACAAGAATATGACCTGATCGTCGTGGGGTCGGGGGCAGGTGCCATGTTGGGCGCCATTCGCGCGCAGGAGCAGGGCCTCAAGACTCTGGTGGTGGAGAAGACAGAGCTGTTCGGCGGCACTTCGGCCCTGTCGGGGGGCGGCATCTGGATTCCGCTCAATTACGATCAGAAGACCGCTGGCATCAAGGACGATCTGGAAACCGCATTTGGCTATATGAAGCGCTGTGTGCGCGGCATGGCGACGGACGACCGCGTGCTGGCCTATGTGGAAACCGCCAGCAAGATGGCCGAGTACCTGCGCCAGATCGGCATCCCTTATCGCGCCATGGCCAAGTATGCGGATTACTACCCCCATATCGAAGGCTCCAGGCCCGGCGGCCGCACCATGGATCCGGTTGACTTCAATGCCGCCAGGCTGGGCCTGGCGGCGCTGGAAACCATGCGCCCCGGCCCTCCCGGCAACCAGTTGTTCGGCCGCATGAGCATCAGTGCCTTCGAGGCGCATTCCATGCTCTCGCGCGAGCTCAAGTCGCGCTTCACCATCCTGGGCATCATGCTCAAGTATTTTCTGGACTATCCCTGGCGCAACAAGACCAGGCGCGATCGTCGCATGACGGGCGGCCAGGCGCTGGTGGCAGGCCTGCTGACTGCTGCCAACAAGGTCGGTGTCGAGATGTGGCGCAACTCTCCGCTCAAGGAGCTGGTGCAGGATGCATCGGGCCGTGTGACGGGTGTCATCGTTGAAAGGAATGGTCAGCGCCAGCAGATCAACGCCAGACGTGGCGTGTTGTTGGGTGCTGGTGGCTTTGAGCGCAATCAGGAGATGCGCGACCAGTATCTGAACAAGCCCACCAAGGCAGAGTGGACGGCCACTCCAGTGGGAGGCAATACCGGCGATGCTCACCGGGCCGGTCAGGCCGTGGGCGCGCAGCTGGCGCTGATGGACTGGTCCTGGGGCGTGCCCACCATGGATGTTCCCAAGGAGCCGGCCTTTCGCGGCATTTTCGTGGAGCGCTCGCTGCCGGGGTGCATGGTGGTCAACAGCAGGGGGCAGCGCTTTCTCAACGAGTCCGGCCCTTATCCGGAGTTTCAGCAGGCCATGCTGGCCGAACATGCCAAGGGCAATGGCGGCGTGCCTGCATGGATTGTGTTCGACGCCAGCTTCCGCGCGCAAAACCCCATGGGGCCGCTGATGCCTGGCTCGGCCGTGCCGGACAGCAAGGTGCGCAAGAGCTGGCTGAACAATGTCTACTGGAGGGGCGAGACGCTGGAAGATCTGGCGCGCCAGATCGGCGTGGACGCTGCAGGCCTGCAGGACAGTGCGCGCCGCATGACCGAATACGCCAGAGCTGGCAAGGATCTGGACTTTGACCGCGGCGGCAATGTGTTTGACCGCTACTACGGCGATCCGCGTCTCAAGAATCCCAACCTCGGCCCCATCGAGAAAGGTCCGTTCTACGCCATGCGCCTGTGGCCCGGCGAGATCGGCACCAAGGGAGGGCTGCTTACCGATAGAGAGGGGCGTGTGCTCGACACGCAAGGCAGGATCATCGAGGGGCTGTACTGCGTGGGCAATAACTCCGCCTCCGTCATGGGGCCGGCCTACGCCGGCGCTGGTTCCACCCTGGGGCCTGCCATGACTTTTGCCTTTCGCGCCGTGGCCGACATGCTAGGCAAACCCTTGCCGCTTGAGAACCCGCATCTGCTGGGCAAGACGGTTTGATCAGGAGGCGCGGAAATGTCCAATTTCAAAAAGCATGTCAGCACCATCAATCCTGTGGGTGCAGTCTTGGATGTGCGGTCGGCCGATGAGGTTCAGTGGTCCGATGCCAGCGATGTGGTGGTGGTCGGCTGGGGAGGCGCTGGTGCCAGTGCAGCGATTGAGGCGCGCGAGCAGGGGGCCGAAGTTCTGGTGATAGACCGCTTCAGCGGCGGTGGTGCCAGTGTGCTGTCGGGTGGTGTGGTCTATGCCGGTGGCGGTACCAGGTACCAGAAGGAGGCGGGCTTCGAGGACTCACCCGAAGCCATGACTGCCTACCTCAAGCATGAGGTCAATGGTGTGGTCAGTGACGAGACACTGGCTCGCTTCAGCCGCGACAGCGTGGCCAACCTGAATTGGCTGGAAAAGCAGGGCGCTACCTTTGCGTCGACCATGCCTGCGTACAAGACCTCCTATCCGACCGATGGCCTGTATCTGTACTACTCGGGCAACGAGGTGGTGCCCGCCTACGGCAACCCGCAACTGGTCAAGAAGCCCGCTCCGCGCGGTCATCGCGTGGTGGCCAAGGGGCAGTCGGGAGCGACGTTCTTTGCCGCGCTGCAAAAATCCACATTGGCGCACGGAGCCCGCACATTGACGCAGGCCCGCGTCCAGCGCCTGGTGCGCGAGAAGGACAGTGGCCGTGTATTGGGCGTGGAGGTGATGGTGTTGCCCGAAGGCGATCCACGTACCGAACGCCACAAGAAGCTCGATGAGCTGGTGGCCAAGTGGCGTTTGTATCAGGCACCACGTGCCCAGGCGGGTCGTCGTGAAGCTGCGCAGATCGAAAGCGAGATCGGCGAGAAGCGCTACATCCGTGCTCGCAAAGGTGTGGTGCTGTCCACTGGCGGCTATATCTTCAATTCGGAGTTGCTGGAACGGCATGCGCCGGCTTACAAGCCCGGCTGGCTGACCGGCGCTGCGGGTTGCGATGGCTCTGGTCTGCGCCTCGGGCAATCCGTGGGAGGGATCGCTCAGGATCTGAACAATATCTCGGCCTGGCGCTTCATCACGCCACCCTCGGTCTGGCCCAAGGGTCTGGTGGTCAACACCAAAGGCGAGCGTTTCTGCAATGAACAGGTCTACGGTGCCAAGCTCGGCTACGAGATGATGGAGAAGCAGGGGGGACAGGCTTGGCTCATCATTGATAGCAAGCTGCGCAGGCAGGCTGCGTGGCAGTGCCTGTTTGGCGGTTTGTGGGCCTTCCAGTCCATGCCCGCGCTGGCGCTGATGTACAAGGTCGCGATCAAGGGCAAATCTGTCGCCGATCTGGCCAAAAAGCTTCGCATGGATGCAACAGTGCTGCAGCTCCAGTTCGATCGCGCCAATGCCGCTGCACGCGGTGAGATCGAAGACCCGTTGGGCAAGTCCCAGGACATGCGCCATGAGTTCAAGGGCGGCTCGCTGTTTGCCATCGATATCTCCATCAACCAGAAGATGTTCCCGCTGGCCGTCCTGAGTCTGGGGGGCCTCAAGGTCAACGAGGACAACGGTGCAGTGATTGACGGTGCCGGCTATGACATTCCCGGGCTGTATGCCGCGGGGCGCACCGCCATTGGTGTGGCTTCCTCGCGTTATGTGAGCGGCTTGTCCCTGGCCGACTGCGTGTTCTCGGGCCGCCGAGCGGGCAAGGCGGCTGCACTGGAAGGGGGCGAGCCCCCTGCTGCCAAGGCAGTGTGTCCGCAGGCAAGCGCTGTGGAGAGCGTCAGTTCCTGACCCCGTGGATTGGGGACGATCTTGTGCCGGGGCGCCAGTGCAAGGTTGCACAAAAAGAGTGAGTGAGTAAGGGGTAAGAAGAAATGAGCAGTGAAGCCACAACAACCGCGTCGCGGTATCACCCGCTGCGCGTGCGCGCGGTGATTGACGAGACGCACGATACCAAGTCAATTGTGTTCGAGGTGCCAGAGGCTCTGGCTGAGCAATTCAGCTATCGTCCCGGCCAGTTTCTGACTCTGCGACTGCCTATCGAGGGCCGCTATGTGCCTCGCTGCTACTCCATGTCCAGTGCCCCGATGCTCGACGATGCCTTGCGGGTGACTGTCAAGCGCGTCGACAAGGGACGAGGCTCCAACTGGGTTTGCGACAGGGTTCAGGTGGGTGACTCCATCGAGCTGATGCCACCATCGGGCCTGTTTTCGCCCCGGAATCTGTCTCAGAATTTTTTGCTGCTGGCCGGTGGCAGCGGAATCACACCGGTGTTCTCCATCTTGCGCACCGTACTCAAGCAGCATCAGGGCAATGTGGTGCTGTTCTATGCCAACCGCGATGAGCGCTCGGTGATCTTCAAGAAGGACCTGCAGCAGCTGGCGGCCGAGTATCCGGATCGCCTGCAGGTCATTCACTGGCTGGACTCTGTGCAAGGCGCGCCTTCGCAGAAGCAGCTCGCAGCCTGGGCCACGCCCTGGGTGGCCGATGCAGGCCAGGCCTTTATCTGCGGGCCGGGTCCCTTCATGGATGCCGCGCAGGCCGCGATGATCGAGGCCGGCATGCCTGCCGAGCAGGTACATGTGGAGCGCTTTGTCTCTCTGCCTGACGAGGAGACTCTGCAACTGATGCAGGAGGCAACTGCTCCCGTGGAGGCTGCTGTCGACCAGGCACTGGTGCAGCTGCGTCTGGACGGCGAGGAATACGAATTCAACTGCAGTGGCACGGAGACCATTCTGGAGGCCGGACTGCGCGCCGGCATCAATGTGCCCTACTCCTGCCAGGCCGGCATGTGCGCATCCTGCATGTGCCAGGTGCAGGACGGCAGCGTACATCTGCGACACAACGAAGTGCTGGATGCCAAGGATCTGTCCAAGAAGTGGACGCTGGCCTGTCAATCCGTGCCCACCAGCGAAAAGCTGCGCGTCAAATTTCCGGAGTAACTTATGTCGAATACCAACCAGAACGCGATGCCCGAGTCTTCGCTGACCTTGCCCGGCATGCTGGCTGACGTGGTCAGCCGCTTTGCCGACCGCGCGGCGATTGTCGAAAACGGCAAATCCATCAGCTATGCCCAGCTGCAGCAGCTGAGCCGCCTGGCCGCACGTGCCTTGATGAGTCTGGGCGTGCAGGCTGGCGACCGTGTGGCTCTGTGGGCACCGAATCTCAGCGAGTGGATCGTTGCCGCCTGCGGTGTGCATGCTGCGGGCGGCGTGCTGGTGCCCTTGAACACCCGCATGAAGGGCGCCGAGGCTGCCGATATTCTCGAACGCAGCCGTGCCAGGGTGCTGGTGTGCGTGGGCGACTTCCTGAACAACTACTACCCGGATCTGCTGAACGGCCTGCGTCCTGTCACACTGCAGCAGGTGGTGGTACTCGGTGACAAGGTGCTGCCCAGCGCGGATATGAACTGGGCGCAGTTCATGGCCAGGGCCGATGACACGACTGCCGAAGCCCAGCAGCAGCGTGAAGCCCGGATAAAACCTGACGATACGGCCGATCTGATGTTCACTTCCGGCACCACGGGACGCCCCAAGGGAGTGATGTGCGCGCACCGCCCGACGATCCTGGCTTTCAAGGCCTGGTCGGATGTGGTGGGTTTGACCGAAGGCAGCCGATACCTGATCGTCAATCCGTTCTTTCACACCTTTGGCTACAAGGCCGGCTGGGTGGCAGCCTTGCTGCAGGGCTCTACCGTCTATCCCGAGCAGGTATTTGATGCGCAAGCCATCTTGCATCGCATCGAGAGCGACCGTATCAGCTTCCTGCCCGGGCCGCCCACTCTGTTTCTGTCCATGCTGGCGCATCCGGGGCTCAAGAATTTCGATCTGAGCTCGCTGAAGTCCTCCGTGACCGGTGCTTCCACGGTACCTCCCATTCTCATCAAGCGCATGCGCGAGGAGCTGGGCATCATGAATGTCACCACGGCCTACGGCCTGACGGAGTGCGGTGGTTGTGCCACGCTCTGCGAGCCCTCCGACAATGTGGAAACCGTGGCCAATACCTGTGGCAAGGCCCTGCCGGGGACCGAGGTGCGCTGTGTGGACGAGCAAGGGCAGCCTGTTGCCCCAGGTGAAGCGGGTGAGGTGCTGCTGCGCGGCTACCACATCATGCAGGGCTACTTCGAGGATGAGAAGGCCACGGCAGAAACCATTGATGCCGATGGCTGGTTGCATACAGGCGATGTGGGAGTGCTTGACGAGCGCGGCTATCTGCGTATTACCGATCGCCTCAAGGATATGTTCATCGTGGGCGGCTTCAACTGCTACCCTGCGGAAATCGAGCGCATGCTGTCCAACCACCCCGAGGTGGCACAGGTTGCCGTGGTCGGGGTGGCCGACGAGCGCATGGGCGAGGTAGGCTGTGCCTGCGTGGTGACACGCAACGGCGTTACACTGGACCAGGAGGCCTTCATCGCCTGGTGCCGCGCCAATATGGCCAACTACAAGGTGCCGCGCTTTGTCCTCCAGCTCGATGGCCTGCCCGTCAACGCATCCAACAAGGTGCAAAAGCGCGATCTGCTGCAGATCGTCAAGGGCAGGCTTGAGTCTGTACCTCAGCCTGCCTGAACAGGGCTATCTGAAAAAGCCACGCGGTTTTCGAAAACCGGCTCAAAATCGTGGCTATAATTCGAGTCTGCTCTGTAAGGTGAACGGCTTTGCAGAAATGCGGGAATAGCTCAGTTGGTAGAGCGATACCTTGCCAAGGTATAGGTCGACGGTTCGAACCCGTTTTCCCGCTCCAGATTTTGAAAAGGGAAGCAAAAGCTTCCCTTTTTTATTGCTTTGGTCGCATGGCTGATGCAATACTTCTCGCTGGCGCCCGGCGCTGGTTGTGAAGTGGGCCCCGATGGTGAAATTGGTAGACACTGCAGACTTAAAATCTGCCGCTTTTAACGAAGCGTACCGGTTCGATTCCGGTTCGGGGCACCAACATATCTCAGCGTTTTAACGAAAGTTAACGCTCAACAGTGAAAACCGTGAAGAATCAACGATTCACGGATACCATCTAACCCGTTTTAACAACCTGTGTTGAATGTCCGTGATCTTCACTTCACGGAATTTGCACAGGTGAATTCACGGATCAGACTTAGATGGCAACCCCGAAGAAGACCGACGAGGGAACTTGGCGCGTCCAGATGCAAGTCAACGGAGAGCGCGTCGGCGGCACATTCCCCACCAAGCGCGAGGCGGACGACTGGATAGCACGCACTCGGATGGAGCTCAAAACCCAAGCCCAGGGAAAGACTGGCACCATCAAGACCTTGCAGCAGGCCATGCTTCGCTATGGGGAAGAGATCTCCCCCACCAAGCGCGGCGGGGATAAAGAGGTGATCCGGATCAATGCCATCCTTAGGCATGACGTTTTCCCCGCGAAGGTGAAGATGTCTGACCTGACGCCGGATCACTTTGCAGCATGGCGCGATGCCCGGCTAAAGGTGGTTGCTCGCGGTTCTGTGCTTCGGGACATGAATCTGCTTTCCTCGATCATGACTACGGCTCGCCGGGAATGGCGGTGGATCAATGCAAACCCGCTGAGCGATGTTCGCCGGCCTGCCGAGCCTGATCACCGTGAAGTGGTGATTTCACGCGCGCAGATTGCCAAGATGCTTCGGGCGCTGGCCTATGGTCCTGGGTCTATTCGGTCAGTGCAGCAGGCGGTCGGCATGGCCTTCGCCATGGCGCTGTGCACAGGGATGCGGGCCGGGGAATTGTGTAACTTGAAGTGGGAGGATGTGCGAGAGGATCATGTGATCCTGCACATCACCAAGAATGGGAAGCGCCGTGAAGTGCCGCTGAGTTCACGGGCAAAGATGCTCATCTCCAGGCTGCGCGGCTGGGACGATGAAAAGGTATTCGGCATCACAGCTCAGACGCTGGATGCGATGTTCCGGAAATACCGGGCCCGCGCTGGGCTTGAAGGGTTCACCTTCCATGACAGCCGTCATACGGCTGCCACGATGATTGCTGGCCGGATGCGTAGCGGCAACGTTCCGGCCCAGCAGGCTGTTATGGATCTATGCAAGATGTTCGGCTGGTCGCGCATGGATCAGGCCCTGGTCTACTACAACCCCAAGGCGGGGGACATTGCCGCCCGTCTGGGTTAAGCCTTCTTCTTGCTCTCCCATTCCAGCACATCGGCCAGGAGCCACTTTCCATCGTTGCATGGCTCTGGGAAGTCGCCGCGCCGCACCATGGCCATAATGGTCTGTCGGCAGCGGCCAACTCGCTCTGTCACCTGCGCGGTGGTGAGGCGCTCGCCCTTGGACTGGGCCATCATGATGACAGCACTGGTCAGTCGGGCGACTTCTTGTTCCAGTCGTTCGATTGTGGTCATGTCGTTCTCCAAAAGCAAAACCCCGCATCAGCGGGGCTCAGGGTGGTTGATTGGTCCGCGCCATCTGTCGCGCTTGTCGCCTCGGTCGCAGGCTCGCTTGCTCATAGTTCGCGGTTCCTCACATCGATTACCGGCGCCACCTTGGCCTTGGCCGTTCTGATGCGCGCCTTCAGGCGGGCCTCTTCCTTTTTTAAGGACTCAACTCCATCCCTGAGGTCATTCAGGCTTTTTTGAACATATTTGTGGTCTTCCCAGGCGCGCTGTAAGCGAGTGACTTCCTTTTGCAGAAAGTCGAATGGATCGAATACCTGGTCGCAAGCAGCGCAGCGCACGGTGCGGCTGTGATCGTCCAGGGAGATCTTTTTGTGTTCGCAGAAGTTGTGCCAATTCTTATTGGCTGTGAGCGTCTGCTCCGGGAGCTCAGTCCCGGGGAACTTCCTGATGTTGGAGTCCGGGGTGCTCATGCTTGGCCTTTCTGCGCCTGGGCGCGCTGTGCACGTGCCCAATTGGCCATTACGCCAGCTTGAGCCACTTCCAGAGTTCTTTCGTTGAGCAGAACGGTGGCGTTGCAGCTGATGTTTGTGCACCAGATACGGGCTTGGTAAATCGTGAATCCCCCGAACCCTGCGTTATTCACGCTGGATCGCATGAGGGCCGTGCTCCCACAAAACGGGCATACGGGTATGACGCCGGTGTGGGATGCAATCTTGAGTTCCAGTTCGTTGGGCGGCAGGTCTTCTTTCACTGCTGCGCTCCTTCCTTGGCTGCTGCCTTCATGAATACAAGCCAGTGAGTCATTCCCGAGCGTCCTGATACCTGCCCGTAAAGTGGCCGCTCCGGTGTAAGTGCCAGAACCTCTTTGACTTTCACCTGGGTTTCGTTCCACTTGAACACCAGCGTTCCATGTGGCCGCAAAACCCGAAAACACTCTGCGAAGCCAGCGCGCAGGTCTTCGCGCCAATCTGGCCCGAGCTTCCCGTATTTCGCGGCAAGCCAACTTTTTGGCCCAGCGCGTTCAAGGTGTGGCGGATCGAACGCGACATGCCAAAACGATTCATCCGGGAACGGCATGTCGCGAAAGTCCATCAAGAAGTCGGGTTCAATCACCAGCGTGCGCGTGCCATCTTCATGGTGCGTGCGGTCGGTGACCGTCAAAGTCTCGCTTCGCTGGTCAGAGAACAATGCGCGCTGGTCTTGCTTGTCGAACCACATCATTCGACTGCCGCAGCAGGCATCAAGTACGGTTGGCATGTTCATTCACTCTCCCCCTTTGCTGCCGCGATAGCGGCTCCCTGGCACCTGTGGAATGCGAACTCTCCGTGGAGCATGTCCGCTGCGAGTTGGTAAAACTCGCTCGCTTCCGCTGGGGTGTTGAATGTTCCAAGATGTCGTCGCTTATTTCCAAGGCTTATGGATGCCTTGAACCTTCCGGACGGATGCGAGATGCATACACCGCGAGGAAGATCGATCTTCCTTTTTGCTGCGCGGCCATTCTGGTTGTTTTGAGAGCGGTTGGCCTCCCTGAGGTTTGAGAATCTGTTGTTCAGCTTGTCGCCATCAACATGGTCGATGCTAGTGACTGGCATTTTTCCTGTCATATAGAGCCATGCCAGACGATGAACCGCATAGGACTTGTCATCAATCTTCATCCTCATGTATCCATGGTGAGAAAGAGTCCCAGCCTTTGTCCCATTCTTGCGAGTGAACAATCCGGTCTCTGGGTCATAGCTGGCTATAGACCTCAGTTTTTCCGCTGTGATCTGTTTACCCATTTGCATCTCCTGATGCCTGCGCCTTGCGAGGCGTGTCGGTCATTTCGTAATCGTTGACACCATGGCGTAGCCAAGACGCTCCGCAGACGCAG
Organism: Comamonas sp. NyZ500; assembly: GCF_016772095.1. Classification (NCBI taxonomy): domain Bacteria; kingdom Pseudomonadati; phylum Pseudomonadota; class Betaproteobacteria; order Burkholderiales; family Comamonadaceae; genus Comamonas; species Comamonas sp. NyZ500. The sequence continues at coordinate 87,333 of NZ_JAEIJE010000008.1, read as the reverse complement.
TGCACCTCGTCTGCCACCGCCTGCGCGGGAAGTCCGGTAGCAGTAGCCAGCAGGGCGTAAGGCTTCAGCTGGTAGTCGCAGGTTTCTGTGAAATCGGGGTGATCTTCAATCGGCTGCACATCGCACTGCACACTGCGCCCCAATACCAATCCCCACTTGAGGCTCTCCACTTCATCAGGCCACCCATCGGGCGATTCCTCGCGGTAGTAGCCAAGAGCCGATTCGCAAGCCTTTATCGCTTCGGCCTCGGTTTCATGGAATTCGACACCGCTGTCGCTGTCGTAGGAGAAATAGGGCAGATTCGCCACGCCATCAGGCTCAGGCAGCACCACTGGCGCGGCTGCCGCCGAGGTTTCCTGTGCCTCAATGACCGCTTCACGGGCGATCAAGTGCAACTCATCGCCTGTCACAAGCATGGCCTCGGGCCAGTCTTCAGGGCTGCTGCGGTCGCCCAACTCGGCCACGCGCTGGCAAATGGCCGTGGCGATAGCGTCTGCGGTCTTCACTTCGCCAATCAAGCGGTGGGCCAGTTCCTCGCGCGATTCGGTAGCTGCCGGGGTGGCGGCAAGCGCGTCCTGAGACTTGCGGAACATGATTTGCAGACCAGCAAGCTGCTCGCGCAATATGGTGTTGTCGCGCACCATCCCCGAAGGATCGGCATTTGTTTCCAGCGCGTGGATGTAGGCGCGCAGAGGGTCAGGCAGCGCGTTGACGTTCTCCACAGTGGGCGTCCACCCATCAGGCACTGCCACGGCTGCGGGCGCTGCATGGCTTTCTACGCGCGGCTTTCCGTCGCGCAACCAACTCGCCAGGGCGCATGCAAAGTCTGCTGCCAGTGTCTTGGTGATGTAGTTGCCGAAGTCATGGCGTTGCATGATGTTGGAGAAGTACCACGACACATAGCCGCGACCACCTGCAGAGGTCTTCAAATTGAACTCTGGAGCGATGGGGCGCGTGGTCTCCCCTGTGACTGCCGCGCTCTCGTGCACAGCCTCTGACAATACGCCGCTGTAGTGGGCGAGGGGGGTCTTGTCTTGCATATAGGTGGCTCCCAGAATGAGAAAAGCCCGCGGCGGCGGGCTGTGATGGGTGACAGAAGCTCAAGCCACTTTGCGCAGCTTGGCCTCCTTGGCAATGAGCCAGACGCGGCCCCGGCTATCTCCCGGGAAGCGCGACATGGTGCGCACCTCCAGCTTGTCGACCTTGTCCTGGCTGGCGATCCACTTGCGCATGGCCGCGCCCAGGGGCTGAACTTCATCAGGCTCACAGGAGAGGCACTGCCCAGGCTTCATCTTGGAGAACAGCTCCGCATACTTGCCTTCGGGGCATGCACGCTGGCCGGGGAAGGGATCGTTCTTGATCGTGATGAGCTCAACGTCGATGCTCTTCACGGTCTTGTGCACCTTGCGGCGCGGCTTGGCTTGGTCGAATGCGTTCACGACTGAGCCTCCGCACTCACAGCAGCTGCAAACGCATCCTCGGGGGTCTGCTGCTTCTCACCACCTTCGTCGTCCTCGATGTCGCGCTGGTCCGGGTTGCCGCCGGTGCTGGGCGTGTCAGGCTTGCCGGCGCGGTAGCCCTTCTTGGCCTGGACCAACTCTGCCGGGGCCAGCAGCTTGATGGAGATTTCGCCTTCGGCGGCCAGGCCGGAGAGCTCGCCGAACAACTCGTTGTCCTGCAGCTCTTCGCCGTTGTACGAGATGGTCCACTTGATGGTGACGCTACCGCCTTCGGAGAGCTCATATTGCAGGTTCGAAACCACCACATCGGTGAAATCAACGTGGTATTCGTCCAGGCCCCAGTCTTGGGTGAGGCGGTAGCCACGGAACTTCAGACCCTTGCCATAGTGGTACAGCAGCGGCAGCTGGGGATGGCGCAGGTTCGGCAGTGGGAAATCCAGGCCGGGGATTTCGTCTTGACCGTCCTTGGCCGCCTTGTTGCAGTAGTGGTGCTCACGCAGGCCTGGCTCAATCACATCCAGCAGCGTGTTCGGGCCGGTCAGAGAGCATGCCAAGTCGATGGCGCGCACCTTTTCTTCGCCGTGTAGCTCGCGGCGGGGATTGGCGTTGGTGATGACGACATTGGTGGGGCTGGTCAGTTCAAAGGCCATGGAATCCTCTTTTCAATGAAAAAGCCTGCTGGTTTAGAGCAGGCTTGCGGTGGTTGCTATTGATGTCGATCAGGCGGTGACTGCCTGCAGTTCGTCGGCCAGCTTGCGGAAGCCCAGGGACAGCAGCAGCGCCAGGCGCTTGGTGCTGGACTCTGTGACCTGCACGGCTCCACGCTCGCGGGTGAACGCAATGCCGTGGTGCTCCAGCGTGGCGGCGCTGATCTTGCCCAGGCCGGCGGCTTCCAGCAGCGTGTTGACCTGGCCCAGCGTCATGACCGGGCTGGTGTCGACTGCTGCAGCGCTGGCCTTGGCCGTGCTGATAGCCTGCTTGGCGTCGATGCCGGCCATGCCTTCCACTGCCTTGTCCTGCACGAGGCCTGCCAGATCGTCGGCCACAGGCGCGGCCAAGTCCCCGGCCTTCTGGGCCTGAGCAATTGCAGCCTTCTCCTGCTGGGCCTGTTCTTCGATGCGCTTGCGCTCTGCCGCTTCAGCTTCGCGTTCCAGCTTGGCGGCTTCTTCCTTGCGGATCTGCTCGCGCTGGGCTTCCAGGCGGGCGGCCTCCTGCTGCTTGTGATTGCCAATACGCAGGGCGGCCAGGGCCTGGAAGTCCTCAGCAGCCTTGGTGCCCACGGTGGCGAAGTCCGCAAACAGAGCAATCCAGTCTCCGTCCTCTTGCATCAGGTGCTTGCGGTTGGCTTCCAGGCGGTCGGCAAGCTGGTTGGCTTCGTGCTTGGCATTGGTCAGGGCCACGGCCACCGCGTCATCCATGTTGGCCAGCGATTTCTTGCCCTTGATCACTTCGCCAAAGCCGCCAGCAACACGTTGCAGCCAGTTGGTCCCAAGGCGCTGATTAAGAGCAATGATGTGCTGATCGAGCTGAGCTTGCGCACCGGTCACAATGGCGGCCCGGCGCGCTTCCTTCTCGGCGGCCACCAGCTTTTCAGTCGCCAAGCGGGCGGTGCGCGCCAAGTTCTTCAAGTCGGCCACGGTGCGACGCATCACCTCTACGTCGCTGATCTGGGCAAGTGCGCCATCTTCAGCGGTGGTCAGAGCGTCCTCGGCCTTCTTGAGCGCCTTGGTTGCAGCCTCCGCATCAGCGAACTCCTGGTCGGTGCTGGGCTTCTTGGGGATTCGGTCAATAAAGGTCCGCAGCGCAGTTCCGAAGTCCTCCAGGTTGCCGCCCACGGTCAAGGCGCCATTCACCTGCACCACAACAGCCGGCAGGCTTTCAACTGGCGTGGCCACTGCTGGTGCCTGACGCTCGTTTGCAGGGTCGTAGGATGCAACATCCTTGGCCAGCTGTACCCAGCCAGCCTTGAGTTGTGCGCGCAGTTCCAGGTTCGGGTAGTACCAGCAATGGCGCTCTTCGATGAACTGATCATCGTCAGTCCATTCACTGGCATGGAACAGCACCTTCTCCAGCGCTGGGTTGACCATGCATTGATGTTCCATCTGGAACTGGTAACACAGGGGGAGATCAGTGCCGGTGCAAGAATCGGTCATCACTTCCCGAAGAGTTGTATTCAGGCGCTTGTGCTCCCAGCCTATGTCATGCATGAAGGTCAAGCCGTCATAGCTGGATGAATCCTCGCCGTTGACACCAACCAACGGAGCCAAGTCTTCGCCCAGAATCGCCTCTGCACGAGGGCGGCACAGGCGCTCAAAGTCATGGCCCTTATCCAGAATACGCTCCTGGACATAACGCGAGAACTCCTTGGGAACGCCCGTCGCCAGTCGAGCAACCAACTCGCGGCGGTGCTCATTGGGACTGCAGCCCATCATGATGGGAGCATCAGAGGCATTGTTGTGCTGGGCACGGTGGGCATGCCATTCAGGGCTGCCCTGCACGAGGTTAACTACTTGCATGGTCATGCTTGCTCCAGTTCTGCCGCGCGGGCATCAAAAATGTCGGTGAGGGTGGCTTGCTGAGACGGGTCAGCAATGGTTTCGATCTGGTTGCCCAGGTCGTACAGCTTGTTCAGGTCGGTGCAGGCCTTGATTTCTGAGGCCAGCTTTTCGGGATCAGGCGCCGTGGTGCTGGTGTCGGCTGCCTGCTGACGCTTTGCCACTTCGTCGCGCAGCTGCTGCTCTTGCTCTGCAGTGACCTTGGCCTTGCTGTTGAGCCAGGCCAGCACATCAGCAAGCGGTTTGCCGGCGGCGATGCCGTCCACCCACTTTTGCAAGCCTGCAGCCCAGCGATCAGCCGGCCATTCAGGCTGAACCACCTCGGCTTGGCCCATGTGGCGCTCGCCTTGGGATGCTGCTGGTGTGGCTGTGGACATGTCCTGCAGCTCTTCAGCGATGGGCATGCCTCGCAACACATCGGGGAACACGTCGCGCAGGGCAAAGGCCCGAGCGCGCATCTGACGCATGCGCTTGGGGTATTGCGTCCACGGGCCTTGTTTTCCAGCGAGGCCGGCCTTGCGGGCATCGTCCATGCTGAAGCTGCGAACCTGCTCCGGCGCTCCCTTGCGCTTGACCCGGCAGAAGGCGGTCTCACCATCATCGTCCTCGGTGACGTACTCGCAGACCGGGCTGGCCATGACCAGGGCAATAACGGCATCACCCCAGAGGGCCGGCCGGCCATTGATCACGGCAAGGTTCTGCAGGGACTGCAGCGGCTTCAGGCCCAGCTCGCTACCCCATTGCATGGCAATCAGGCAGTTTCCCGGCTTGCCCTTGAAGTCCTTGGGCACCAGATCGCTGTCGGCCAGATACTGGGAAAACGTCAGGGCCTGGTCGAAAGTCTGAGGGCTCAGGTCAAACTGGCCGGCGGGCCGCAGAGCTGTCGATTGCTGAGCGGTGAGAGCGTTGCTCATGAATACCTCACTTGGGTGATAGCGGCAAGAAGGGCGGCAGCGCTGCTGGCCACCCACAAAAGAAAAGCCCGGGCGGTACCGGGCTTGGTGTCTGTTTTGCTCATGGCTTCCTGGCTAGTGCGAAGAAGGCGAGAGCGATGAAGAGGAGGGCGAGCGCTTCATTCATGGGGCTGCCCTGTGGCTTTTGCGATGGCGGCGCGCAGGCGCGTTGTTCTGCAATCAGCTTCTCCGCATTCGCATAAGAGGCCCAGCTCTTGAAGAGCCTCTTGGAAGTCCTGGGCGACCTGCAGCAACTCGGGAGCAGCGGCGATCAGTCGGGCGTTGTCTTCAACCGGGTAGCCCTTCTCATCCGTTCTATACCAACCAAAGTATGCGACTGCTATTGGCTTATCGCCAGCAACCGTGCCGCCGCGCTCATAAAGCTCAGACAGTGGCCTGCGCCAGATTCGGCCTTCCTCATCTGCGAACCATGGGCCTTGCGTGTGCTTTGTTGTCATTTCGTCTCCTTGAGGCACATGACCTCTTTTTCATTCAGCCACTCGGCATGCATCCCCGGGCATAGCCACGCGCCGGCGGCGGCTCGCTTGAGCTCGGCGGTCGTGGTGGTTGGTGCGTCTGCCGCCTGGGCGCTGCAGCCGGCCAGGCCGGAACACAGCACGATCAGCAGCAGCATCAGAAACAACAAAGCCCGCGTTGGTGCGGGCTTCTTGCGGCGCGGGAGGCGCTGGAGTTGGATGGGGGAGGGCATCAGGTGGCTCCTTCAGGGTTGGCCCCATCAAACACCTGTTGCACCGCCTTGCCGACAGCAGTCATGCAGGTATCGCAGAGGTCATAGCTTGCGTTATTGCTGGCGACGGCATGGCCGTATGCATCAAGACCATTCCGGAAGATTTCAACCTTGGCCTCAAGACGCCCATTTGATTGATCCCGCTCGTTGCCGCAGCAGTCGCAGATCACGATCGTTCTGGCGGGGATGAGTTTTTTTGCCATGGCTAAATAGCCTCATACTGGTTTTCGGTTTCAGGGGCCAGAGCAGCGCGGATCTGCTCGGGGGACAGCGGCTCTGCCATCTGGGCCAGCACCTGCTGGGCGCAGAACTCGGCAAGGGCTGGGTGCTGGGCTACTCGTTGAGCGGGTGTCATTGAAGGTCCTCCAGATAGTCGGTGTAGATGGCGAAAGCGTTCTTCTTGGCGAAGTGCGCGGCGATGGCCTCGCGCAGTGGCTGGGCCGCAGGGCTCACCATCAGCTCGGCAAAGGCGGCTTGCGTCGCGTCGTCGCTGGCTTCCATGGCCTGATACAGAAGCTCGTCTGCGCTCATGCCGCCGGCGAAGGCGTATTTGTCGAACCAGTCCCCAGGCTTGACCACCTTGGCGAACTGTCGCGCCACGATGCCCGGCGCTTGGACGGCAGCGGTCTCGTGCAGAGCATCGGCCTCTGCTTCCTCATCGTTCCAGCGCTCGGCGTCTGCATGAGGGTTTGGCGTGGGGCCGAGGTAGACAGGAGGTCGGGCGTTCATGACATGATCCTCCCGATCTCAGCAGCGGCGCGTACGATGGCGCGACGGGTGGCTTCGAGCCTGTCTCCGTTTCTGACATGTTCGCTGACATGGGCGCATGCTGATCTGTTGGGATTGCCATCAGGCGGGTACCACGCCTGCACAACGGTACCGACCGATCGTGCGCGGCTTGGTTTCTTCGGCTCAATCCCAAGCTTCACCGTCAGGCGCAATGCGTCGCCATCGTCGATCAAAGGATTCCATGCCTCATAGTTTGTGAGGTGCCCTTTGACTTTCGAGGTGATGACCCAGCCATCACCATCCCATTCGATTTCTGGCCCGTACGACTTTGCCGCCAGTTCCAGCAGCTCTCGATCTGTTTCAGTCATGGCGACATCCAAATAAAAAAGCCACCCTGAGGTGGCAAGCTCACTGCGAAGTGAGGGGGGAGTAGGTAGACGGCGCAGCGGTTCGCCAGATGAGGGTCCAGCTAGACAAATGCGCAAGGGTTAAAGAAATGCCGCGCCATCTGGTGTGACCACTGTCGCCACGACGCAAGCGCCGTGTTCGTGACTGACGCCAGCCCAGGCCCATTCCTGAACTGCCGTACCTGCTCGAGTGGTCACGCCGGATAGCTGCCGCTTACGCCGGCAAGTCGTGATGGTGGTCAGGGTCGCACTGGTGTTTTGCATGGCAGCCGCCTAGCCCTTGCGGGTACGGCCTAGGACCTTTTCGACGCCGGTTCATTCCAACATGCCGCGCTTCTGCAGCGCATTCACCATCACGGAGCCGGCCGCCAAGCCCCTGGCTACTCGCGCCCAGGGTGACACGCTATTCGGCGCGGCCGGCTTCGTGATGGCCCCGCTTAGCCCTGCGGGGGAAGGCACATGCAGGCCGCATGCTGGCAAAGCTCACATCTTCAAATCTCCGTCAGTCCGACTCAGGTAGCAGCAGACCGTGCTCGCGGCAGTAGGCTATCTCCTTGTCATAGTTGGAATCCTCCAAGGCCAGGGCTCCATCGGGACCGTAGACATCGCGTCTTGCCGGCCCCATGGGTCGACTTGTGCGCTCGACTCGATACCCATGCCGCGCCCAGCATCCATTGGGGCTGTTGGGATGCGGCGGCTTCTTTTGAGTAGCTGCGTTCATCAAATGCTCCTGTTGGTCAAACCGCAGCGCCCTGGTTCAAGGCGCTCTGGTTTGATTCCCCTGGTTGTTACCCCAGGGGCGCGGCTGGCATACCCATCCTTGCGGACAGTTCCAGCTCGTCTTGCATCTGGCTTCGGTTCCGGTAGTTCAACGGGCTCGGCCATCCCACTTTTGCTTCTGCCGTGGTGCACAGGGGCAGGGCCTTGCGGCCTGTTCATCCTTCGGTGTTCAAGAACTGATTGGGTGGGGTGGTCAATCTGAGATACTCGCCGTGGGGCTGCTAGCGCCCCACTGCGGCCAGTCGACATGCCGCAGAAGGTGAAGCATCTGCAGGGAGTGATCGGCATGACGTGTCGAGTCACGCTAATAGCGCAAGCCATGCCGCGCACCAACCCTTCTGATGCCAGCCGTGCTCAAGGCCTATTCGCGGTAAGCCAAGAGCCGCGCTAGCAACGGCGCGTAATAAGAAGTCAGCGGGATCAACGTCCCGTGGCCACGGGGCATTCCAAAGGGCAACCAATGAAATGCCAAGTGAAGGTGAGCATCAAGATCGATGTGGCTAAGTGCATCCAAGCCATCGGCTACATCGTTCTGATACTGATGCTGTGACCAAGTGGGGCAGGGCGGGCAACCGTCCTGCTTCCCGCTGAACTTCCTCAGCGACCACCCCAACCAATCAGTTCTCAAACTTTTAAAGACCGCAGGGTGTCGGCTCGATCACTTGGCACCCGCCGCTGCACTTTTGCGTTACTGCTTTGTGCTGCGATGGGTGAATATTAGTGGCGCTTTTTTATTGTGTCAACAGTGGCGCTAATACTCGGGTCAAAAATTTTTGCGACAACAAAAAGCCACCTTGCGGTGGCCATCTAGTTATCGCTGCCTGGTTGTCTACCAGTTCTCGCGGCGCTCCCTGCTTGCATCGCAGAAAACGTTGGCGATGCTCTCGCCGACGCTTTCAGGGATCACAGGCTCATAGGTGCCATATGTGTTTTTCGATGTGCCCAGTGAGTTGCCCGCACTATCGTAAGCAACAGTGCTTGCAACGTAGATCGATGTGTCCTTGCAATTGATTCTCCAGTCGCTCATTGTGTACTTGGTCTTGCTGCCTTTCTCTGGCTTTTTGAACTCTGTCTTTATCCATGCTTGGAGTTCATTCTTGCCGGTGACTTTCCATCTGTTTGCGTGAGCACTTAGGGATGCGGAATCATTGCCCGCCATGTAAATCCACTCATCATTGCCGGCCGCGAAGCAGCAAGTAGTGAAGAGGGCGGAGACTACAGATGCGACAAAAATTTTCATTGGTGGCTTATGCGAAAGTTAATGACTGGTTCTTGCTCAGATTTCATGGCAGGTCCACCGGGCTCGCCCAATGATTTCGAAATCATCGTTTTCTTTAAGGATCTTTGGGGGGTATGTTGGGTTTGCTGAGATCGACAAAATCGAACCGTCTTCAAGCTGAGTCAGCATCTTGATGAGCAGCTCCCCGCCAATGCGGAATGCATAGAATTTCCCGTTGGTGATGCTTGTCGTGGCGCGGTCTACGAGTACTACAGCACCATCTTGGATCAATGGATGATTGCTGTCTCCGCTGGAATCCACAACAACTGCATGACGCTGAGAGATCCCCAACTTGCGTATAAAGTCGGCGCGGAATGAAAGTGCTGGCTTTGCACTTTCATCATGAACAAGGCGGCCGTGTCCATTTGAAAACTTCACGGCGAAATGCCGAATCTGAACGTACTCAGATTCGTCTTCTTGGGGCGCCGCACCGGCGATTGATGAGGCCTCTGCAGCGAGTCTGGGGCTGAAATCCGAAATGTCGCAACTCAGTCCTTTTGCAAAGCCAACGGCTGCTTTCAGGCTTAAAGGTGTAATTCCGTTCAGGAACTGTGTAACGGCTGACTGGCTTCCAACATCGTAGGTCTCACCAAAGATTGCCTGATTTGGCTTTCCTGGCGTTCTATCCCAGATCGCTTTAAGCAGTTCCGACTCTCGGACGGTCTCCGAAGTCACCTTCGCTTTTCGATGTTCCTTACTCATGGGGCGGATCATCACCGGCGCTGCTTAAAAGGCAACAAGCGACGCTGTTGACCACTTATACAAGTGCCGCTAATATTGCGGCCATGAACCATGTCAAAGAAATCCGCCTGATGCTGGGCCTGTCTCAGCAAGCCCTGGGTCGTGGCATCTGCTGCACGCAGGGAAACATCTTCCACTATGAGCGCGGCCAGACGCTGCCGCCTGACATGGCCAAGCGCGTTATCGACTTCGCGGCCAGCCGTGGTCTGCCCTTGACCATGGGCCAGATCTACGGACTGGAGCCTCTGCCCGAGAAGACCGCAGAGCATCCCGCCCCCCAGGAGGCGAGCCATGGCTGAGGCGCTAAACCCCGATGCGCTGTTCAGTGCTTCGTCTGTGACGGTGTTGTGGGAGTCAAGCTTTCCTTTTGGACGTCCCTGTTCCGCTGCAGATGCGCCGCTAGTTGCTCCATCTGATCTGGGTACATCCGAATCCAAGGAGTTGCCTCCTCCTGAGCCCCAGGGCCTGAGCGATGCCACATGCGTATCTCCAGGTACTGCATCTGGCCAAGAGGTGTCTTGATGAAGCCGCCGCGCGACTCCGACCTCGTGAACACAACGAACTCTTTTTCCATGTCTGCCCCTCCCGGGAATGGTTGTGTAGGAGCTTCCATTCTGCCCCGGGAGGCGGCGGGCACCTTTTCCCCATCCATCAACAAGAACCCCATCAAGGAGGCCTGAATCATGTACGCCGACCCCGCCCACATTCGCAAGAACCGTGTGAACCTGTCCCTGAACGATGCAGAGGACAGGCTGGCCGAGGCAATGGCCGAGTTCAACGGCATGCAGAAGTCTGTGTTTCTGCGTGAGCTGGTTTTGGAGGGTTTGACTCGTTTCCATAGCTCCAAGTCTGCAGCGGCTGCTACAGAAATGCGAGCTACAAACTCGTGACGCTGGCGCGTCATTTCAGCAACGGTTGCGTAACGCGGAATGAAAAACAGTGCCAGCACCACCCACCACCGGGCAGCCCCTCGACCTTTCGGAACGAGAAGCCGCTGCACTCGATGCCTACGCCTTAGAGCATGGGCTTACCCGTCAACAAGCTGCCACGAAGCTGGCACAGCAAAGCCTGGAACACCGCTACCGCATCACGCCGCAGCAGGGCAGGATTTTGCCATTTAGGAGGCAGTGATGGCCTCTCTTGAACTTTTGCGTAACGGATTTTCAGCAGATCGGACACGGCTATGAGCAACCTTCCTCCATTCGCCGTGGTGCCACTGGAAGTGGCTACCGACCGCCGTCTGACGCTCGAGCAGACCCGTGTGCTGATCGCGCTCTTCTCATTCCGCAACAAGGCTACCAACACTGTCTGGCCTTCTCGCTCTGAAATCGCCCAGCGCACGGGTATGCATCCGTCCAACATCAGTAGCGCCACAACTGCCCTGGTGGCCTTGGGATGGCTGCGCAAAGAAGGGCAGGGCGGCTACTCCAAATCGACCCGCTACACCCTGGATGTGCCTGACGTTTTGCAGGCCGAAAAAGTAGCCGATTCGGCTACGGTAGCCGAACAGGCAACGGTAGCCGATTCGGCTACTCAAACGGTAGCCGATCAGGCTACACGCGTGGTAGCCGATTCGGCTACACGCAAAGAACAGACCAAAGAACATACCAAGGAACAAAAGAATACAACGCGCGCATCCGCGCTCGTGCCTGCTGTTCCGAAACCGGCTGGCGTGACCGACCAGACCTGGACCGACTGGCTGCAGCAGCGCAAGACGCTGAAGGCCACGGTCACGCAAACCGCTGTGGACGGGATCGAGCGAGAAGCCCGCAAGGCCGGATTCACGCTGGAAGCTGCCCTGCAGACCTGCTGCAGCAACGGCTGGCGCGGTTTCCGTGCCGACTGGGTGCAGCCCCGCCATCAAGCCCAGCACCAGCAGGCACCGCGCCAGCTGCAGTCCTTTGCCGAGCGAGACCGTGAAGAGCAGATGCAGCGCTGGGAGCGGGCCACCGGCCGAGTGCACCCGGACCGTCAGCAGCAAATGCCATGCAACGTCATCGACATCACGCCCCGCGGCGAAACGATGTTTTTGGAGTCCTGACCATGACCACAGAAGCCCTCACCAGCATCCAGTGGCTCTTCGGAAAGCTCGGCGCAGCATACGGCGCAGCTTGGGACCGAAGCCTTGGCGTCACCCCCATCGAAGACGTGCAAGCCGAGTGGAACAAGCGCCTGCTGGGCTTCACCGCTGGCGATATCCGCTACGCGCTGGATCACCTGCCGTCATCCAAGCCGCCCAACGTCTTCGAGTTCCGCGATCTGTGCCGTGCCTCACCGAAGAAGCAAGTCCCGCTGCTGGAGCAGTCCCCGGCCAACCCCCAGCGAGTGGCCGAACTGGCAAAGCAAGTCCGCGAGTCCTTCGGCACTGAGGCGAAGAAGGACCCCAAAGCCTGGGCCCACAAGCTGCAGAAGCGCCACGAGTCCGGCGAAAAGCTGGGCGCCCACCAGATCCGGGCCTACCGAGAAGCGCTGGGCCTTGATGGCCGCCAGCCCTGGCAGTAAATCAATCAAAAAAAGGAGCAACGAATCATGATCATCATTGGAATCGACCCAGGTTTGACAGGTGCTTGCGCGGTTATGGACCACAACGGCGTGCGGACCATCTTCGACTTGCCCACCATGCCCGTGCCCGGTGCCGGCGAGAAGGCCCTGGTCAAGCGCAAGATCGACGGCAAAGCCTTCTGCCAGCTGCTGCTGAAGCACTGCCCCGCCGGTGAAGGCAAGCCCCTGGCCGTGCTGGAGAAGGTCAACACCATGGGCGGCGCCAACAACGCCGTGCAGACCCAGGGAAGCCTGATGCGCAGCCTGGGTGCCATCGAGAGCGTGCTGGAGTGCCTGGGCTACCCGACCGAGCATGTCGCTCCCCAGTCGTGGAAAAAGCTGTTCCGCCTGGGCTCCGAGAAGACCAAGGCCCTGGAGACCGCCCGCAAGCTGCACCCCGAAGCCGCCGGCAACCTCACGCGTGCTCGCGATCACAACAGAGCGGAAGCAGTCCTTTTGGCTCATTGGGGCCGTGTGGAGGTTCTATGACTGTGATCACCCAAGAGCGTCTGAAGCAACTTTTGAATTTCAACCCTGAGACCGGTGAATTCACCCGGAAGACTACGGTCGGTAGCAGAAAGGCTGGGACCAAGGCAGGTACGGTTGCCCGCAACGGGTATGTGAACATAGTCATAGACAGGCGCTCATATCTTGGCCACAGGCTTGCATGGCTATGGATGACAGGGAAGTTCCCTGTGAACGAGGTTGATCACATCAACCACGCCAGATCTGATAACCGATGGGTAAATCTCCGTGATGTTCCCCGGTCGGTGAATCATGAAAACCGTATCAATGCACGCAAAGGCAGCAAAACTGGCGTGCTCGGGGTGCGCTACAGCCTGCGAAGACATCATTTCTTTTCCGAGATCAAAGTCGATGGGCGATACATCTATCTCGGGTCGTTCAATACCTTAGAAGAAGCGCGTGCTGCATACCTGGAAGCCAAAAGGAAGCACCACAACATTAACGAGGTGGCGCAATGAGAGACCGCCTCACCCTCGTTCTAAAGACCCCAGAGCAGGGCCATATCGCCATCACCAGCGCCTGGAAGCAGGCCAAGCAGGTTTTGGCTGATGGCCGCCGCCTGGTGCTGGAGCTCCGGCCAGAGCGCCGGCAAGAGCGCCATAGCCGCCACTTCCACAGCCTCATCAACCAGATCAGCGCGCATGTGGGCGGCGATCTGGAAAACACCGACGACGCAAAGCGCATCCTGATCAGCGCCTTCCGCATGGACACGCTGCGCGATGCCCAGTTCTGCGACGAGTGGGCGCGCTTCGGAGATCTGCGCATGGGCCGTGGCCTGCGCGGTGAGGTGGTGATGCTGGGCACGCAGTCCAAGGACTTCACCGACAAGCTGGCCCGCGGCTTCATCGAATGGCTCTATGCCTTCGGCGCTGAGGCTGGCGTGGCCTTTAAGCCATGGGAGGGATATCAATGAGCAAGGTAGCGCAATGGACCCCAGTGAGGTCCTTCAGCCAGCTCAAGCCCGGGTGCCTCATCCGATCTGCCAAGCACCCAAGCGTCACAGGCACCTATCGCGGCAATGGGCACGGCCAGGCCATCATCAGGATTGATCAGTTCTGTGCTGATCGCCTGTGCAAGCCGACAGAGTTAGAAGTATTGCTAGAAAAATAGGAGCAAACATGAACGCAGTGGCAGAACACCAGCACATAGACGAGTGCCAGCTGAACGACTTGCTCAACGAATACCTAGTGGAGTGGCACCAGTGGAGTGCCAATTACACAGTTGCAAGCGGATACTCGAGTCGGTCACCATCATGCATGCTCGGGCCGGCGGCCTCGGTAGGGGATGGGCCTGACATGGAGGCCATTGACGCGGTGATCGACGCCATCCCCCAGCCCCACCGCACGGCACTGGCGTTTCAAGCGCGCAACCTGACTGTCCGTGCCCAGGTGTGGAGCAGCCCCAGGCTCCCGGAGAACTGGGAAGAACGCCAGATTCTGTTGATGGAGGCCCGCAACCTCTTCACGCGTGGCTTGATAGCGAAAGGGCTGATTGGGGGTTGACGCAGTGCCTGAAACAGGCAGAATACGCACCGGGGGCAAGTTGCGCCCAAAAATTCCAAAGCCCTGGCCTAAACCGCCGGGGCTTTTTCGTTTCCGCATTCAAGCGCGTGGCGCGTCGCCAGCCTTCCAAGCTGTGCAGGGTAGGGTTCGACTCCCTCTGGATGCTCCACTTGTCTCCTGCTGGCCGAAAGCCGGCACCTGCCGCCCTGGTTCGCCTCGGCGGCTTTTTTATTCCCGAAAGGCAGCCATGAGCGACGCAGCAATCGAGCAAGAGATCCAGGACAAGGGCAAGACCGCTGCGCGCGTCACGCCTTCTGACATTGAAGCGAACATCATTTGCGAGACCTATTTCACGGCAGCAGATGGAGCCACACACTCAGGAGAGCCGTACCACGACTCTCTCGCGCTGCTGACGTTCTGCGTGCTGGTGTTGCGCAACGGCTTCACCGTGACGGGCGAGAGCGCATGCGCCAGCCCCGAGAACTTCGACGCCGAGATCGGCCGCAAGATCGCGCGCCAGAACGCAGTGCAGAAGATCTGGCCCCTGATGGGCTACGAGCTGCGCTCCAAGCTGGCAGGGCAGTAACCCGTTTCCCGCTATGGCAAGGATCCCGCTGTGAGCCGCAGCACCAAGTCGAAAGGTGAACCTATGTTCCGCAGTCGTGTCGTTGCGCTGGCCCTGGCCGCATGCGCTCTCATTGGTCATTCTGTGGCCGCAGTCATCAGCCAGCCCATCGCCGCTGTGTGTCGCTACATCGGATTCCATGTCAAGGAAGCCTGCGCCATGGCTTCCCAGGTGGCCGAGCAGAAGCAGACCAAGCCTTCCATCCTGGTCAAGGCGGCTGCATTCGCTGCATCGCTGGCCAAGCGTGAACGCCCGGTGCTGACTGCCTCTTGGCGCATGTGTCCGTCAGCCTGATCTTCACTGCTGGTAGAGGGCCCTTGAGTGAGGGCTCTTTGCATTGCATCCACGCGGGTGCAGCGCAAAGACAGTTTCGCCACCACCAGGCGCGTCCGGCAAAGCATGCACTGACACATGGGACGCTAGGCCTGTGTGGTGGCACCTCATTGATAACAAATCAAAGGAATTCAAATGGCAGCTCGCGGCGGAGCACGCCCCGGCGCTGGCCGTAAGCCCGGGTCTGTGAACAAAAGCACAGCCGACATTAAGGCTCTAGCACAGGACTATGGCGCTGAGGCGCTGGAGACTCTGGCCAAGCTGATGCGCGGCACAAAGACACCTGCTGCGGCCCGAGTGGCGGCAGCGAAAGAACTGATTGACCGAGGGTATGGCAAGGCCACCCAGGCGGTGGAGCTCACCGGCAAGGATGCCGGCCCCATTGAGACAGTCTCGCGCGTCACGCGCACCATCGTGGACCCCAAGGCATGAGAACGCTGGACCTGAAGACGGCGCGAGTGTTTGCGCCGCTGCTGGAGCCTGCCCGCTACAAGGGAGCGCACGGTGGCCGGGGTTCTGGCAAATCCCACTTCTTCGGCGAGATGCTGATCGAGGACTGTCTGTATGAGCCCGGGGCCAGCGGTGGAGAGGGTCTGCGATCGGTGTGCATCCGTGAGGTGCAGAAGGATTTGAGCCAGTCCAGCAAGGCACTGCTCGAGGGCAAGCTCTCTGCGCTGAACCTGGGGTCGGCTGATGGCTTCCGGGTCTACAAGGACGTCATCACGACGCCAGGCGATGGCCTGATCATTTTCAAGGGCATGAACGACTACACGGCCGACAGCGTGAAATCGTTGGAAGGCTTCAAGCGGGCATGGTGGGAAGAGGCGCAGACTGCCACACAGCGCAGCCTGGACCTGCTGCGGCCAACGATGCGCGCACCGGGCTCACAGCTCTGGTTCGGCTGGAACCCGCGCTTTGCCATGGACCCGGTGGACCGCATGCTGCGCTCCTCTGAGCTGCCCACAGGCGCCCTGGTGGTGCAGGCCAACTGGCGGGACAACCCCTGGTTTCCTGCCGAGCTCGAGCAAGAGCGCTTGGACTGCCTGAGGCAGCAGCCTGACAAGTACGACCACATCTGGGAAGGCGGCTACGAGACGGTCAACGAGGGGGCCTACTTCGCCAAGCAGCTGACAGCCGCAAAGGCAGAGGGCCGGCTCGGCGTTGTTGCGGCTGACCCCAGCATGCGCCTCCGGGCCTATGTGGACATCGGCGGAACGGGGCGGAATGCCGATAGCTTCGCCATGTGGATCGTCCAGTTCGTCGGCCTGCAGGTGCGTGTGCTGGACTACTACGAGGCCCAGGGCCAGCCCATGGCGACCCATGTGCAGTGGCTGCATGACCGTGGATACAAGTCTGATCGCCTTGACATATGGCTGCCACACGACGGCGACCGCTCCGACGTGGTGTTCGCTGTGACGCCGGCGAGCGAGCTGCGCCGCCTGGGCTACACCGTTACCACGATCCCGAACCAGGGCAAGGGCGCTGCGCTCAAGCGGGTTGAAGCCGCGCGTCAGCTGTTCCCAAGCATCTGGTTCAACCAAGAGAGCTGCGCTGGCGGCTTGGCGGCCCTGGGCTGGTACCACGAGAAGCGCGACGAAAAGCGCGGCATTGGCCTGGGCCCCGAGCATGACTGGGCCAGCCACGGCTCTGACGCCTTCGGGCTCATGTGCTGCGATTGGACGCCGCCGCGCGTCATGGCGCCGTTACCGCTCCCTCAAATAGGAATTGTGTGATGACAATGGAAAAAGACACGTTCCGGCAGGTGCTGGAGCATGAAATCGATGATGCACAGAGCTGGCTCACCGGCAGCATCCGCGCCGAGCAGCAGCGCAATCTGCAGTATTACCTGGGTCTGCCGCTGGGTAATGAGGTGGATGGCCGCTCTCAGGTGGTGTCCTGGGATGTGTTCGAGACCATCGAGAGCGCGCTGCCGAACTTCCTGGAGCCGTTCTTCTGCGGGGACAACATCGGCGAGTTCCTGCCGCGCGGACCTGGTGATGCTGAATATGCAGACCAGGCCACCGAGCTTGTGAACTTCGTCATTCAGAACGAGAACCCCGGCTTCCTGATCTTCATGGACTGGATCAAGGACTCGCTGCTGAGCAAGATCGGCGTAGTCCGGGCCAAGTGGGTGCAGGCTGATCCTGTACGCCAAGAGTTCCGTGGTCTGACCCTGGAGCAGGTCACGCTGATGACCCAGGACCCTGCGGTATCGATCATCGAGGCGTCCGTCTCTGAGCAGTTGGCGCCCGATGTGATGCAGGCGGCCGGCCTGCAGATCCCCGAGCTGTTCGATCTCACCATCATGCGCAAGCAGCGCGGCTGCGTGAAGCTGCGCAACGTGCCGCCCTCTGATTTCCTGGTAAACCGCACGGCCAAGACCATGGAAGAGGCCCGCTTGCTGGGTGAATGGGTCACCTACACCCGCTCGCAGCTCAAGGAAATGGGCATCAGCGATGTGGACGAGATCAAAAGCTATGACGGGGCCAGCAACCTGCTGGAGGAAGACGAGCGCACCAGTCTGCCCAACGATAGCGCCGACAAGTCGCTGGAAGAGGTGAGGCTGTTCGAAGGCTTCATCCGCTGCGACTACAACGGTGACGGCGTGGCCGAATGGCGCCGCATCCTGGTCTCGGGCGACCGCGAACTGGAGAATGAAGAGGTCGAGGGGCATGAATATGCTGTCCTGACGCCTATCAAGCTGCCGCACCGCGTGATCGGCATGGCCTTGGCCGACCCGGTGACGGAGCTGCAGCGCCTGAGCAGCGGCCTGACGCGCCAGTATGTGGATTCGCTGTATCTGGCCAACAACCCGCGCACCTATGTCAACCAGAAGGCTGTCGTCAACCTGGACGATGTGATCAGCAACCGCATCGGCGGGATCATCCGTGGAGAGGGTCCGGCACAAGATGCTGTGTCGCCTATCAAGACCGCTCTGGTTGCCACCGAGTCGCTGGCCGGTATCGAAATGACCCAGGGCATGCGCGAGCGCCGCACCGGTGTCACCCGCTACAACCAGGGCCTGGATGCTGACAGCCTGAACAAGACCGCTACGGGCATCACCAAGATCTCCAACATGGCCGACAGGCGCATGCTGCTGATCCTGCGGATGTTCGCTGAGAGCGGGGTGAAGGATTTGTTCAAGCTGGTGCTGAGGCTGATCACCCAATACCAGGACATTCCGCTGACCATCCGGCTGCGCAATGAGTTCGTGCAGTTCGACCCTCGCATGTGGTCGCCTGACATGGACGTCAGCACGGACGTGGGCCTCGGCACGGGGGACAAGACAGAAACCCTGGTGGTGCTGCAGCAGTTCGGCCAGTTCATGCAACAGGCCGCTACTGTAGGCATGGTCGGTCCGGAGCAGATCTATGAATTTGGCAAGGCCCTGGCTAAGAACGCCAAGCTCAAGGGCGCGGCCGAGAAGTTCCTGATTCCGCCGGACAAGATCCAGCAGAAGCCGCCCCTGCCTTCGCCGGAGCAGATCAAGGCTCAGATGGAGCAGGCGAAGTACCAGCATCTGCAGCAGATGGAGATCATCAAGCTCCAGGCAGAGGCGGCAGAAGGCGACAAGCAGCGCGCCGCAGATCGCCAACTCAAGGAAATGGAGCTGCAGCAGGACGCCTGGAAGTCCCTGATCGAGCTGTCCGCCGGTTACGTGATGGGCCAAGCCCGCATGGACGGTCAGATGACTGATCCGGCCCAGAACCTGATCGGCGGCACGCAGCTGGATCAGAACATGCAGGCACCTGACATCACCCCACAACGGCTTGACGCTGTTGCAGCGCTCATCAATGGCCTGGCACAGCGGTTTCAGAGAGGACAAGCATGAGCGACGCTCAATACCGGGCAGAGCAGGCCAAGCGCCTGCTTGAAGACCCGCTGATGAAAGAGGCCCGCGCCGTGGTGGAGCAGGCCTTGAAGGACGAGATCCTGTCTCTGCCGCTCCATGAACGTGAGCGCCGCGAAGCCGCAGTGGCCATGCTCAAGGGCGCAGAGCAGTTTTTCAGAGTGTTCCATCTTGTGATTGACGGGTACAAGCTGGAGCAGGCCGAGTTGACCAATGAGGCCCAAATCCAGTCCCGTCTCCAAGCCATCCAGGAGCGCATGCGCGATGTCTAAAGCAAAGAGTAAAGCGGGCGAGGCGCCTGCAGTGGAAACCAACGAGCCCCAGGGTACTGAAGTCCAGGCGTCCCAGGAGCAAGCGGTGGAAGTGGTCACGGAAGCGGCTGAGCCCAAATCCAGTCCCGTCTCCAAGCCGGCCGAAGATGATCCAAAAGTGGATGATCCTTCCACCCAAGACCCGCAGGAACCTCTCGAAACGCTCGATTCCTTCCTGCGCCGCGTGGAAGGCAAGCACATTGACCGTGACGTGGTGGCCACGGCCGCTACTCATCCGCATGCATCGGAAATCACCTGGCCCGGCACCTATGGCGGCATCCGCCTGAGCGCCGGCCCTCTGTCGGTGACATACAGCGACGGCACCACCGAGTAACTGTTTTTCAACACCGCCCGGGCACGGTTTGCCCGGCTGACCAGTTAGGAACAACCCGACAAGGGGCTGCATGCGACGGCGTGCGGCCCCTTTTTCGTTGGGCTCACACCTGGACAGACCAACCACACCAACGACCATGGACGACGATCAAGACCAAAGCCCGACGCTGGAAGACCTGGCCAATGCACTGAACGACGACGAAGGACAAGCGCAAGACGCCCCTGAATCTACCGAAGGTGCAGATGATTCCCAGGCCGAAGGCGCCACCGAAGCCGAAAGCGACCTGGAAGGCGAGCAAGAGGCAGCTGCAGACGACGAAGGACAAGCCGCACAGGCCCCTGCCGACGATGCAGTCATTTCGTGGACCACTGCCGGCGGCGAGGCTCTGGAAGCCCCTCTCTCTGAGCTGAAGGCGGGTTATCTGCGGCAGTCCGACTACACGCAGAAGACACAGGCCCTGGCCGACGAGCGCAAGCAGGCATCGGAGCAGGTTGCCAAGCAGTACCAACAGGTGCAGGAGTTCGCCCGCGAACAAGCGCAGCTGATGAACATGCAGGAGCAGCTGGCACTGTTTGCCAAAGCTGATTGGAATGCCCTGTATGAGCAGGACCCGACCGAAGCAGGCCGGCTGCAAGCACAGTGGCGGCAGTTGGAAGCACGCGCTCAGGACACGGCGCGCAGCTTCCAGGCCAAGGTCCAGCAACGCGAAGCGGAGCAGGCCACCCAGTTCCAGCAGCGTACCCAGGAAGCCCTGCAGACCATGCAGCGCGATATCCCCGGGTTCGGTACTGAGCAGCTGAAGGCGATGCGAGACGCGGGAATCGCCTATGGTTTCACGGATGCCGAGCTTTCTCAGGTGGCGGACGCCCGCACCCTGAAGGTTCTGCACGAGGCCGCCCAGTGGCGTGCCCTGCAGGCCAAGAAGCCGGCAACCCAGCAAAAAGTGCAGGCAGCACCGCCCAAGGCATCCAAGCCTGGTGCGGCCAGCGTCCCCCAATCGAAACGCGAAGCGGCCTTGAAGCAGTTGAATGCTCGCCGCGATGTGCATTCTTTGGCTGCTCTGATTGCGGCCTCGGAGTAAGAAATGGCTCAACAAGCAAATTCCTTCGCCACGTTCAACGCGGTTGGCAACCGTGAAGAACTGGCCAATGTGATCTACCGCATCTCCCCTGAAGAAACCCCGTTCGTTTCGGCCATCGGCAAGGGCACTGCTGAATCGGTCAAGCCCGAATGGCAAACCGATGCATTGGCAGCCGCATCCAACAACAAGGTGGAGCAGGGCAACAATGTGACCATCACGGCCACCACGCCTACCAAGCGCGTTGAAAACCGCACGCAGATCTCCGAGAAAAACCTCTCGGTGACCGGCACCCAAGAAGTGGTGGACAAGGCCGGCCGCAAATCCGAAGTGGCCTACCAGAAGGCCAAGAAGATGATCGAGCTCAAGCGCGACATCGAGTTTGCGGCCATCAACAACACCACTTCCATTGCGGCTGCGTCTGGCGTTGCACCTCAGGCCCGTGGCATCGCAGGCTGGCTGGCGACCAACAACAGCTTGGGCGCTACCGGCGTTGCACCGAACCCCGACACCAATACTGCCCCCACTGACGGCACGCTGCGCACCTTCACCGAAGCGATGCTGAAGGACGTGGGCCAGAAGTGCTGGGAGCAGGGCGGCGATCCCTCACTGCTGTTCGTGCCTGCAGCACTGCGCGCAACGGTTTCGGGCTTCACTGGTGTGGCCCAAAAGACTAATGACGTGAAGTCCAAGGCCGCCACCACCGTGGCCACTGCGGACATCTACGTTGGCGACTTCGGCACCTACACCGTGGTCAACAGCCGCCACCAGCGCGCCCGCGACGTGTTCCTGATCGACCCCAAGCGCTGGGAACTGCTGACGCTGCGTGGCATGAAGGCGTCTCCTCTGGCCAAGACCGGTGACTCGGAGAACTGGATGATCAACACCGAGTGGTCCCTGCGATCCAACCAGGAAGCCGCAAACGGCGCTATTCGCGACCTGCAGCCCTGATCCAACCGCCAACTGAAAGAGGCCGCCCTTCGGGGCGGCTTTTTGTTTATGAAGACACGAATCCTGAGCAACAACGGCTACTCGCGCACCCTCTGGCACGACCACGGTGATGGCAAGGTGACTGTCCAACAGGTGACAGACGTCACAGCCGCCGTCGAGCGCGCCAAGGGACTGCACAACATCGGCGCGCACACAACCGGCATGGGGGACAAGCATGTGGCCTCGGTCCCCATCCCTGTGCTGTCCGAGTGGGCCCAGAAGCGCGGCAAGACCTACGCCGATGTTCTTCAGGATTCGGGTTTGCTGAAGCAGTTCTTGGAAGACCCGGATAACAGCGTCTTCCGTGTCTGGAAAGGCCGGTTATGACATACGTACTGCCATCGCTGGCTGTTTCAGGCAATGCGGCCGAGGCCAATTACAGCAGCCTGAGGAAGTCTGTCGCCACCTGGCTCAACCGCACTGACCTGGATGCCGTCATCCCCGACTTCGTGCGTATGGCAGAGGCCGAGTTTGCCCGTGATCCCCGGATCAAGACGGCTATGCAGACCACGCGTTATGCGGATACCGTGCTGAATGGCCAGATCATCCTGCCCGACGAAATGCAGGAGCTTCAGGAGTTGCGTGTTAACCGCGTTGCATTCCAGCAGATCACGCTCGAGGACTTCCGCTCGAAACAGTGCGGCCCATACTTCACCCGCATCGGGCAAGTAGCCCAGATCCTGGGGAGCCCAACGGGCGTTCCTTACGAGATTCTCTACACCCAGCGCTATGCGCCTCTGGTGTTCAATGAGGACTCAAACTGGCTGCTGCGCAACAACTATGACGTCTACCTGTGGAAATGCTGCGAGCAGGGAGCAGTCTGGCTGCGCGATCCTGAGGGCGTGACAGGGTATCGGGCCAAGTACGAAGCAGCAGTGCAAGAGATGCTCTCTGCAAACAACAGG
This sequence comes from Comamonas sp. NyZ500, assembly GCF_016772095.1. NCBI lineage: Bacteria > Pseudomonadati > Pseudomonadota > Betaproteobacteria > Burkholderiales > Comamonadaceae > Comamonas > Comamonas sp. NyZ500. The sequence goes on along the minus strand of NZ_JAEIJE010000008.1, from coordinate 64,687 downwards.
TACAACTGGGGCGGCACGCAGCTGGCAGTGAGTGCACCGGGGGTGGTATGAACACAGTTTTGGGATTCATGCCCGACGCCGACCCGACCATGGCCGGCCTGCTGACCGACTGCAGCAACCTGATTCCTTCGGAATTGGGAATGCGGCCTGGACCCACGCTCTCTGTGGTTGGTGTTGATCCCCTTCCGGAAGCCGTTCGCGGTGCCATGGCGGCTATTGACCTGGATGGCAACCGCATTGCCATCGTTGGGACGGTCGCTGGGTTGTATTCGTTGACAGGGCGCACCTGGGCCAATGTTTCTGGAACTGGAGGCCCATTCAGCCTGGGCGACAGCGAGCGCTGGGCGCTGGCTCAGTTCGCCAACAGCTCGGTAGCGTCATGCTTGAGCGCCGGCATGCAGATCAGCACCGCCGGTGCCGACTTCGCGCCCGTCACAGATGCCCCAAAGGCCAAGATTTTGGTCAGCCTCAAGGGGTTCATGATGGCGTTCAACACATCAGACACGAGTTTCGGCGATGCGCCGGACCGCTGGTGGTGCTCGGCATATCTGAATGCATCGGACTGGACGCCGAACGTGTCAACGCTGTGCACCACAGGTCGCTTGGTCGAGTCAGGCGGTGAAATCACGGCCGCGCACCGTCTCGGTGATGACGTGATCGTCTACAAGCGCCGCTCTACCTACGTTGGGCGCTACACGGGGCCCGCTGAGGTGTGGAACTACACCATGGTCGATTCTGATGTGGGATGCGTTGGCCAGGATGCTGTATGCGACACGGGCAAGGCGCATTTCTTCATCGGAGACGACGACATTTACGCTTTTGACGGCGTGCAGGTGCGGCCGATTGGCCGCGGTATCTTGCGCGACTGGTTTGTCTCCGTGCGCGACCCGAAGTTCATGCAGAAAAGCGTGGCCTTCTGGGACAAGCAGAATCAGCTGGCCTGGTTCTTCTTCCCAAGCGTGGGCGGCAATGGTGAGGTCGACAAGGGCCTGGTGTTCCATCCATCAACTGGCCGCTGGGGTCGGGCCGATCACTACATCCGCGCCGTGGTGCGCTATGCATCGCCGCCGGCGACGTATGACGGCGGTTCGGAGCTGGTGACAGACTATGAAACCGGTCCGCAGATCGATTTCGATTCACCATTCTGGGTTGAATCTCAGGAGCTGATGGCCGGCTTTGACGCAAGTGACCGTCTCGTGACATTCGCCGGGCCGGCGGCCCCATCAAGCTTCACCACGGGTGATTTTGGCGATGAAGAACAGATGACGTGGCTCGATCGCGTCACCCTGCGTCTGAAGGTGGCGCCTCAAAGCGCTACGGCGACGGGCTTCACCAAGGATGATGGCGGCCTGCCCGTAAAACAGGCGTCTGTGGCCATCCGTGACGATGCGGCGTTTGACCTCCGGCAGCGCGCTAGGTGGCACCGTATCAGGGTGGACAGCGTTGGGGACTATGCCTTGATCGGAGTTCAGCCAAGGCTTAAACAGGCGGGGTACCGATGAGGCTTCAAACCGACAATCTGCGCCTAGGCAACGATCTACCGTCCCTATTGCGCGCGTTGGCACAAGTTTTGCCGGCCTTCGCAAAACAGGTCAATGCAGTGTCTGAGGGGCGGCTATCTGGCAGCTACAACGCTTTGACATCGCCGCCAACGACCGGGAAATACCAGGCCGGGGATTACATCAAGAACAGTGCTCCTGAGGTTCTTGGCACGGCCGGCGCTCAGTATGTGCTCAAGGGCTGGATATGCGTCGCCAGTGGCGAGCCGGGCACCTGGGTAGAAGACAGGGGAGTGACCGGCACATGACCTACAAGCTGCAAGTCATTCCTGCGGCCTTCATCGGCCGCGCTTGGCTGGATGGTGCGCACATGCTGGACAAGGCCTGCGAAACCTCGGGTGGAGAGATCACCGGCGACCAGCTCAAGCTGCTTCTCAGCCGTGGTGAGCGCGATCTGATCCGCATAGACCTGGACGGGCAGGCCGTTGGGTGGGCGGTGACACGCATCGACCAGCTCCCCAATGTCCGCGCGCTGCACATCTGTGAGCTATACGCCCCCGGAGGCCACTGGCTGGCCTGCAGTGAGCAGCTGGCGGCCATGGCCAGGTCCAGCGGCTGCACAGAAATGCGCTGCAGCGCCAAGCCGGCGCAAACCAGGCTTTACCAACGGCATCTCCCCTGGGAGCCGATTTACACAACCTTGAGGATGCCAATATGAATCCGCATCAAGAAAAGCGCCGCGCCTTGGGCCAGATGAAGGCCTGTGGCGGTGGCGGTGGTGGCACTAGCACCAGCAGCAGTGCGATTGCATACCCTGACGAGATCCGGCCTCTGCTTTCCAATGTTGCCAACCTCTCCACCCAACTGGCAAACAAGACATGGCAAGGCTACGGCGGCCAGCGCTATGCAGACCTGAACGATACACAGAAGCAGGCTCTCCAGAGTGTTACGGACCGGGCTACGAACGGCTCAGCACTTTGGGACGAAGCAAAGGGAAGCCTGCAGCAGATGATGGGCGACCAGACGAACCCCTATCTGGACCAGCAGGTGGCCAATGCGCAAAAGTCGGTGGTAGACAGCTACAACCTGACAGCCAAGCCGCAACTCGAGTCAGCCATGGTGGGATCGGGTTCCTTTGGGAACTCTGGCCTGCAACAGATGCAGGATCAAAGTCAGAAGCAACTGCAGCAGAACCTGGGGCAAGTGGCAACCAGTATGTACGGCGATGCGTACAAGACCAATCAGGCCAACCGCCTGGCGGCTTTGGGCATGGCCCAGGGCTATGCAAACCAGGACTATGCCGACCTGAATCAGCTGCTCAACGCCGGCAACACACTGCAGGACCAGGCACAGAACAACGCCGATTTCAACTACGAGCAGTGGCAGCAGCAGCAGGATGACCCCTACAAGAAGCTGCAGGCCATGACCGGCGTGATGAACAACACCGCCGGTAGCACCACAACGACAAATCAGAGCGGGGGTAAGTAATGCTTCAGTTCTTGCCAATGGCACTTGGCGCCCTGGGCGGCGCCTTGACGAACAAGGATCCACTGACGGGCGCATTGACCGGGGCTGGCCTGGGTGCCGTTACTGGGGGCTTGGGTGGTCTTGGTGGCGCTGCAGCAGCACCAGCCGGCGGCCTGGGCCTGACTGCTGGGGCCTCTGGCCTTGGTCTGCAGGCTCCCGGCGCGCTGGGGGCATCTCTGGCCGAGATGGGCGGTGCACAAGGCCTGTCGTCTGCTGGTGCTGCGCTTTCCGGAGCGGCGCCGTCGGCACAAACTGCCGGCCTGCTGTCTCCGGCGGGTATGAAGACCGTCACAGACGTGGCCGGCATCGCCGGGAAGATGGGACTCATGGACAGCCCGCAAGGGCCGGTTGCGCAGTCTGCTGGCATTCCAGGTCGTGCCGCTGACTTCACCGGTCTGCTGTCGGCCGGCCGTGGCAACCAGATGTCGGGCGCGGAAAAACTCATGGCTCAGCGCGCTGCGCGCAGGGGGTGATTTATGGCAACACAGATGCCAAGCTATGGCGCATACCAGCAGGTCTATGGCCAGCAGCCGGAGCAGGGCGGCTTCATGGGCTTGCTCAGCTCTCCAGTGGCACAAGGGCTGCTGGGGGCCGGCCTGGGCGCCCTGGCGAGTCGTGGCACCACAGCCCAAGCCATCGGCCGCGGCGGTCTGCTCGGCCTTTCTGCCTACGGCCAGGCCCAGGACACGCAGAACAACCGTCTTCTGCAGATGGCCCAGGCCAAACTGCAGCAGGATGCACTGGCAAAGATGACTCCTGGGGCTGATGGGGCGATTTCTGCCTCTCCGGCTACGTTTCTGCAGGCCGGGTTCGCTGACCCAGCAAAGTGGGCTGACATCCGCAATGCAGGCCGCGACAAGCTGAAGGAAATTCAGCAGGTGACCGGTGCTGATGGCTCAAAGTCGCTTTTCGGCGTGGATGAGTACGGCGGCGTGCGCAATACCGGCCTGGCCAATGCGCCCGAGATCAAGACCCAGGACGTGGGCGGCCAGGTGATCGGCTGGAACCCTTACACCGGGCAGCAGGCCAGCGCCTTGGAAAAGTCGCTTACCCCCGACCAGGTGCAGGACACGGCAAATCAGCCATTCATGATGGTCAACGGCCAGATCGTGGCCAACCCAGCCTATCAGGCCTATTCCAAGGCCAAGGCTGCCGCCGGCGCCGCGCGCACCAATGTGCAGATCAACAACAAGATGGGCGAGAGTCTGGCCGGCCAGATCGGTCCCATGATGAAGGACTCGCAGATTGCCGCTGACGCGGCGGTGAAGCAGGTCCAGGCAGCCAACAGCATTGATCAGGCGCTGAACTCTGGTCAGGTGATTACCGGGCCGACAGCGAATGCACGCCTGACTGTTGCCCAATGGGCCGATACGCTGGGAATGGGCGGCCAGGACCAGAAGACGAAGCTGGAAAACACCCGTTCTGCCATGCAGGGGCTTGCCCAGCTCACGCTGCAGGGCCGCGCTCAGATGCGTGGACAGGGGGCCATTACCGAGAGTGAAAGCAAGCTTGCAGAGCGTGCTATCTCCGGTGATCTCAGTCTGACACCATCTGAGCTGCGGGTGCTGAGCAGTGCAGCACGCCGGGCTGGCCAGCACATCTACGGTGAGCACCAGCGCAAGGTGCAAGCGGTGGCAAGCAATCCTGACTATGCAGCAATGGTCCCCTTCTATGCTGTGCCGCAACTGCCATCGGAACCGAAGCAGCCAGCCCAAGCGCCCGCCCCCATGGGCAGCGGTGGCTGGGGCATCCAGAGAGTGAACTGATATGGCGACCTATCGCATCACAGCGCCTGATGGCGCTTCCTACGAGATCACGGCGCCTGACGATGCGACGCAAGATCAGGTGATGGCCTATGCCCAGGCGAACTACGCCCAGGCCGGCCAGCCGAAGCAGCAGCAGTCTGCCCAGCAGCCTGGCCCGCTGTCTCAGATGATCATGGGCCAGCGGCCGACGCCCCAGCGCTCTGCCCTGGAGAACATCGGCCGACAGGTTGGTTTGACAGGCCGCTATGCGCTGGAGGGAGGGGCTCAGATTCTGGACCTCCCTGGAGCGCTTATCCGCTCCGGCCTTGGCGCCATGGGTGTTCAGTCCGATCTTCCGTCTGAAAGCGCCTCGAAGCTGGCCGACAGCCTGGGCCTTCCGAAACCTGAGACTGGGCTCGAGCGCAGCGTGGCCGCGGCCACTCGCGGCGGCTTTGGGGCTGCTGTGCCTGCTGGTCTTGCGGCCCAGGCTGCTCGCGGCACCACAGGCGCCACGCAAGGCATTCTGTCTGCTCTAGCTGCAAACCCTGCCGCCCAGATTGGTGGTGGCGTTGGTGGCGGTGCGGCGGCAGATGCTGCAAAGAATGCTGGGTTCAATGAACTAGGCCAGATGGCCGCAGGTTTGGCCGGCGGCGTTGCTGGTGGCATGGTTGGGAATGCAGCTATGAATGCAGCAGGCCGCGCCAGCGAGGCGGTAGGCCGACGAGTTGGCCTGGATGCTATGCCTGAGCTAAAACCGAAGCGCATGAATGACACAGAGCTGTCTGCCGTGCTGCGCAACCGATTGAGCATCACGGGCGGTGACTGGGATGCGATTCCTGCTAACGTGCAGAAGTCGCTGATGACCGATCTGCGCAAGGCCAATACTCTGGAGGGGTTGGATGCCAGGGCAGCTCAGCGTCTGGCCGATTTTCGCGCCTTAGAAGTGACGCCGACACGCGGAACAGTGACGCTAGACCCAGTGCAGATCACCAACGAGAAGAATCTGGCCAAGACTGGTGCCAACAGCAATTTGGCGAATATCCAGGGACTAGCCCAGGTAGAGAACGCCAACAACAACCGGTTGATTCAGCTTCTGCAGGGTGTTGAGCGTGGGCGGGAGACGGACGCCATTGCTGCAGGTCGCGCGCTGTCTGGGAACATCGCGCAACAGCGTGATGCGCTCCGAGCGGCCGAGTCAGCGGCGTGGCGCGATGCGCGGGCCACGCCGGGCTATCGTATGCCCATGCAGGCCAATGTCCTGGGTGATATCAATGCCGCCCTGGACGATGCCGGCCTGATGCCGTTCATGGATTCGCGGATCTCTTCGTACATCCAGGCGTTGCAGACCAATCCCGACCAGTTCACGCCCCAGGCGTACCGCAACCTGCAGAGCATGCTGTCCAACACCATGCGTGCTGGCGGCAATGAGGCGGCGGCTGCCGGCGTGGCTCGGGATATTCTGGAGCAAGCTCGCATGCAGCCTGCGGCATCGCAGATCTTCAACCCTGGTGGAGTTCCGACTACTGCTCGAACCGCCCAGCAGATGAGGGCAACTGATCCACTGCCTAGCGATGCCATGTCAGCGATTGACCGTGCGCGACAGGCAACGCGGGCAGCCTACGGGTTTGAGGACTCTTCGCCGCTGGTGCGCTCGGCGCTTTCTGATGGTGCTACTGCTGATCCGGCGCGGCTGGCTCAGCGATTCATCATCAATGGGACGCCAGATGAAGCCGCTCAAGTGGCACGGAACCTCACGCCGGAAGGACGGCAAGTCGTTCGTGATGCGCTGGCTACGCACATCAAGCGCAAGGCACTTGGCGGCTCGGCTGATGAAGTCGGCAAGGTTTCTCAGAAGGCGCTGAACTCTGCACTGAGTTCGTTGGGGCCGGAAAAGCTGGGTCTGTTCTTTTCTCCGGAGGACATCCAACAGCTGCAGCGGATTGGTCGTGTTGCGAGCTACACCCAGGCTCAGCCTGCAGGTTCAGCAGTGAACAACAGCAACTCCGGAGCGTTGGTGGTTGGTAAGGGGTTGAATGCGCTTCTGGGGATTACCAGCAGGATTCCTCTGCTGAACATCGATCAGCAGGCTGATGCGCTGGTGAGCATGGGTCGAACTGCAAACGCCCTGCGCGCGAACAGAGGTCTTTTGGCCCCGCAAGTGCCTGAGTATGGCCTTTTGTCAAATGCGAGCCGTGGTGCCGCGATGGGGGGTCTACTTGCGGTCCCGAAAGACTCCGAAAGCGCCAAGGACAACAAACGCAAGTAGCGTGCCCAGGTAGCCCGGGGATATGCCGGTATCCCTTATCCACTCGCTCGCTGCGATGGACCAAGGCTGGCTGTTCCACCAAATGACGAAATCTTGGAAGCAGTTCATCTTTCCATCCTACCAAAGCCCCTATCCAGGGACTTTCCCTTTTCTAACCCGCTACGGCTCGCCCTGGCGGGTTTTTTCATGACAAAACGCCATGCCAGTACCCAGCAGCATTGATGACCTGGACCCTGTTGCCTCGGATAACTCCCCGGCAGGCTCCGAACAGGTCTTTCCGAACCTGGACAACTACCTTCGCGCGCATGCGGCATTTATTGCCCAGGTACGCGACTTGGTGAGGGACGCCGCGCCGGCCATTGGTATGACCCAGTGGTGGGGCGGAAATCGCGCCAACATTCCAGCAAAGCACCAGCCGCAGGATGGGCAGGAGGCCAATCGGGCTGATTACCCAAGCCTTTGGGCTCTTGTATCAAGCGGCGGCATGCCTTTGGTCACAGAGTCTTCATGGCAGGGGAATCCTTCCGTGCGCGGCAGCTTCTCCACTGGCAACGGCTCGAGCACTTTTCGCTTCCCTGATCTCAACGGCAAGCAGGTCAATTCCTATGGCGCTGTGGCTCTAAGGGGTGATGGCGCTTCCTCCGCCGGCGCTTCCGGCGCCATGCAGGACAGCCAAAACAAGGCCCATGCACACGGGGCAACTATCGACCCCGTAGGAGATCACGCCCACAACCTAGTCGGAAGCACCACAGGAGCGGGTGGGCATGCCCACGGGATCGCAGGAGATTACCGCGTGGCCCTCGCAGGAGGTGGCTGGGATGGATGGGCCGCAGATCCTGGGAACACGCGGTCATCGACTTCTGTCGGCGACCACGCCCACGGATTGAATGGCACCGCGCAAGCAGCTGGTGGCCACGCACACGTCGCAACTATTGCTTCTGACGGTGGCACCGAAGCCCGCATGAAGTCCGCAACCGGTGTTTGGGTCATTCGCGCCCTTTAACTCTTACCTCTTCAAGCCATGCAGAAATACAAAAGCAATCTGACTTCGGTCAGCGGCGCAGCCGTGCGCGGCGCTTCCATCACTGTGTTAGATGAGTCGGGCGTAATCGCGTCTATCTTTCTGGATCGCGCCGGCACTCTTCCGGCTGGCAACCCGCTGAAAACGGGCCAGGACGGGACGTTCGAGTTCTACGCTGCGAATGGCCGCTATAGCCTGCGTACAGATTCCTCTGGCCTGAATGTGCTTGAGGAAGATGTGATTCTGCTGTTCGATCCAGATGACGCGACTGTATCCGGTCCAATCGCAGACGCCATTCAGGATGCTAAGGACGCTGCAGATGCTGCACAGGAGTCTGCAGATGCTGCACAAGAGGCGGCAGACAAGGCCCAGCAGATAGCTGACAACACCGTTCCCACCTTCGACACCTATGCTCTGGCTGTTTCAAAACTGGCATCCGTCCAAGAGGGAATGCTTGTCGAAATCTCTCAGGATGAGAACAGACTTGGTGCTCGCACTCGCTACCGCAAGGTATCTGGAGTGTTGACTTTTGTGTCAAATCTGGACCAGCTCAGAATTGATCTGGATGAGCCAACTGCCGGCGGCGCATCCATTGTCGCTTACCAAGCGCCAGGAGGGAGCGCGCAAAGCGTCGATGACAAACTCGACAAGATCCTCTTTGTCAATGATTTCGCTACCATCGACGATGCAGTCAATCGAGCAGTTGCCCTCGGCATTAAGAGGCTGTATCTGGCGCCTGGTGCATCGGTCACATTTTCTTCGCCGGTTGATATGAAGGGTGTTGGCCTTGTTGGCAACACCACCACCATCAACGACACCTCGAATCTGCTGAACGTTGGGAGGATCACCGGCTGCGTCGTGCGTGGCTTCGCCACCGATCATGATTACATCGAGCCACAGGACAACTATGGATCGATCTCCCCAAAGTTGGTGTTTCGCAAGGCGACAGACATCCTGTGCTTTATCACCAAGCGCCGGGGTACTGGCTATGTCTCTTCGGAGCACTGGTGGAACTCGTTTACATCGAACGAGACTGACACTGGCGGTGCGTCGGAGAGTTGGCGCAACTGCGTGACGCGGTTCTTCAGTGAGGTGTTCCTCTACAGGGACGACGGTGCAACGACTGGGGCATGGGGTGCGAAGACTGTTGTCCCTGTGAGTGCATCATTCCCAACTGGCACTCTTACTGCGCAGCAACTGACCTACCAGGCAACCAATGAGTTGAATGCGACCATGTCCTGGTCGGTCAATTCGAAATATGGCGGCCGGCGCGGTCAGGTCGCTATGTTCGGAACCACCGGCAGTGCGACTCAGATTGAGCTGTATGTGAATGGTGTGCTGCAGAAGACATTCAGCGCCCAGACTACCGAGCCAAAACTTGTCTTTGTTCAGTATGAGCTACCCCAGACAGGTGCCAACACTGTGATGTTGAAGAAGGTCAGCGGCTTGGCGATGAATGTCATAGGTGCGGATTTCGCCACGCTGAGTGCAACTGACCCAGAGTTGAGCTATACCGCACTCGCCTTCGGTGACTATGGACGCCCCTATGTCGCCGGCAACTCGGCCATGGACTATGCGTTCTTTGAATATAACGAGAACAAGTGGTTTGGCAGCGTGCATGGCGGCGAGACTCAGCGGGTAGAGCCAGCGTTCTATGTGGATGGTGCCCGCACTGATATTCCCGCGACTGTCGGCGCCTTCGTGGTGGGCAAGTACCTGAAACTTATTCAGCGCACGACGATTGCCACCGGAGCAAGTAGCCTGAGTGTCGACAAGACATACAACTACGTCGCTGATTCCGTGGTGGGCCTGGATGTAGCGATGAACGGTAATGCCAACGTGAAAACCGCATACACAGCAATGTGCGCGACCCACACGGACTTCGGATTCATCACTTATCCTTACTATCAGGATGTGACGGCGGCGGCGAATAACCGTGTCGGTCGCCGCAGTCGCATTACCCAGGCAGATTACACGCGTCCGTCAAGCACCCGGTTCCTTACGACTGAGTGCACGTTGCATCCTATGGGTGGGGCTACTGGCGCGAACATGCTGGGCAACGGCCCATTCATCAGCGCACAGTCTGCTTACAACAAGTTCTATTACGGACCATGCGTCGAGTCGAGAGCCCAGATAACTCGGGTTTCTTTCTCGACAAAATGGATATTCGAATGAATGAACTTGTATGAAAGAGAAAAGGCCAGCAATCGCTGGCCTTTAATCATTCCGGGTATTCCGGCAAGTTGATTACGTAAACCGGATCTCCATCAATTGGCTGATCGGTCACTGTGTTAATCCACCGGCCATAGAGGTATGTGCAGTAAATAGGGACTCGTGCACCGGATGAGAATTTGACGAGCAACAGGGCTTCTGTGTAGTCGTCAGCCTTCAGTTCCGAAAGGGGGGTGTAGGTCACAGTCATTACTTCGCCTTCATGCGTTCAAGGGCGTCTTCCCAGGCCTTGCCCATGGTTGTGTCGAACTCTTCGGTGAACTTGTACATGTCGCCATAGAAGGGGCCGCCAGGTGCCGGTGTGAATTCACCAATCAGGGCGCCTCTAGTAGAAGAGAACATGTCAACACTGATGAACGGGGAGTCCACGAGGATGGAGGCCTTGGATGCAATCGCAAGCATGTTCTCCCAGTCGCGGGGAAGAACGTGCACGCCGTGGTGGAGAAGCTTCCATTCGCTGCGGATGCATTCACGCATGCGCAGTGGGCGGAAGTTCCCATCGAACCAGGCCGCGCGCTTTGGCTTCTGGTTCCGGTTGAACTGCCAAACCATCATTGGCACGCCGTAGAAGGTATAGATCTTGTAGTCCAGCGGAATATCGCCGACGTGATCATCGCCTTTTACCTTCTCTTCGATGAAGATTTTGTAGGCCGACTTGAATTTGCATTCGTCATAAGCCTTCGTCTGGATTCTGATGATGTCGTCTTGTGTGAGGGCTTTATCAGAGAAAGCCTCATGGAACTTACCGTCATCTGTTCTTTTCAGGACCATGACGCCCTTTGCCGAGTGAAGAACGCTTGGCTTCAGGACAAATTCTTTGGGGGCATTGGACAGGTCAATTTCAGAAGGGTGCTTCCAGATTGCAGAAATATCAGGCGTTGGAAGACCATGTTCTTTGCAGAAGTTGTGGAGTTTGATCTTGTCATTCGTCCACCAAGGCACATTTTTCTCTTGTCCATCTACCCGCAGTTTTGTGTACTCAGTCCACTTCATTGCTCATCCCAAATTAAATGAAAAATTCTTCAATCCAAATGTCAGTCTCGGCGCATGCGTGCGGCATGCGTAGCGGCTGCAAGTGTAGCTTCTGCGATCCGTAGACAGCCGAAATGACTGGTTGAGCGCAGTGCGCTGGATGACTTTTATCGGGGCCGCCGTGGCGGACACCCTTCTTTGGCCACCTTCGGGTGGCTTTTTCGTGCCTGGGAGGGCGAATGGATAACAACTGGACTGACCAACTGCTGCCAAAGGTGCCTGGCATCCTCGGCAGCGCAGGAGCGCTTATGTGGATGCAAGGAACATGGCCGCGTAAGGCGGCAATGCTGGTCCTGGGTATCGCGGCCAGCAACTACGGAACGCCTGATTTTGTGCAGGCAACGGGGCTGTCTGAGGGGCTTGGCGGCTTTGTCGTCGGCATGTTCTCGATGACGGCGGCCGACTGGGTGTTCAGGGCATGGGATCAGTTTGCCCTGGGGCCGCTGCTCAATGAATGGGTGCGCAAGCGCCTGGGGCTTCCACCAAAGGACGGGGGTGCCGTATGACATTGGACGACATCACCAAAACCGCGATCCTGCCGGCCCTGAGCCTGATCGGGGTGAAGAATACCCAAGAGGCGCTGGTCGAGCTGCTGGCTATCGGCCTGCAGGAAAGCCGGTTCATCTATCGGCGCCAGGTCGGCGGCCCAGCGCGCAGCTTCTGGCAGTTCGAGCAGGGCGGAGGTGTGAAGGGCGTGCTGAACCATGAGGTAACGCAGGCCAAAGCCCGCACGCTGTGCGCAGCCCGCGAAGTGGATGCTACACCCGCGGCTGTCTACAACCGGCTTGAGCATGATGATGTGCTCGGCGCAGGGTTCGCACGTCTGCTGCTGTTGAGCGACCCTCGGCCACTTCCTTCCCTGGGAAAGGCAGACGAGGCCTGGTCGTACTACCTGCGCAACTGGCGCCCGGGCAAGCCACATCCTCAGACCTGGCCCGGCTTCTATCAGCAGGCGCTGGAGTATGTTCGATGACCGGCCGCGCCAAGGCCCTGGTGCTGGCCGTGCTCATGACCATGTCCTTTGCCGCCGGCTGGTGGGTCAATGCCCAGCGCGCAGACGCCCGCATATCGCTCCTTAAAAAAGAGCATGCAGAGCAGACGATGCGTGCTGGCGCGTCTGCTTTGGCTTCCTATTCACGCATGGAGAAAACCAAGGATGACGCAATCAAATCCGCCCAGGCTCGGGCCGAGCGCCTGCAGGCTGATGCTGGTGCTGCTGCCGCTGCTGCTGACGGCCTGCGCAAGCAACTCGCCGGCGTGCCCGCCCGTATCGCAGCCGCTTCCCGCGCCGCCGTCGATGAGTACGCCGCAACCGCTGGAGAACTACTCAGCGCGTGCACAGCGGAATATCAGTGGATGGCAAGACAAGCTGATGGCCACGCAAATGATGCGCGACTGATGCTGGAAGCCTGGCCGGTCCAGAAATGAAGACCCCCGATGCCTTAACTGGTGTCGGGGGCTTTTTTGCGTTTTGGAGCGGTAAAATGCGGGTCGATCGAAAAGGCTGCGGCCCGTGAAGTTTTATAGCCCCTTCACGATTGCTTCACGGAAAACCGTTGCAACCCGCGCCAATGCTGAAAACTCGTTACCGGTTCGGGGCACCAGAATTGAAAAGCCTGCTATATCTTGTGTAGCGGGCTTTTTTTATTTGTGACTTGAGTAGCCGTTGCTGCCCGCAGTCTTGCTGAAGGTGGGAAAATTCAGTCACTGCGATGCCGTAGGGCTGTGGGCGTCAAGGCTTGGCCAAGGCGCTTGGAAAAGTCCTGGCTTCGATGCAATATGGCTTGCAGTTCTGTCATGCTGACGAGGCCTGCACTCCCAGAGAAAAAAGATGTCTAGTTACAACGCTGCTTTTGAAATTCATGTCCACGGACAGGTTCTGCTCCGTGCTGATGTTACGTATGAGCAGCTGCAAGATGCATTGCGTCCCTTGTGGGCCTATGCTGGTGCGCGCTCATTGACCGACGGCGAGGGAAGTCTCTATGAAGAAGAGCCCGGCATTCAGTTCGACGCCAAGGAGCATCTGTTGCAGATGTGCTGGACCGTGCGTGGTGACGATGATTTTCGTCAGTCCCTGGACGATATGTGCATGGGCCTCAACGAGCTGGCCGAGCAGGGCTCGCCCATCGAGGTGACCTTCTACGACACCGAGTTCGACGAGGAAGAGGCTCCTGCCGAGGCCCAGAGTCGCGATGACTTCCTGATGCTGTTTGTCGGTCCCAATCCCGCAGCCATCATGCAGGTGCAGCGCGATCTGCTGGTGCAGGATGTCATCAACATGATGGAGCGTCACTTTGACGGCGCAGAGCTCGGCGGAGTGGTGCAGGAGATCGACAAGCTGTTCTCGCAGCGCTTCGAAGCCCTGGTCAGCTCGCTGGAGCTGGGCAAGCCGCCGCGTGGTGGATCGGGGGGCTCGGCCTCCGGTCATGGCGGCAATCGCCGCCCGCGCCATCTGCATTGATTCCTTCGATCATCCGCTGTCAAAGCCCTCTGTGCTGCAGTCCCGAGACTGTGGCGGAGGGCTTGTCTTTTGTCATGAAGCCCATTCCTACACCCAAGTATTCAGGAGCCGTGACCCAGCAACTGCGCAAGGACAGGGCTGCGCGCGCCAGCATGGGCGAAGAAGGGGTGAATGCATCCATGCCTCTGGCATTGCCCTATCTCTCGGGCTACGCGCCATCGCTGCAGAATCAGGTGCGCGACTGGCTGCTCGCGGGCAGGGCCGCTGACTGGCTGCTGCGCAAATATCCGCAGGCCCACGCGGTTCGCACGGACAGGGCGCTCTATGACTATGTCGATGCGCTCAAGGCGCAATATCTGCGCAATGCAGGGCAGTTGCACAAGGTGGCCTACGACAGCAAGATTCATGTGGTGCGCAATGCCCTGGGTCTGCATACGCGGCGTGCGATTGCGCATGGCGGCAGGCTCAATGCGCGGCATGAGATTCATGTGGCGGCGATGTTCAAGCAGGCGCCAGATGCCTTTTTGCGCATGATTTGCGTGCATGAGCTCGCGCATATCCGCATCATGGATCACGACAAGGCTTTCTATCAGTTATGCACACATATGGAGCCTGATTACCATCAGTTGGAGTTCGATGTGCGTTTTTATCTCAGTTATCTGGATCAGGGCGGCGAGCTGCTCTGGAGCTGATGGCGCAGATCAGGCGGGGGTGGGCACTGCGCTGGGCGAGCACACGTTGACGGCCAGGCTGCAGCCTTCGGGTAGCTCCAGCCAACGCTGGGCTGCGGCTTGCATGGCCGTCAGGCGACCGGTCGTCATGAGCTGAATCTGATCGGCCTGGGCCAGCTGCAGCGATCCATCGGTCTCGGCTCCCAGCAGATTGCGCTGCTCCAGCATGCGCCGGGTCTGGCGTGCCACGGGGGCACCCGTGTCCAGGAGCTGAATATCGGGCCCCAGCAGGGCACGCAAATCATCCTTGACGAACACATAGTGGGTACAGCCCAGCACCAGCGTATCCATCTGTCCTGTCTTAAGGCCGAAACTCCCTAAAGCGCTTGTGTACTTTGCGCACAGCGCTCTGATCTCCGTGGCGCTTGCGTCCTCGGGCAATGCCTGCTCCGTGCTTTGCTCGATCGCCCTGGCCAGGCCGTCGCAGGCTTGGAGGTGAAACTCGGCGCGTTGCCCATGCTCCGACACCAGGCGTGCCACACGCTGGCTGGAGATGGTGCCCCGGGTGGCCATCACTCCCACATGATGGGTCTGGCTGGAAAAAGAGGCAGGTTTGATAGCCGGTTCCACGCCAATGACGGGCAGTTGCGGCAAGCGTTCGCGCAACAGTTCCACGGCCGCAGCGGTGGCAGTATTGCAGGCAATCACGAGAATCTTGATGTCGTGCTGCTCCAGCAGGTATTTCGCAATGGCCAGGCTGCGCTCCTGCACAAACGCATCGCCGCGTGCATCGCCATAGGGTGCATTGCCGCTGTCGGCCAGATAGACAAACTGCTCGTGCGGCAGCTCGTGGCGCAGTGCCTGCAGCACGCTGAGGCCGCCCACACCGCTATCAAAAATGCCGATGGGGGAGTGAGGAGTGGGCATGGTGCAAGAGGTAGGTGGAGGCGATGGTGCGGCCGTCAGTATGCGCCGCTTTGGGTGCCGGCGGCGCCTCCAGGGCTATGGTTTATCAGGGATTCGGGCTGTCCTGGTCTGCAGGCAAGCCGCAGACCGGGCAGAAATTATCACCATGACCGACTTCATGCCCGGCCGGGCAGTGGCGGATCTTGAGCATGGCAGGCAGGTTCCAGCTCGAGAAGAAGATGCAAAACGCCATGCCGTAGAAGATCATCCAGTGGCCCGAGAACACGCGCAAGCCGTGCTGCTGCTCGGCCATGCCGCCCGCAATGCCGAGAAAAAAGTTGGCAAAAGCGTAAATGAAGACCGCATAGGCAGTGTTGCGCATCCAGGAGGGGCAGCCTGCGAGCACCTTCTTCCAGGAAAACTGCAGACGATTGCCGTTGTTGATGCGCTGAGCAATCAGTGCCGCAGGCATCCAGACGGCAAAAATCCCGATGGTCATGGCGCTTGTGAATGTCTCCAGGGCATCTTGAGGTAAGTATGTTTCAAGTGCATCTATCTGCCCTGTAAGTGCAGTCAAATGTGTGATTGCACTGAGCGCAAAGCCTATTCCGGAAATCAGCATCAATGGCGGCAGAAGAATTTGCATGGCGGCTTGAAAAGACAAAAAAAGGAGCTGAAAGCGCTTGTTTACTGATAGTTTCAGCAGTCAATAAAATGTTTTTTTATTGTGGCACAGCGATCATTGCTCATCTTTTTGCTGTGGGGCCGCCAGACGAATGCTGTCCACAAGCCTGCCAAAGTAGCTTTCGCGCATGGACAGCGAAGCGGGCAATGGGGCAGATGGCAGGCTGTCGTAGCCATCTTCATCAATGCAGAATTCGAAAAACAGGTAGTCAACTTCGGGTAGCTTGAGCTGATGGCGGCAGGCGTGGCGGCCCGAGCCCCGTTTTTTTTCGGCCATGGTCTGCATGCTGGTATTGCTTCCCAGGATCGCCGTGTAGACCATGGGCAGGGTGGCTGCCAGGTTGAGCCAGAGCATGAAAGCCATGAAAGCGGTGCATAGCAAGGCCATCAGCCAGCGCTTGATGGGGCCGTAGCTGAGCCAGGGGCCTGCGGGTTGCCAAAGTCCCAGCCTATGGAGTCGCCGCAACCAAATGCCGGCTGCTGCGGTAAATGCCAGCGCCAGATACAGCGCGATCAGTTGCCAATGCGCATCGGGTATGAAGCTGCGCCAGAAAATGGGGGCGAGTGCGCCCATCATCACCGCCATGAAAGCGACGATCAGCCATTTCTGTGGATTGGAGGTTTCAGGTTTCCAGAGCCAGTTCATGCTTGTTGCATCTGTTGGGGTGCTGTCGGTAGTTTGATCTGAGCCAGGCTCAAAGAGTTTTTCGCATACGCGCGTTGCTCAGGGCAATGCCACGTACGACGGGGATTTGCCGGCGCTGTAGCTCAAAGCCGAAATGAGCGAAGAAAGCCTGGGCATTGAGACTGACATCGGCGGTCAGCTCAGGCAGGCCGTTTTGCCGTGCTGCTTGTTCGATATGTGCAAGCAGCAATCGGCCCACGCCTTGGCGCGCGTATTGCGGAGCTACAAAAAAGTGGTCGATATAGCCATTGGCCTGCAGATCGGCATAACCCATGGGTAATTCATTGGCGCAGACGGCGACAAAAGGCTTGAGTGCCTGGATGCGCTGGCGCCACTCCATCCAGTCGGGATGTTGGGGCGCCCAGGCGTCAAGCTGCGCCTGGCTGTAGTGATTCACTGCCAGCTGATGAACAGCACCGTGAAACACCTGCCATAGCGCGATTTCATCTCCGGGACGATAGCTGCGTACATGCATGGGTTGGCAGATTGATTGAGTTTGGCAAAAATGTTTTGCAGCAGCAGAGGTATGACATCGGTGCGGCGCGCAAGGGCGGCTGTGGAAGCACTTCTTTATCTGCATGCAACCCGCTGTTTTGATGAATTTTCTGTCATCAATTAAGGATGAACGGTGGTCTAAAGTCTGTGAAATGCTCAGGTTTTTATAGCGGAAAAAATAACGTCAACCTCTAGAATGATCCGCCCATGCCCTTGATATACCTCATCCTCCTACCTTTTGCAGGCAGCCTTCTGGCTGCTTTATTGCCGGCGAATGCGCGCAATACTGAATCAACACTCGCGGGTGTCATTGCGCTGATATGCGCAATTCAGGTAGGGATGCTGTTCCCGGAAATGGCCGATGGAGCGGTGCTCAGGCAGGAGATTTCCTGGCTGCCGGCGCTGGGGCTGAATCTGGTGATCCGCATGGACGGGTTCGCCTGGCTGTTCTCCATGCTGGTCTTCGGCATTGGTGCGCTGGTGGTGCTTTACGCGCGCTACTACATGTCGCCCACTGATCCTGTACCGCGCTTTTTCTCGTTTTTTCTGGCCTTCATGGGGGCCATGGCGGGGGTGGTGCTCTCGGGAAACATCATTCAACTGGTATTTTTCTGGGAACTGACCAGTCTTTTTTCGTTCCTGCTGATCGGCTACTGGTATCACCGCAAGGATGCGCGCCGGGGCGCACGCATGGCTTTGACGGTCACGGGAACGGGCGGGCTGGCCATGCTGGTGGGCATGCTGGTACTGGGTCATATCGTAGGCAGCTATGACCTCGACAACGTGCTGGCGGCAGGGCAGCAGATTCGCGATAGTCACCTCTATCTGTTGGCATTGGTACTGATTTTGCTTGGTGCACTAACGAAAAGTGCCCAATTTCCATTTCAGTTCTGGCTGCCAAACGCCATGGCGGCTCCCACGCCCGTGTCGGCCTATCTGCACTCGGCCACCATGGTCAAGGCCGGCGTGTTTCTGCTGGCACGGCTGTGGCCGGTGCTGGCAGACACCGATGCATGGTTCTGGCTGGTCGGCGGAGCCGGTGCCATGACGCTGCTGATTGGCGGTTATTGCGCGATGTTCCAGCATGATCTCAAGGGTTTACTGGCTTATTCAACGATCTCGCATCTGGGGCTGATTACCTTGCTGCTGGGTCTGAACAGCAAGCTGGCTGCCGTGGCGGCGGTATTTCACATCATGAATCACGCGACCTTCAAGGCTTCGCTGTTCATGGCGGCGGGCATTGTGGACCATGAAAGCGGCACGCGTGACATCCGGCGCCTGTCGGGTCTGCGCTTCATGATGCCGATCACGGCCACGCTGGCCTGTGTGGCCAGTGCCGCCATGGCCGGTGTGCCCTTGCTCAACGGCTTCATCTCCAAGGAGATGTTCTTTGCCGAGACCGTCTATCTGGATGCAGCACCCTGGGTCAAGACTGTGCTGCCCGTGGTGGCGACCGTGGCGGGCATGTTCAGCGTGGCCTATTCGCTGCGCTTTACGTTCGATGTCTTTTTTGGGCCCCAGGCAAACGATCTCCCTCACGAGCCGCACGAGCCGCCGCACTGGATGCGTGTACCGGTGGAGCTGCTCGTGCTGGCTTGCCTGATCGTCGGCATTTTCCCGGCCTGGGCGGTGGGTGGTTTTCTGGCTGTCGCTGCAACTCCAGTCGTAGGAGGTGACTTGCCGCAGTACAGCCTGGCCATCTGGCATGGCTGGAATATGCCGCTCATCATGAGTCTGGTGGCGCTGGCCGGTGGTATCTTGCTCTACACCATGCTGCGCTGGCAGCGCACGGTCGGACACTTTGATGCGACGCCCGTGCTGGGCCGTGTCAGCGGTCGCAGGATTTTTGAGAATCTGCTGGCTCGCATCACCTGGCTGGGCCGGGCGGGGCGCCGCAATCTGTCCACGCGCCGCCTGCAGTGGCAGATGCTGTGGCTGGTCTGCGTTGCTCTGGTGGCGGCAGCATTGCCAATGTGGCTATGGGGCATGAAGCTGGGCAATCGCGGCACTTTGCCCGTGTCTTCGGCTTTTGTCCTGCTCTGGGCAATTGGCTGCCTGTGTGCGCTGGGCACGGCCTGGAAAGCCAAGTACCACCGGATGACCGCATTGATCATGCTCGGCGGCACGGGCCTGTGCACGGTGCTGACCTTCCTCTGGTTCTCGGCCCCCGATCTGGCTCTGACTCAACTGGTGGTGGAAGTCGCCACCACGGTGCTGATCCTGCTGGGGCTGCGCTGGCTGCCCAAGCGGGACAAGAATATGCGCACGGCCGATAACGCCGATGCCAGGGCCAAGGCACGCCGCCTGCGCGATCTGGTGCTGTCGCTGATTGCCGGTGGTGGCATGGCCTGGCTGGCATTTGCCATGATGAGCCGGCCTTTCTATGAAAGCACCTCCACCTTCTTCCTCGAAAACGCGCTGGGCGGCGGTGGCGGCACCAATGTGGTCAATGTGATGCTGGTGGACTTCCGCGGCTTCGACACCTTTGGCGAAATCGTGGTGCTGGGCATTGTGGCCATCGTCATCTATGCGCTGCTGCGCCGCT
Organism: Comamonas sp. NyZ500; assembly: GCF_016772095.1. Taxonomy (NCBI): domain Bacteria; kingdom Pseudomonadati; phylum Pseudomonadota; class Betaproteobacteria; order Burkholderiales; family Comamonadaceae; genus Comamonas; species Comamonas sp. NyZ500. The sequence goes on along the minus strand of NZ_JAEIJE010000008.1, from coordinate 44,918 downwards.
TCCGTCCGGCACGCGAGGCCATGGACATCCCGGAGCAGCAGCGTTATGTGCCTGGCGATTTGCAGACCGACCTGCTCAACCCGCGCAATGCCAGCGATACAGCCGTGGGCTACCTGATGGTGCCAGCCGTGCTGGTGCGACTGCTGCTGCCGTTTGCGACGCTGGTGGCGGCCTATATCTTTGTGCGCGGCCATAACCAGCCCGGCGGCGGGTTTGTGGCGGGGCTGGTGTTTTCGGTCGCCTTGCTGATGCAATACATCATCTCGGGCACGCACTGGGTGGAGGCGCATCTGCCGCTGTATCCGCGTCGCTGGATTGCCGCGGGCCTGCTTTTTGCACTGGGCACGGGCCTGGGCTCGGTGGCCGTTGGCTACCCCTTCCTGACCAGCCACAGCTTTGACTTTTCGCTGCCATTGGTGGGGCATGTGCATCTCGCCAGCGCCACCTTCTTCGATATTGGCGTGTTTGCGCTGGTGGTGGGCTCCACCATGCTGATCCTGACGGCGATAGCCCACCAATCGGTGCGCGGACACCGCTTCCATGCGCGCTTGCTGGAAGAGCAGGAACAAGAGGCCAAGAAGGCCGAGGCCGAGGTGCAGGCAGCCACAGCTGCAGCACTGGCAAGGGGAGGTATGTAATGGAAATCGTTCTGGCCATTGCCATCGGTGTGCTCACCGGCTCGGGCGTCTGGCTGCTGCTGCGCCCGCGTAGCTACCAGGTCATCATGGGGCTGGCGCTGCTGTCCTATGCCGTCAATCTGTTCATCTTCTCCATGGGGCGTCAGGGCCTGTCGATCAACAAGGTGCCGGTGCTGCAAAACGGTGTACCGACCGATTTGTCGCACTATGCAGACCCCATGCCTCAGGCCCTGGTGCTGACCGCCATCGTCATCGGCTTTGCCATGACGGCGCTGTTCCTGGTCGTGCTGCTGGCATCGCGCGGCGCTTCTGGAAACGACCATGTGGATGGCGTGCACTCGCGTACCGAACAGGAAATGCTATGACCGGGTGGATTGAGCATCTGATGCCGCACCTGATGCTGGCTCCCATCATGCTGCCCATGCTGACGGCAGCGCTGATGCTGTTTTTGCGTGAAGAGCGTCAGCGCCTGAAGCTGGGCATGAACATCCTGTCCACCACGATCAGTCTGGTGATCGTGGTCATGCTGCTGGGCTGGACCAACCAGGCGGGCTCTGCCGTCACCATGTCGGTCTATATGCCCGGCAACTGGCCGGCGCCCTTTGGCATCGCGCTGGCGCTGGACAGGCTGACGGCTCTGATGCTGCTGGTCACCTATGTGGTGGCACTGGCGGCGCTGGTGTTTTCCGCTGCGCGCTGGCACAAGGCCGGGGTGCACTTCCACCCCTTGTTCCAGCTGCAGCTGATGGGGCTCAGCGGTGCCTTCATCACGGCCGATCTGTTCAATCTGTTTGTGTTCTTCGAGATCATGCTGGCAGCCTCTTACGGTTTGCTGCTGCATGGTTCCGGCAGCACGCGCATTCAGGCCGGTCTTCACTATATCGCCATCAATCTGGCCGCGTCTTCGCTGTTCCTGATCGGCGTGTCCATGCTCTACGGCATTACCGGAACGCTCAATATGGCCGATCTGGCCCGCGCCATTCCGCAGGTGCAGGACGCCGACCGCGGCCTGCTGCATGCGGCAGCGGGTGTTCTGGGAACGGCCTTTCTGATCAAGGCGGCGCTGTGGCCGCTGAATTTCTGGCTGGTGCCTGGCTACAGTGCGGCGACTGCGCCGGTGGGCGCCTTGTTTGCGCTCATGACCAAGGTGGGGGTCTATGTCATCTTGCGCCTGTGGACCTTGCTGTTCAGCTCGGAAGCCGGGGCATCGGCCCTGTTTGGCAGTACCTGGCTGATCGTGGGCGGCATGCTGACCATGGCCTTTGGTGCGATAGGCATGCTGGGCTCGCAACGGCTGACCCATCTGGCGGGCTTCGCCGCCATTCTTTCGTCCGGCACCCTGCTGGCCGCAACGGGCTTTGGCCAGAATCTGCTGACCGCCGGCCTGCTGTATTACCTGCCGGGCTCCACGCTGGCCGTGGCGGCTCTGTTCCTGATCGCCGATGTGGTGGACCGCTGGCGCGTGGATGATGACGCGGGCGAGCCCTATGAGGACGATGAAGCGCCATTCCTCAATGCAGAGCTGCTGCCCACCGAAGGCTTCAATCTCGACGATGATGAAGAGCTCATGATCGGCCGGGCCTTCCCGGCAGCGGCGGCTTTTCTGGGTCTGAGCTTCATGGTCTGCACCTTGCTGATCTCGGGACTGCCGCCTCTGTCCGGCTTTCTCGGCAAGTTCGCCATGCTGACCAGTCTGCTCAACCCGCTGGGCATGGGTACATCCAGTGGTGTGAAGGCCGGTCCGCTGGGCTGGAGCATGGTGGCCCTGCTCATCATCACCGGTCTGATGGCGTTGGTGGCACTCACGCGCGCCGGCATCCGACATTTCTGGGCCAATCCGGAGCAGAGCGCGCCATCACTCAAGGTGGCGGAAGGCCTGCCCATCGTTGCACTGCTGCTGTGCTGTGTGGTGTTGACGGTCAAGGCCGATGATGTGATGCGCTATACCCAGCGAGCGGCCAATGCACTGCATTCGCCCGATGTCTATGTGCGTACCGTCCTGGGTCTTGCTCCGGTACCTGCGCCCAAGGAGAAGAAGGCTCAGGAGGCTGCGGGTCCCGAGGCGGCGGCACGTGCTGCAGCACTGGAAATGCAGGCAGAGCCCGTCCCCGGTATCGGCGATGAAAGCGAAGCTGCACAGGAGGCCGCTACCCAGACCGCAGCCTCGGCTCAGAAAGAGGAGGGCCGCCCATGAAGAACATCATGAAATCCATCTTCCCGGCACCGCTGCTGTCGGTAGCTCTGCTGGTGCTGTGGCTGTTGCTCAACCGCTCGGTCAGTGCCGGCCAGATCTTGCTGGGCCTGATCCTGGGCCTGCTGATCCCCGTGCTGCTGCGCGGCCTGCGCCCCTTGCCGGTGAGGGTCAGCCACCCGCTGAGCATTCTCAAGCTGGCATTCCGTGTGGTTTGCGACACCTCGGTCTCCAATTTCAATGTGGTGCGTTTTCTGCTGCTGCCGCGCATGCGCAAGCACCCGGCGGCCTTTGTCCATATTCCGCTCGAGCTGCGCGATCCCAACGGGCTGGCAGTACTGGCCATGATCGTCTGCCTGACCCCGGGCACGTCCTGGGCCGAAATTTCGCGTGACCGCTCCATGCTGCTGCTGCATGCGCTGGAGGTGGAGGATGCCAAGCAGCTGGCCGACTTTGTGAAGTCCCGCTACGAGAGCCTGCTGATGGAGATTTTTGAATGAATCCCTGGTTTTATTGGGTGCTGATGGCATCTCTGGTCATGCTGCTGGCGGCCATGGGCTGCTCGGTGCTGCGCCTGCTCAAGGGGCCGCATGCGCAAGATCGCGTGCTGGCGCTGGACTGCATGTATCTCAACGGCATGCTGGCCATGCTGGTCATGGGCATTCTGTATGACAGCACCAACTATTTCGAGGCGGCCTTGCTGGTGGCTCTGTTCGGCTGCGTCGGCTCCACAGCCATGGCCAAGTTCCTGTTGCGCGGCGAGGTGATCGAATGAGTACCGAGGTCATTGGCGTGGATCTGCCGCTGTGGGCCCAGATTCTGGTGGCGGCCCTGGTCTTCGGTGGTTCGCTGATTGCTCTCATGGGCTCCGTAGGACTGCTGCGGCTCAAAAGCTATTTCGAGCGCGTGCACGCACCCTCCATCATCGCCACCATGGGCTGCTGGCTCATCATGCATGCCACCTGGATCTACTTTTCCGTCAGCGGCCAGGGCTTTGTCATGCACTCGGTGCTGATTGCCATCTTCATTGCCGTGACCGTGCCCATCACCACCATCTTCCTCATGCGCGCAGCGCTGTTTCGCTCGCGCCGGGCAGGAGAGAGCGTACCGCCCACGCTCAGCAACCTGGTGCGCAACGAACCCCTGGACGAAGAAGAGGCCGCCGAGGCCGACGAAAAGCCGGTGGCGAACAAAGTCTGAAATCCTTGGAGTCCAAGCCCTTCAGGGCGGTCGTCTTGCGCTAGATTGGCAGCCATGCTCAATATTGTTGCCATCTGCATCGGTGCCTGCCTGGGCGCCCTGTCGCGCTGGGGGCTGGGACTGTGGCTGAGTGCCGGAGCCAGCATGCCCTGGGGCACTCTTGCCGCCAATCTGATCGGCGGCTATCTGATCGGCGTCTTCATCGCGCTGTTTCAGGCCATGCCCCAGCTGGATCCAGCCTGGAAACTGGCCATCATCACCGGCTTTCTCGGGGCTCTGACCACGTTTTCCAGCTACTCGGCCGAGGTCATCGGCCTGCTGCAGCAGCAGCGCCTGGTCGCTGCTCTGGGCTGGGCCTGTGTGCATCTGGTCGGCTCTCTGTTCATGACCTACATGGGTATGCTCAGCTGGAGCATCGGGTTCAGCCGTTAAGCTGGCAGACCATTTGCCACTATTGCGGCAAACTGCTTCAGCGTTTAGAGGCGAAATACTCTCCAGGGCTATAGCTTTGTGAGCGTATAGTGCAAGCATCATCTGCACTACAGGTGCATTTGAGCTTGAAGTACTTGACGGATGGGCGGTCAGCGCTACGAAATCTTTAGGGATGGCTGTAGTCCGTGCTGCTCAGCATTCTAAGAACCGAGGGTCCATGCAAATTTCTTCACCCCTGTCCGATACCGATCTGGCCAATGCCTGGGCCGAGCTGCACAACCAGGCCCATAACGGCAAAGAGCTGGAACCTCAATCCAACCGCCTTGCATTCGCCGATCCGGAGTTCATGTTCCGCCGCGAAACCCGTGGCATCCGCATGCAGCTGGAAATGCTCAAGCCCGATCTGACCCAGATCGAGCGCGGCATCGAGCACACTGTGGTTGTCTACGGCAGCGCGCGTTTTGTGGATATGGAGCAGGCGCGTCAGCAGCTTGCGCAAGCCAAGGCCAGCGGCGATACCCAGCGCATGGCGCTGGCCGAACGCGGCATGCGCAATGCCGAGCGCTATGAGGCGGCACGCGCCTTCGCGCGCATCGTGGCGACCGAAGGCATGAAGCAGGCGCCCAGCGAGCGCTTCTACATCTGCACGGGCGGCGGCCCCGGCATCATGGAGGCGGCCAACCGCGGCGCGCATGATGCGGGTGCTCCCAATGTGGGGCTGAACATCTATCTGCCGCATGAACAGCATGGCAACCCCTACATCACGCCGGGGCTGAGTTTCAAGTTCCACTACTTTGCACTGCGCAAAATGCACTTCATGATGCGCGCCAAGGCGCTGGTGGCCTTCCCTGGCGGCTTCGGCACCATGGACGAGCTTTTTGAAGTGCTGACGCTGGTGCAGACCCACAAGAGCAAGCCCGTGCCCGTGATCCTGTTCGGCACGGAGTTCTGGAAGCGGGTGCTGAACTTCGATGTGCTGGTGGAAGAGGGCACCATTTCCGCCAAGGATCTGAACCTGTTCCGCTACACCGATGATCCGGCCGAGGCCTGGTCCTTCATTCAGCAGTTCTACCAGACCGGCTGGAACAACGGATAAGCAGTCACGCCTGATCACCAAACGGCCAGAAACCGCCAGAAGATTTTCCTCTGGCGGTTTTTTGTTGCCCATCAATGCATGAAGATAGTTCTTGATGAGCCAGTGCTTGGGCCTGGTTCGGCTTAAATGCCATGCAGCGATTGCTCGGCCAGTTGCTGGGCACGCGCGATCGAAATGCCTTCATGCTGATCGACGACCAGTGCATCGCTTTCCTCATCGCAGCGGTGCAGCACCACGCGCGGGCGTGTGCCGTCGGCCTGGATATGCACATCGGCCGGGCGTGATTTCTGCGTGGGGTAGACGGCAATCAGATTGGACAGCCAGCCAAAGAAAATCGGGTCTTCGGGAGGTTTGTCGAAGGAGTCCAGATAGCGGTGAAAACTGGCTTCGCTGGCCGACACCCAGATGCCCCAGAGAAAGGGCTCGTCCAGGCCATGGATCGGCACTTCCAGAATGGCGCGCACATAGTATTGCGTGCCTTCGGGGTGGGCGATGACGCAGAGCTCGTCGCTAAGCTCGGCCCATTCCTCGCGTTCTTGCTCGCTCAGGCGTCGGTAGGGTGCTGGGGCATCGAAAGCAAAGCTCGGCGATCCTTCGTGAATCTGATCGCATTTGCTGCATTGGTAGGCAAAGATGGCGGCCATGGTGTAGGAGTTCAGCGTTTGCGAAATACCAGCGTACGGTTATTGGCCGGCATGGCCTGGTCGAGCTGCAACTCCATGCCGTGCTCTGCGGCCAGCGCCACGATGGCTTCAAAGTCGCGCAGGCCGCTGAGCGCATCACGCTGGCGCAGCCAGGCGTCGAAGGCGCGGTTGCTGTCGCTGGTGAAGTGGCCGCCGTAGTTGAACGGACCATAGATGGCAAACACGCCGCCTTCGGGCAAGTGCGAGCCCACCAGATCAAACATGCGCTGCACCAGCGGCCAGGCCACGATATGGCAGGTGTTGCTGGTATAGACGGCATCAAAGCCTGATGGATCCTTGGTTGCGGGCCAGGCATCGGTCGCCAGGTCGAACTCCAGCGGAGCAAGCAGATTGGGTGCTCCATGGGCGGCGTGCCAGGCCTGGATGCCTGCATGACTGTCGGCCAGGTCGCTGGTCTGCCAGACCAGCTGCGGCAGGCGCGGAGCGAAGTACACGCTGTGCTGCCCGGTGCCGGAGCCTATCTCCAGCACATGCCGGCTGTGCTGAAAAGCGGACTTCAGCACCTCGAAAATAGGGGCCTGATTGTTTTCGCAGGCCTGGGAAAAAGGCCGTTGCGGGGCTGTCGATGGAAGGTTTGGGGTCATGAGGGGCTTGGCGGGCAGACACGGGAAATCGTACAGGCATCTTCTCCCGAAATGCCAAGTCCGAGCACTGCGACAGCCTTCACGGCCTGAAGCGCAGCCTGATCTCGGGTCGCACGTTCAGGCCACCGATTTTCCAGCTGTATGCGCCCATGCCCAGCGTGGGAGTGGAGCTGGCGTTTTGCGAGAGCACCTCGGCATTGCCGGGTAGGCTGACTTTCAGGCTGCCATTCATGGTGATGCCCAGTTGCGCGAAGTCTCTCTTTTCCTTGTCCTTGAGCGGTTTGGCGGCAATCGTCATCACGCCATTCCTGTCGGTCTGCACGGTGAACATGTCCAGCAATCGCAGACCTTCACCGGGCTTTCGCTGGCCGGCAATCTCCAGCGCATAGCGCGCATTGCCTTTGTAGACGGCTTTCCTGACCTCGGGTTCGCTGCTCAGTTGCTGCGCTTGCGCCGCCAGCTCCTGGTGGTCTTTCTCGCTCAGCACACCTTGTTTTCTGAGCTTCATCACGGCCAGGGCATTCACCACCGTGCCGTCAAAGCGGTAGCTGTAGCTGCCATCGGCCTGCACTTCCACGCTGGCGGAGAAGCGCTCAGGTACCAGGCAGGCGGTCAGCAAGGCGACGAGGGCGGTGGTCGTCGACAGCGCAAAAAGCTTGTGCATGAGGACTCCTTTTGAGTGGCATTGCAGTGGCCCTGGGTGCAGAGGCCTGAGTCATCGTAGAGCAAACAGGGCATGCGCCAATAGGGGTCGCTATCAAGCTTGCGTGGAGTCTTGCCGGAAGATTATTCAAAAAAAAGTAGCCGCAAGCGATTTCTACATAAGGGATATAGGCCCTTGGACTTTGATTTCGGCGGGTCGGCAGCGATCGTTCACTTGGATTTTGATTCGGCTTTGAGCTGGCTGATGGCTTCCTGAAAGCCCTGTAGATACTTGGTGCGCGTCTGCTCGGCCAGGCTAGGCCACTGCGCGGCTGGCAGGCTCAGCGATTCCATTGTCAGCCTGGCGGCCAGTTGCGGGTCCCGGGAGGCCTGCACCGCCTGCATACCGTGCAGATTGATCCAGTGCGGGTCGTAGGCGTGGGGTGTGCGGCGATCCCAGTCCACAACCTTGGCGATCAACTCCTGAGCCTTGTCCAGATCCTGAAACAGATGGCGGTTGATGGGGGCTCCATAGCTCTGATTCATCACATCGACCGCTTGTCTGGCAGTGGTGTCGGCACAGCGATTGGCGTCGAAGCGGGCACGCAGCTGGCCGGCGTAGAACCAGAAGGCAGCCTCGTCCCGCAGACCTGCCTTGAACAGTGTTTGCGACAGCACATAGAACACGGGCGGTTGAAAGCGCTCGGGCGCGGCGCGTACGCGCTCGAGCACGGCTTGCTGCTGCTGAGGCGTCCCCTGCGACAGCAAGCGAAGAGCCTCCTGCCCCAGTCTGGTGTCGATCTGCGCATAGACTCCCTGGGGGACCAGTACCTGAGTCGCAGGGGAGGGCAGCGGTTTGGGCGCAGCCGATGGCTGCTGAGTCTGTGCGGAAGCAAAGCCCGAGAGCGCCACCAGCGCACCGGTCACCATCTTTGCTGCGACATGGCTCATGCTGAACTCCTTGTGCTTGCGATGCAAATCATTCTGGACGGCGTCAGACAAATACCCACTCTGTCGCATATCTTAATTAGCATGCTTGGTATCTGTGTCTCGTATTTACCAAGAAGCCCTGATTTCGATGAAGACTAGGCATCGCGTTGCCGTGAACCCCGAAAGCTTTGCTTGCTGATGGCGGCGGTGTGCCCAATGTCGGATTGGCCAGCACATCGGCTTTGTCATCGGTGCTGCGCCGATGGCCGAGAGCGGATGCCGCCTCGCCGCCGAGCCGACAGACGGTAAAAACCGGCAGGCTCAGTCCCGGGCGTTGAAGGCCCTGTGATAACTCACCTCGCCTTGCGGCGGCAGGCCTTCGAAAGTCAGGGCCTGAAAGTACTCGGCAGGCACTCCGGGCAGCACCAGGCCCGGCACCGTCCTGAAACCAAAGCGCCGGTAGTAGTCCGGATCGCCAAGCAGCACGCATCCCCGCGCAGACTGCGCTTGCAGAGCGCTGATGGCTGCCTGCATGAGTGCACTGCCGATACCCTGTCGCTGTTCTTGGGGAATGACGGAGATGGGGCCCAGGCCAAACCAGTGCAGGCTGCCGTCACTGATGGTGACGGGAGAGATGGCGACATGCCCGACGATTTGCTCGTCAATCTCTGCGACCAGGGACAGGGCAAGCGCCCCGGCTGCGCGCAACTCACGCACGATGAATTGCTCGGTGTGGTTGGTATGCGGTGCGTCCTTGAAGGCCTGTATCGTCACTTGCTCGATGGCCTGGGCGTCGGCGGGGAGTTCTGCTCGGATTTGCATGGCTTGGAATGGGTTCACAAAAATTCTGCCTCGACTATGCCGCAAACAGAGAAAGAGCCGGGGAAACGGCCAATGGCCCTGCTGCAGCCGCTGTCCAGGCGATCGGGCATGAAAAAACCGCCCGAAGGCGGTTCTTCAAGGCAGGGCCTGACGGGTGATTACACGCCGGCCACTTCAATGCCCTTGAATTCCCCGGTCGCGATCTTTTCCTTCCAGATGGCGGGGCCGGTGATGTGGGCGCTGGTGCCGCCGGCATCCACGGCCACGGTCACAGGCATGTCGACCACGTCGAATTCATAGATGGCTTCCATGCCCAGGTCTTCGAAGCCAACGACCTTGGCTTGCTTGATGGCCTTGGAGACCAGGTAGGCGGCGCCGCCCACGGCCATCAGATAGGCACTCTTGTGCTTCTTGATGGCCTCGATGGCGACGGGGCCGCGCTCGGACTTGCCGATCATCGAGATCAGGCCGGTCTGCGACAGCATCATGTCGGTGAACTTGTCCATGCGGGTGGCCGTGGTGGGGCCTGCTGGGCCGACCACTTCGTCGCGCACGGGGTCCACGGGGCCTACGTAGTAGATCACGCGGTTGGTGAAGTCCACGGGCAGTTTCTCGCCCTTGGCCAGCATGTCCTGGATGCGCTTGTGGGCGGCGTCTCGGCCGGTCAGCATCTTGCCATTGAGCAGCAGTGTGTCGCCGGGCTTCCAGCTGGCCACTTCTTCCTTGGTCAGATTGTTAAGGTCGACCTTCTTGGACTTGTTGTAGTCGGGGTGCCAGTCGATCTTGGGCCAGGTGTCCAGCGAGGGGGCATCCAGGTGCACGGGGCCTGATCCATCCATCACGAAGTGGGCGTGGCGCGTGGCGGCGCAGTTGGGAATCATGGCCACGGGCTTGGAGGCCGCGTGCGTGGGGTACATGTTGATCTTGACGTCCAGCACCGTGGTCAGGCCGCCCAGGCCTTGGGCGCCTATGCCCAGGGCGTTGATCTTTTCAAACAGTTCCAGGCGCAGCTTTTCCACGTCATCGAGCTCTGCACCGCTGGCAGCTTTTTGCTGCAGCTCGTACATATTGAGGTCTTCCATCAGGCTTTCCTTGGCCAGCAGGACGGCCTTTTCAGCCGTGCCGCCGATGCCAATACCCAGCATGCCGGGCGGGCACCAGCCTGCGCCCATGGTGGGGACGGTCTTCAGAACCCAGTCCACGATGTTGTCGCTGGGGTTCATCATGATCATCTTGGACTTGTTCTCGGAGCCGCCGCCCTTGGCGGCCACGGTCACGTCCACCTTGTCGCCGGGCACGATCTGCACATTGATCACGGCGGGGGTGTTGTCCTTGGTGTTCTTGCGCTTGAACTGGGGATCGGCCACGACGGAGGCGCGCAGCGTGTTGTCGGGGTGGTTGTAGCCACGGCGTACGCCTTCATTGATGGCGTCTTCCAACCCCATGGTGAAGCCTTCCCACTTGACGTCCATGCCCACTTTCAGGAACACGTTGACGATGCCGGTGTCCTGGCAGATGGGGCGCTGGCCGGTGGCCGCCATCTTGGAGTTGGTCAGGATCTGTGCCATCGCATCCTTGGCCGCAGGGCTTTGCTCGCGTTCATAGGCGCGGGCCAGATGCTGGATGAAATCCGGCGTGTGGTAGTAACTGATGTACTGGAGGGCACCTGCGATCGAATCGATCAGGTCCTGCTGGCGGATGGAGGTGGTCATCGTGAAGCTTCTCGGGGGTTGCAATCTGTACGCGTGGGGCGCGCACGGTAAACCCATCGATTATCGGTCCAGACGACAATTCTTGCAGCCATAACCCACCAGTCTTATATATGACTGGTGGGTGCTGTGTGGCGTTCAGCCTGTCAGTGCGCCGAGGATGGAGGCCGAGAAATCGGCCTGACCACCTCGGCGATCGCCTCTTGCCCAGGCCAGCAGGCTGTCCGCCGGCATGGGGCGCGCGTAGAAGTAGCCCTGAAGCTCATCGCATTGCATGTCGATCAGGATGTCCCGCTGACCCGCAGTTTCCACACCCTCGGCCACCACGCGCAGGCCCAGGGCATGGGCCAGGCGCACGACGGCATGGACCACGGCGCGGGCATCTTCCTCGGTTTCCAGGTCGCGGATGAAGCTGCGGTCGATCTTCAGCTGCTGCGCGGGCAACTGACGCAGATAGTTGAGGCTGGAGTAGCCGGTGCCAAAGTCGTCGATAGAGAGAAAGATGCCGATGTCGCGCAACTCCTCGATTGCGCGCTGCGTGGCCTGGGTGTCTTCCATGGCCACGGATTCGGTGATCTCGCAGAGCAGCTGGCTGGCCTGTACGTCGTGGCGCAGCAGCGTCTGGGTGATGCGATCTGCCAGGCCGCTTTCGCGCAGCTGGTGCACGGAAAGATTGATCGCCACCCGCATCTGCAGTCCCATATCGCGCCACAGGGCCAGCTGGCGGCAGGCTTCTTCGATCACCCAGTTGCCCAGGCTGTTGATGATGCCGAAGCGCTCGGCCAGGGGAATGAAGATGTCCGGGGCAATCATGCCGCGTTCGGGGTGAGCCCAGCGCAGCAGCGCCTCGACCCCGATGATGTTGCCGCGCTCGCTGTCGATCTTGGGCTGGTAATGCAACTCCATCTGACCGCGCTGAATGGCGTGGCGCAGGTCGTTTTGCAGCTCCAGCTGCTCGGATGCATCGCTGCCCATATGCGGCTCGAACACTGCAAAGCCGTTGCCACCATTGCGTTTGGCTGCGTACATGGCGGCGTCTGCGTTGGCGATCAGGTGGTCGCGGTCACCATGGTCGGGAAAGGCCACGATGCCGATGGAGCAGGTGATCTGCAGCTCCTTGTTGCCTAGGCGAAAGGGCTGACTAAGCGCCTTGAGAATGCGATTGGCCACCGCCATGCAGGCGGCCACGTCCTGGGTGTCCTCCAGCAGCACCAGGAACTCATCCCCGCCCACGCGGGCCACGGTATCGCTGCTGCGGGCTTCCGCCATGAGGCGCTCGGCCGCGCTGACGAGGATCTGGTCGCCTGCTGCATGACCGAAGGAGTCGTTGATGGGCTTGAAGCCGTCCAGATCCACAAACAAGATTCCCAGCCGCTCCTTGGTGCGCGAGCGGTTGGCGCGCTCCAGGCGCAGCAGGGCATGGATGAGGCGGTCTTCGAACAGCAGCCGGTTGGGCAGATTGGTCAGCGGATCGGCAAAGGCGCGCTGGCGCAGCTCGGTATTGGCCAGCTGCAGCTTGGCATTGGCTTCCTGCAGCGATTGATTGAGCTTGAAGGCTGTGCTTTGCAGGCGCGCATCGAGCAAGGTGCTGAACATCGCCGCAATCAGCAGCATGACCGTGGTGATGATGATGATGGTGGTGAGCTCGGGGCCGCTCAGGGCTTCCGCACTCAGGCAGACCGAGCCGCTGGCAAAGCTGGCTGCCGACATTCCGGTGTAGTGCATGCCACAGATTGCAAAGCCCATGACCAGTGCCGCCAATGTCTGGAACAGCCATAGCCGCTTGCCGGAGAGCGAAAACAGCGCGCGAAACAGAGTCAGCGCCGTGGCCGAGGCCAGTACTGCGATCAGAGCGGAGGCCGCCACCAGCGGCCAGTCCCAGGCAATCGGGATGGACATCTCGATGGCAAGCATGCCCAGATAGTGCATGGCGCAGATGCCGCCGCCCATGAGCAGCGAGGCGCCCAGAAAATGAGGCCAGCGGTATTCGGCCCTGGTTGCCACTCCAAAGGCCAATGCCGATGCCGCGACTGCCGCGACCCAGGATGCCAGCGTCAGAGCACCGCTGTAACCCAGGGTGATGGGCAGCTCAAACGCCTGCATGCCGATGAAGTGCATGGCCCAGACCCCCGTGCCCATCACCATGGCGCCGATGGCCCACCAGATGCGTCCGATTCTGCCCGAGGCCATGCGCATGCGACGGGCCAGACCCAGCGTCACAAAAGAGGCAAATACCGCGATGACGATGGAGACACACACCATCATCGTGCTGTAACTTGATGTCATGACGGTGGTGGCGATGGGGGTGGAAAGATCAGTGAACATTGATGTGGCGGGCCAGCAAGGCCGGTCGGATTCTTTGTCCGACATTGATTTAATGTAACTATGTATTTCTGGCCTTGCCGGCGCAGGGGTGTTGCCTCGATTGTGCTTGCCGCCTGCCGGGCTGAGCTAGCATGGACCGGTTGTGGGAGTGGCCTGCCTGGCGGTGGGTCGACTTCCGTTTGCGGCCAACGGCAGCCAGATTTCTTCAGCCAGCTGCGCCGAGTTGTATTGCAAGGAGCGATTCCATGACAGTCACCCGCCAGGAAAAAGACACTTTTGGCCTGATCGATGTACCCGCCAACAAGCTCTGGGGCGCGCAGACGCAGCGCTCGCTGCAGAATTTTGACATCAGCGGCGAGCAGCAGCCGCGTGAAATCATTGCTGCGCTGGCGCAGGTCAAAAAGGCCTCCGCCAGCGTCAACCAGGCGCTGGGTCTGCTGGACGAGAAAAAATCCAGAGCCATCAATGCGGCCGCCGATGAGGTGCTCGCGGGCAAGCACCCCGATGAGTTCCCCCTGGTGGTCTGGCAGACAGGTTCCGGCACCCAGACCAATATGAACGTCAACGAGGTGCTGGCCAATCGGGCCAGCGAGCTGATGGGCGGCGAGCGCGGTGAAGCCCGTCTGGTGCACCCGAATGACGACGTGAACAAAAGCCAGTCCAGCAACGATGTCTATCCCACGGCCATGCATGTGGCGGCGGTGACGGCCATCGAGCACAAGTTGCTGCCTGCCATCGCCAAGCTGCGTGTCACGCTGCTGGCCAAGAGCGAAGCCTTTGCCGATATCGTCAAGATCGGTCGCACGCATTTGCAGGATGCCACGCCGCTGACGCTGGGTCAGGAAATATCCGGCTGGGTGGCCCAGCTGGCCCATGGCGAAGCCCATGTGCGGGCTGCATTGCCGCATCTGTATGAGCTGGCCCTGGGGGGGACGGCCGTGGGTACGGGGCTGAATGCCCCCAAGGGCTATGCCGAAGGCGTGGCGGCGGAACTGGCCAGACTGACAGGCTCCCCGTTTGTCACCTCGCCCAACAAGTTCGAGTCTCTGGCGAGCTGCGACGGCTTGGTTTATGCACATGGAGCTCTCAAGACGCTGGCTGCAAGCCTGATGAAAATCGCCAACGACGTGCGCTGGCTGGCATCCGGGCCGCGCAGCGGCCTGGGCGAAATCTCGATCCCGGAGAACGAGCCGGGTTCGTCCATCATGCCGGGCAAGGTCAATCCCACGCAGTCCGAAGCCGTGACCATGCTTTGCGCCCAGGTGTTCGGCAACGATGTGGCCATCAATTTCGGCGGAGCCTCGGGCAACTTCGAGCTCAATGTGTTCCGCCCCATGGTGGCGCACAATTTCCTGCAAAGCGTGCGCCTGCTGGCCGACGGCATGGTCAGTTTCAACGATCACTGCGCCGTGGGCATAGAGCCCAACCGCGCGCGCATTGACGAACTGGTAGGCCGTTCGCTGATGCTGGTGACAGCGCTCAACACGCATATCGGTTACGACAAGGCAGCCTATATTGCCAAGAAGGCGCACAAGGAGGGCAGCAGCCTGCGAGACGCGGCCATTGCCAGCGGCCATGTGACGGCCGAGCAGTTCGACCGGTGGGTCGTGCCCGAGCAGATGGTCGGCAATTTGTAAGCCGGTTCCGTACTGAAAAGAGCCCGCCTGCCGGGCTCTTTTCTTTTTGTCCAGGGTTTGCACACAATGCGACATCGTTGATGACTGGAGTCGGCATGTCCGCACAGCAGCACCTGGAGCAGGTTTCGGTTTCGGATCTACGGCCCACGCAGATGACGGTGGGGGCTGCCGAAGTGTCGCTCAAACGCTCTCAATGGGCTCAGCTGAAATCCAAGGCTCGCGACAAACTGTTGCTCAGTCACTGGTTTCCAGCCGTGAAAGGTCCTCAGGGCCGGTTTTTCATCGTGGATCACCATCATCTGGGACTGGCGCTGATGCATGAAGCGGTCAAAACCGTCTGGGTCATGCAACTGGCCGATCTGAGCGAACAGGGCGCGGAGATGTTTTGGCGCGTCATGGAGTTCCACCACTGGGCGCACCCTTATGACGAGAAGGGGCGGCGTTGCGAGTTTTCGCAGATCCCCCAGCAACTGAGCCAGCTTAGGGATGACCCGTATCGCAGCTTGGCGGGGGAGGTGCGCAAGGCCGGTGGTTATGCCAAGGATGCCTCGCCTTATGCCGAGTTCCTCTGGGCTGATTTCTACCGGCCTCTGTTTCGCAAGGCGGATTTGCGCAGCAGTGGTGGTTTGGGCTTGCCTGAGTCTGCGGTCGTGGAGGCTGTTGCGCTGGCCCGTAGCGTCAAGGCGCAGTTCTTGCCCGGCTGGTCAGGTGTGACCAGCAATCTGCACAAGCCTTTATGACTGCGCGCTGGATGCTTGCGGGCGCGGACTGGATTGCGGGCCTGTCTATCGCGGGGCTGCTGCTGCCCGAGGCCGTGGCCTATTCTGGCATTGCCGGTGCGCCGCCCCAGGCCGGGGTGATTGCGCTGTTTGCGGGCTTGCTGGTCTATGGGCTGCTCGGTACCAGCCGCTTTGCGATTGTGTCGTCGACCTCATCCTCAGCGGCTGTGCTGCTGGCGGCCACGGGCTCGGTGCTGCATGTCTCGGCCGATCATCGCGCGCTCATGGGGGTGGCCATGGTGCTGGTGGCAGGGGTGATGTTTGTGCTGGCGGGCCTGCTGCGGCTGGGCGGCATCTCGCAATTCATTGCCAAGCCCGTGCTGCGCGGCTTTGCCATTGGTCTGGCGCTGACCATTGTGGTCAAGCAACTGCCACTGGCTGTGGGCGTGCATCCCGCGCACAGCGACTTTCTGCATTTCAGCTGGGACTTGATCGCGCTGCTACCGCGCTGGAACTGGTATGGCCTGACCATGCTGCTTGTGGCCTTGCTGGCGCTGCGGCTTCTGGCGCGGTGGAAGGCCGTGCCCGGTGCCTTGCTGGTGATTGCGGCGGGCATTGCGCTCGATGCACTGGGCTTTTGCAGGAGCTGGGGCATAGCGCCTGTGGGTTCGCTGCAACTGGGTGCTGCGCATCTGGCCCTGCCTGCGCTGGACTGGAGCGACTGGCTGCGCGTGGGGCAGCTGGCTGTGGCGCTGGCCCTGATTCTGTATGCCGAGTCATACAGCTCTATCCGCTCGCTGGCGCTGCGCCATGGCGATGGGGTGAACAGCAACCGCGATCTGCTGGCGCTGGGCGGCGCCAATATGGCCTCGGCCCTGTTTCAGGGCCTGCCTGTGGGTGCAGGGTTTTCGGCCAGCTCGGCCAATGAGGTGGCTGGCGCGCAGACCAAGGCCGCAGGCCTGATTGCCTGCGCCGTGGTGGCCGTGCTGGTGTGGCAGTTGCTGCCCTGGATGGAGCGAATCCCTGAGCCCTTGCTGGCCGCCATCGTCATTCATGCGGTGGCGCATTCGCTCAACTGGCGCACGCTGCAGCCTTATTTCATCTGGCAGCGTGATCGCGCCGTGGCGCTCACAGCTTTTGCTGCCGTGATTGTGCTGGGTGTGCTTGATGGCCTGCTGCTGGCCATGGTGGTCAGCATTGTGATGCTGCTCAAGCGCATGGCCCAGTCCCATGTCAGCGAGCTGGGGCGGCTGGTGGGCAGCCATGATTTTGTGGACCGCCAACGCCACCCAGAAGCGCAACCTGTGCCGGGTCTGCTGATTCTGCGGCCCGAGGAAAGCCTGTTCTTTGGCAATGCCGAGGCTGTGATGAGCGATATCCGCGCGCGCGTGGCGCAAGCTGCAGATGTGCATGCCGTGGTGCTGAGTCTGGAAGAAAGCCCTGATCTGGATAGCACCGGCATTGAGGCACTGGGCGAGCTGGCGTGTCAGCTGCAGCAAGCCGGGGTGCTGCTGCGGCTGGCCCGCGTCAAGGACAGTCTGCGCGAGCTGCTGCAGCGCGTGCAGATGCCGGGGCTCAACCCCGACTGCTATTCAGCCTGGAGCGTGGACGATGCCGTGCAGGCCTTGACCGCCGATTTTCACCAGGTGCCCGGCGGTGCCACACAGCCTGCGTCTTCGATATAGACATGCTTGCCTTGCTCCAGCTCGTCGGCCAGCAGCGCCAGCCAGGCCGAGAAGCTGGGTGCAAACACGCCCTTGGGGCCTCCCTCGTGATCAAACTCGATGATCTGGCCCGCATGGCCACCAGCCGCTGGCGCAAGGTCCAGCATGGCGCCATCGCCGCAGTTGTCGGTCAGGGGAACACGCAGTGCATCCCAGTACACGGGGCGCAGGGGGCCTTGCAGATAGTCAGGGTTGTAGTCCGGGCCAAGACCCCAGCCTTCGCTCTTTTGCATGTCCGCATACATCTGCCAGACCTCCAGCATGCGCTGTGTGGACAGCAGCTCGCCAAAGTACAGCAGATACGCCTCATTGGCCGCGCCGTTGTGCAGGGCCAGTGACTCACGCACATCGTCCGGCAGGCGCTGACCCAGGGCGGCTTCCAGCTCGGCAATTTCTGCCTCGCTGGCGCCATCGGCCAAGACCAGAGTGTCTTTGGGTGTGTTCTGGGCATACCAGGCGCCGATGCGCTGCCAGCTTTGGGCGATGGATGACATGGTGCTCCTTGAATCTGTTTGCTACTGAATATATAGCTGTTTACGATTTTCCATCAAGCGCTAGAGGCCGGTTTCATCTTGAGCGCGCTGCGAAAGCCCAGCTGACCCACGATGCAGGCAATCAGCAGCACTGTAAAAGCTGATAGCGCCGGGCTGCCACCCAGGCTGGCTCCCAGCGTGCACAGACCGCCCACGGCCATTTGCGTGAAGCCATAGACTCCGGCGGCCGATCCCGTCAAATCGCTGTGCACGCCCAGAGCCTTGGAGAGTGCGGCGGGGCTGGTCATGCCGGAACCCAAGGTAAACAGCAGCATCAATGTCACGACAGCGGGTACGTTGATCAGCTGCAGCAGCGTCAGGACTACCAGTGCAGCCGCACAGCCCAGGCTCAACATATTGCCGCCCAGTATCAGCCGCTCCAGTGGCCAGCGTTTGATGAGCTGGCGTGCCAGCGCATTGCCTGCTGCCATGCCGGCCATCAGCACCCCGAGGTAGATTCCAAGCTGCGCCTTGCTGGTGTGCAACTGCTCGATGAAGATGAACGGCGCTGCAGCAATAAAGGCGTACATGGATGTGGTGGCGCTACCGCCGCCTATGGCGAAGCCCAGAAACTGGGGGGAACCCAGCAAGGTGCGATAGTCATTGCGCACGGTGTGCCAGTTCAGCTTGCCGGTGGGGTGACCGGTCTCAGGAAGCAGGCGCCAGACTCCGATGGCCGTCAGCACGCCCATGAGCGCCAGCACCGCAAAAATGATGCGCCAGCCAAACAGGGCATCCAGCCCCGAGCCTATGGAGGGGGCGATGCCCGGGCCAATCATCATCATGAGATTGAGCAAGGCCAGACTGCCCACGGCGGTTTCCGGTGTCGCAGTGTCGCGGGCAATGGCGCGGCCCAGTGCCAGGCCGGCGCAGCCGCCCAGAGCCTGAATCAGGCGCGCACCAATCAGCATATTCGCGCTGGGGGCCAGAAAGGCCGCAAGGCTGGCGACGGTGTAGAGACACAGTCCGACCAGCAGCAGAGGGCGGCGGCCCAGTGCATCCGACATGGGGCCGTAGATCAGCTGGCCCAGTGCCAGGCCGAGGATGTAGACGGTGATGGTCTGCTGCATCTGTCCGCTGCTGGCGCCGAAGTGGCGAGCAGCATCGGGCAGAGCCGGGATGAACATATGCATGGCCATGGTGCCGGCAATGGTGACCATGACCAGCAGCCAGAGCGGCGCTTTGCGTACAGGGGTGACGGGACTTTGCATACAAGTGAAATCCGGAACTGGCTGTGAGGGTTCTGTTGCGTGTGGCGCTAGTTCAGCTTTCGGGCTGGGAGCCCTCGCTGGCGCTTGCTTCCAGCGCAGCCATCTTTTCCAGCATGATTTCCAGTGCATCCAGTGTGGCGTCCAGCAGATCGGGGGGCAGCTCCTGCATGACTTCGCTGCGGACATCCGCCACGATGGTCTTGACGGTCTCGACCTGAAGCAGTCCGGCCGCCGTGAGCTGTATGCGCTTGACGCGCCGATCGGCATCGTCGATGCGCTCCACCCAGCCTTGGGCCTGAAGGCCGTCAATCAGTCGCACGATGGAAGAGCTGTCCAGCGCCAGTGCCAGAGCAAGGTCCTTTTGCCGCATGGCACCCGCACTGCGCTCCAGGTGGACCAGGGGCAGCCACAGCGCCTGCGTCAGACCCAGGGGTGCCAGGACCTTGTCCAGCGTGCGGCGCCATTGCTTGTTGACCTGCGCCATGACGAACATGAGCTGGCGCTGACGACTGGACAGTGAGGCGGTGCTGGACATTCCGAATGCATTTAAATAGTTGGTATTCAAATTATTGCGCAAACAGTATTTATCTTGTTAACAGGGTTTTAGGCAAGGATGCTGTGACCTGCTGTCGTCGGACATGGCACCTTGTCAGGCGTGCGACGCATCGTCCAAACGGAGTGCGGATTTGCCTGTGATGTGAGCTGCTCCTGCTTGCCCAAGAATTTGCCGAAGCTGGCGGGAGAACTGCGGCAGAACGACCCCATCACCACAGGAGACAGACTCTATGCAAAACCCTGCGTGCATCCGCACCCACCACAGGCCAAACCGGCGTTTGGTGAGCCTGGCCGTTGCAGGATTGCTGGGCTGGCTGTCCATGCCGGCGCTGGCTGGGCAGCATGTGGATGACGCTCATATCGAAGCCAATGCCAGGACCGGCAAGGACTGGCCCAGCCATGGGCTGAACTATCAGGAAAATCGCTTCAGCCCGCTCAAGCAGATCCACAGTGGCAATGTGGACCAACTGGGCCTGGCCTGGTCGTACAAGCTCGATTCGTCGCGCGGCGTGGAAGCCACCCCCATCGTGGTGAATGGCGTGATGTATGTTTCCGCCCCCTGGAGCGTGGTGCATGCAGTGGATGCACGCACGGGCAAGGCGCTGTGGACCTACGACCCACAGGTGCCGCGCGAGATGGCCTACAAGGGCTGCTGCGATGTGGTCAACCGCGGTGTGGCCGTCTACAAGGGCAAGGTGTTTGTGGCTGCCTTCGACGGGCGGCTGATTGCGCTGGACGCTGCCACGGGCCGGCAGGTCTGGTCCACGGACACCATAGACAACAAGAATTTTTCATACACCATCACGGGCGCTCCGCGAGTGTTCAAGGGCAAGGTCTATATCGGCAATGGCGGCGCCGAATATGGTGCTCGCGGTTATGTGACGGCCTATGACGCCGAGACCGGCAAGCAGGTTTGGCGCTTTTATACCGTGCCAGGCGATCCGGCTCGGGCTTATGAGAGCAAGGCGCTGGAGGAGGCGGCCAAAACCTGGGACCCGGCAGGCAGGTATTGGGAGAGCGGCGGTGGCGGAACGGTCTGGAACTCGCTGGTGTTCGACCCAGAACTCGATCAGATGTATATCGGCGTGGGCAATGGCTCACCCTGGGCGCACCGCAAGCGCAGTCCTGCGGGGGGAGACAACCTCTATCTAGGCTCCATCGTGGCGCTGGACCCGGACACGGGTGCCTACAAATGGCACTACCAGGAAACGCCGGGTGATAACTGGGACTTCACTTCTGCCCAGGATATCGTGCAGGCTGACATCAGAATTGACGGCAAGCTGCGCAAGGTGTTGCTGCATGCGCCCAAGAACGGCTACTTTTTTGTGATCGACCGCCAGAGCGGAAAATTCATCTCCGCGAGGAACTTTGTGCCCGTGAACTGGGCCAGGGGCTATGACGGCAACGGCCGTCCCCTCATGGAGGAGGCCGTGCGCAGCGCCGGCAAGGCCGAGATCATTCCCGGCCCCCTGGGGGCGCATAACTGGCATTCCATGGCCTATAGCCCGCAGACAGGGCTGGCCTATATTCCGACCCAGCATATTCCCACTGCCATGGCCGACGATCCGAACTGGACCGGCTTCAACAGCAATACGCCGGGCCAGCTCATGAGCAATACCGGCTGGAATACGGGGCGCGTGATGCTGGAGCCCAGCAGCCTGCCCTTTGGTCGCCTGATCGCCTGGGACCCGGTGCGGCAAAAGGAAGCCTGGCATCAAAAGCATGTCTCGCCCTGGAATGGCGGAGCGCTGGCGACGGCCGGCGATCTGGTCTTTCAGGGAACGGCCGATGCGCGGCTGGTGGCCTATCACGCCAGAAGCGGCAAAAAGCTCTGGGCGGCTCCCATGGGCAGCGGCGTGATTGCGGCACCGGTGAGCTATGAACTGGACGGCCGGCAATATGTCTCGATTGCCGTGGGCTGGGGTGGTGCTTTTGGCCTGGGTGACCGCGTGGCCGACTTCAAGAGCCCCGGCACGGTCTATACCTTTGTGCTGGGAGGCAAGGCCCCGATGCCGGAACGGGTGGCCTATCAGATGAATGCCCTGATCGGTGGGCTCCAGTACGACCAGCAACTGGTGCCGGCCGGTGCCGCACTCTACAACAGCAACTGCATTGCCTGTCACGGCTATCCTGGCATCAGCAAGGGCGGGGCCCTGCCCAGCCTGACCTATCTGCCTGCGGCCATGATTGACAATCTGGGCAGCTTCATCATCAACGGCCCGGCCACCTCGCGTGGCATGCCCGATTTTGCGGGCAAGCTCAGCGACGACGATGTGCAAAAGCTACGCGCCTTTATTCTCGCAATGGCCGATGCGGTAAGACCGGGCCTGCCGGCAGAAAAAGGCAGGTAAGCGCCGCCGACGCAAGACCGATCACGTGCAAACGCGAGCTCCCGGGCCGTCGCTCTTGCCTTAGAGGCCCAGCGACTTGAGCAGGTCGTCGGTGTCGCTGGAGGCTACAGCAGTATTGATAGCGGCAGGTGCTTGTCCAGATTGGGCTTCATGGGCCTGGGCCATGACAAGATCAGGGTCCGGTTTTTCCTGGGCCTCGAAGTCCTTGATCTTGATGAACTCCATGTGATCCACCGCCATCTCCAGATAGAAGATGTTGTTGTTGCCTGTGTAGAAGGTCACGCGGCGCGCTTCCGGGGCATCCAGATTGGCATCCACGCTCAGATTGACCTGCTTGTTCAGGCGGATCATCTTGGGCTGGCTTTGCGCGATATGGGTCTGCAGTTCGCGCTGCACCTTGCTGGTGAAGTCGCCAACGACCTGGTTCATCAGTTCGCCCATGACGTTGCTCACATCGTCCGAGGTATAGGAACTGGCCAGATCGCTCTCGGCCATGCCCATGGACAGCAGATAGCTGCGGTATAGCTCCATGGCCGCATCGGCCGAGAAGTTGATGATGATGAGCGCAGAAAAGCCGCCATCGATCAGCACAAAGCAGCCGATATCGGGTTTGAGACTGGTCTTGGTGATGCGTTGCACCATGCCCGAGTACTGGATCGGGCACTGGGTGGCCACCTGCAGCACGCGCGAGACGGAGTTGCACAGGGCAATCAGCACATCTTCGGTGCCGTGGACGATGGGGGCGGTGGGTTGG
This sequence comes from Comamonas sp. NyZ500, assembly GCF_016772095.1. Lineage (NCBI taxonomy): Bacteria > Pseudomonadati > Pseudomonadota > Betaproteobacteria > Burkholderiales > Comamonadaceae > Comamonas > Comamonas sp. NyZ500. Next base: position 22,161 of record NZ_JAEIJE010000008.1, on the reverse strand, counting down.
CTCATGGCTGCATTGGTTCAAGAGATCGCTGATTATGTATGCAACACTTTGTTGCATAGAGATATCTGCAGCAATTGAAGGCTGCCGCTGTCTGTTAACGTGCCTGCTTTTGGAAAATCAGAGGTATTCATGCAGAGCAAGCTGTGGCGCCTGGCGGCCAGTGTCATTGTGGTGACGGGTTTGACCGCCTGTTCGAGCTTGTCCGGCATGACGGACAAGGTTTCCCAGACCTGGGACAAGACCTGGACCGGTCTGACGGGGAAGAAGCAGGCCCAGGCCCAGACCGAGGTCAGGCAGGCCGGCCCTGCCGCTGCAGGCCTCAAGCCTAGCGAGGAAAGCGGGCGCTGGCAGGGACTGTACAGCCTGGACGGCGAGACGGCCCGGTTTCAGGAATGCGAAAGCGGCCAGATCATCGGCGTGCTGCCCGAGGGAGACAGCGTGCTGCTGGAGCAGGCCTATCTGAACACGCGCAGCAGCGCCACCGTCGCCATGCTGGCCGAGGTGCAGGGCAGGGTGGTGGAGCGAGCCGTGGCTGATCCGGTGCTGGCTCGACAGGGGCGCAAGATGCTGGCGCTGCGGGTGGAGCGCTTTGTCGCCCTGTCCAGCCAGGCGGCCTGCCGCAATGCCAAGGCCAACTGGTAGGCAGCTGCCCGCTGCCGAAAGCATTTTTGATAGCTGCCAGCGCTTTGCCATAAAGCGCTGTAGCCGTTTTTGATACTTATCTGGCAGCGGCGCGAGCCTGCTCCAGCCAGCTGTCAAAAGTCTGCTGATGGGCCTTGATCCAGCCGTCCACATGGCGGCTGACGTCGGCCGAGCTGCTCTCGCCCTGGCGCATGCGCATGTTCTGGGCGTTGATGTCCTCAATGGGCAGCTGCATCACGGCAAACAGTTTGGCAGCGGCCGGATTTTTCTCGGCCCAGGCCTTGTTGGCCAGGATGTATTGCTGATTGAGCTGGAAGCCGTAGTTCTTGCCATTGGGCAGCTGGGTCTGGTCCTCGCCCTGTGCCCCGGGGACATTGGGTACCTCCAGCCAGCTGACCTCCTTGCCCGGGCGCAGCACGGTGTTCACCCAGAACGGGGTCCAGACGTAGTAGAGAATGGGCTTGCCGCTTTTGTAGCGGGTGATGGTGTCGGCAATCAAGGCCTGGTAATTGCCTTGCCTGTGGGTGATGCTGGACTCCAGATCCAGTCCCTTGAGATGTTTGTTGATGGCCAGCTCGCAGCCCCAGCCGGGGTTGCAGCCCGTCAGGTCGGCCTTGCCGTCGCCGTCGGTGTCGAATAGCGCCGCCAGCTTGGGGTCCTTGAGTTGCGTGATGCTGGTGATCCGGTACTTCTCGGCCGTGGCCTTGTCGATCAGATAGCCTTGGACCGCATTGCGCGAATAGGTGCCGGCGCGATAGAAGGCCTTGTCTGCGCCATTGCTCTCATAGAAGGCACGGTGCAGAGGCATCCAATGAGTCGCGGTAAAGGTGGCATCGCCCTGGGCCACGGCCACATGCTGGGTGCCGTTTTCCAGGCTCTTGACGGGCTGTACCCGGTAGCCCAGCTTCTCCAGAGCACGCGAAACCAGCAGGGTCTGGAACATTTCCTCATCCACCGTGCCCTTGAGCGGTTGCACCGAGACGCCTTTGCCGGGCAGATCGCCAGAGCTCGTTTGTGCTTGAGCGGCAGCAGCACCAAAGCTCAGCAAGGCGATGGCAACCAGATAGCGGTATCGGGGCTGCAGGGTTGGGAGAGGGGAATGTGCGGGCGTGTCGCGGTGCATGAATACTCCTTGGATGCTGGGTGCCTACCCCGAAATCGGCATGAAAAAAGCGAGAGGGTTGATGAAAGAAACGGCGCCCGAACCCGGTTCGGTGCGCCGTTGGCGAATCAGGATTTCAGGGCTGCGGCCTTGGCCTGGACAATCCAGGCGTCAAAAGTCTTCTGATGGCCCTTGATCCAGGCGTCCACATGGCGGTGGATATCGGCGGGCTTGCTTTCCCCTTCGCGCAGCAGCTGGTTCTGGCGGCTGATATCGCTGATGGGAATCTGCATGATCTCGAACAGCTTGCCGGCAGCGGGGTTCTGTTCGACCCAGAGCTTGTTGGCCACGATGTACTCGTTGTTGAGCGGAAAGCCGTAGTTGCGGCCATTGGGCAGCCGGGTGTCGGTGCCGGCCTGCACGCCGGGCATGGAGGAGCGCGGTACTTGCAGCCACACCACTTCCTGTCCCGGGCGCAGCACATTGCTGAGCCAGTAGGGCGTCCACGCGTAGTACAGCACAGGCTTGCCGGCCTTGAAGCGCGCCAGCGTGTCGGCAATCAGGGCCGGATAGTTGCCCTGGGTGTAGCTGACGGTGCTTTCCAGACCGAAAGCCTTGATCTGGTGGGCCACCACGGCCTCGCCGCCCCAGCCGGCGTTGGGGCCGATCAGATTGGCCTTGCCGTCGCCGTCGATATCGAACAGGGCTGCCAGTCCAGGATCCTTGAGCTGGTCGAGATGGGTGATCTTGTGTTCGTCGGCCGTCTTCTTGTCGATCATGTAGCCCTGGGCCGCACCGGCTGCATACACGCCCTTGCGCGAGAGCTTGGCGTCGCCGCCGGCCTGCTGATAGAACTCGGCGTGGTGCGGGTTCCAGTGGTTGGCCATGAAACTGGCATCGCCATTGGCCACGGCCACGTGGATCAGCGGGTAGTCCAGCTCTTCCCAGGGCTTGACGGTGTAGCCCAGTTGCTGCAGCGCCTTCATCACCAGCAGTGTCTGGAAGTTCTCCTCGGCCAGAGCGCTCTTGACGGGCAGCACGGTGATGCCTTGGCCGGGAAGCGCATTGCCAGGCGCATTCTGGCCGGCTGCCCAGCTTGGTGACTGGCCCAGACTCAGCGCCGCGGCTCCGGCCGTGCCCAGCAGCAGCTGGCGCCTGGCGCGTCGGTTTGGGGTCGGGGTCTGCACAGACTTGCTCATTGTTCTTGTCTCTCCTTGGTTTGGTTGGGCCTGCGGCCTGATTGCAAATGACACCCCACGCTCCCCACTGCGTGTGGTTCGCTGCCCCTCCAGGAGGGGCGTTTTATCTTGGGGCGGTCCGGTGATAAAAAAACGGCGGCCGCCGTAGCGGTCGCCGTGATTCGAGGGTGTGATCAGGACTTCTTGGCAGCCGCCAGTGCCTGGCTGATCCAGCCGTCGAAAGTCTTCTGATGGGCCTTGATCCAGCCGTCGGTGTGACGCTCGATGTCGGAGGCCTTGTTCTGGCCCTGGCTCATCATGTAGTTCTGGGCGTTGATGTCGCCTACGGGCAGCTTGATGATTTCAAACAGCTTGGCTGCCGCAGGGTTCTGCTCGGCCCAGGCCTTGTTGGCCACGATTTGCTGGTTGTTGGCAATGAAGCCGTAGTTCTTGCCGTTGGCCAGCTTGGTGTCCGTGCCGGACTGCTCGCCGGGCAGCGCGGAGAACGGGACCTCCAGCCACACGACATCCTTGCCGGGCTTGAGCACATTGCTCACCCAGTAGGGCGTCCAGGTGTAGTAGAGGATGGGCTTGCCGGCCTTGTAGCGCGTGATGGTGTCGGCCATCAGCGCCGAATAGGTGCCCTGCTTGTGAGTGACCGTGTCGCGCAGCTTGTAGGCGCCAAGCTGGTGCTCGATCATGGCTTCGCAGCCCCAGCCCGGCGTGCAGCCCGTCAGGTCGGCCTTGCCGTCACCGTCTGTGTCGAAGAGCTTGGCAATTTCGGGGCTCTTGAGCTGACCCAGATTCGTGATCTTGTACGCATCGGCCGTCTTCTTGTCGATCAGATAGCCCTGGGCCGCATTGGCCGAGAACACGCCCTTGCGGTAGAGCTTGGCGTCGCCGCCCGCATTCTTGTAGTAGTCGGCGTGCAGCGGGTTCCAGTGATTGGCCATGAAGGTGGCATCGCCGTTGGCCAGTGCAATATGGGCCGTGGGGTATTCCACTTCCTTCATGGGCTGGACCTCGTAGCCCAGCTTTTCCAGGGCCTTCATGACGAGCTGGGTCTGGAAGGCTTCTTCGGCAATCGAGCTCTTGAGCGGCTGGACCTTGACGCCCTTGCCTGGAAGCTCGTCGGCAGCGAAGGCAGCGGTGCTCACCATGGACAGGGCCATGGAGGCTGCGGCTGTGCTGGCAAGCAGCCAGTGGCCCAGGCCGTGGCGGATGCTGGCAGTGTTGGTGGCTGTACTCATGCGTTCTCCTTGTTCTTGATTCAGATCGTTGCTGGCTTGGTGGCTTCGCTGCCGGGCTTGGGAGCCGGTGCCGAGCGCTTGTTGCCCAGCAGACGCACGGCCAGACCAGCTGGGCCGGTGGCCCACCAGCGGGCACTGCCGCGCTTGGGCTCGCCCATGGCCTGGGTGATGCGGTCCAGCACGATGGCCAGCAGCACGATGCCCAGGCCGCCGACGGTGGCCAGACCCATGTCCAGACGGCCGATGCCGCGCAGCACCATCTGGCCCAGACCGCCCACGGCGATCATGGAAGCAATCACCACCATGGACAGCGACAGCATCAGCGCCTGGTTGATACCGGCCATGATGGAAGGCATGGCCAGCGGCAGCTGGACTTTCCACAGTAACTGAGCGGGCGAGGCACCGTAGGCACGGCTGGCCTCGATCAGGTCGGGGCGTACCTGGCGAATGCCCAGGTTGGTCAGGCGGATCAGCGGCGGCAGGGCAAACACAATCGTCACGATCACTCCGGGCACATTGCCAATGCCGAACAGCATGACCACCGGCACCAGATAGACGAAGGCCGGTGTTGTCTGCATGGCGTCCAATAGTGGGCGCGTCCAGCGCTGGGCACGGTCGCTGCTGGCCAGCAAGATGCCGACGGGCAGGCCGATCACGATGCAGAAGAACAGCGAGGTCAGCACCAGGGCCAGCGTGACCATGGCTTCGGACCAGATGCCCAGCAGGGCCACAATCAGCAGCGAAACTGCCGAGCCAATGGCCAGTTTGCGGCCTGCAAACTGCCAGGCCAGCAGGGCAATCAGCAGCACCAGTGCGGGCATGGGGATGGTCTGCAGCACATCGGTCACACCGTTGAGCGTGGCGTCGATGGGGGTACGAACGGCCTGGAAGAAGGGGCGGAAATGATCAACCACCCAGGTGAGGCCGTTGTTGATCGAGTCCTGCACGGGCAGGCCTTCGGTGGTGATCTGGTGCCAGAGCTGGCCTATGCCGCCGTCATGCTCGGGCACATCGGTGGGCGAGGGCGCGCTGAGCCAGTCGGTGCTGCTGGCCTGGCTGGCAGCATCGCCGCTGCTCCAGGCATCGGTGCCTGAGCCGGCATCCGCATCGGCATAGGAGGCAGCCCAGGGATCGGCATCTGCCGCCGAGCTAGTGACATTGGCGCTGGCCGGCTCGGTGGCGGGCGCAGAGGCTGCGGCCCACGGGTCGTCAAAAGCCGTGCTGGTGGTTTCTGTGTTGGGGTTGTTCAGTGCGTTATCGTTCAAATCGGCTCCCTTCTTTTATTGCGCTGCGTGCTGGGCAGCTTGCGTGTTGGACTTGGGCTGGAAGTGCTGGTCCAGCTTGATGGGCGGAATTTCCTTCTGGGGTGGCGGCACCGGCGGGGTGGCTCGATCCAGGAACTTGAGCATGGTGGTGCGACTGATAACGCCCAGGTATTTGCCTTCTTCATCCACCACAGGCAGCGGGTAGGCCGGAGTGGCCACGGTGCCGAACAGCTCGGCCACCGGCGTGCTGCTGGCGATGGGCTTCACATCGGAGATAAAGGCGTGCTTGAGGCCCAGCATTCCCTCGTGGCCGTGCAGCGCATCGCGCAGCGACTGCGACGAGACCACGCCCAGAAAGCGCTTGCGTGCATTGAGCACATAGGCGTAATCGCGGTCGGAGTCCTCCAGCAGGCGAAGCGCGGCGCGGCAACCGCGGTCGCTGTGCTCTGAAATCACGGTCAGCGCCTGGCGAGCGATGTCAGAGGCCTTGAATACAGCTGCCGCATCCACGCCCTGAATGAAGGTGCGCACATAGTCGTTGGCGGGATTGCGCAGAATCTCGTCGGGCGTGCCGACCTGCTGGACCATGCCGTCCTTCATGATGGCGATGCGGTCGCCAATGCGCATGGCTTCGTCCAGATCGTGAGAGATGAAGACGATGGTGCGGCGCTTGATTTCCTGCAGACGCAACAGTTCGGACTGCATCTCGGTGCGGATGATGGGGTCCAGTGCCGAGAAGGCCTCGTCCATCAGCAAAATGGACGGGTCGGAGGCCAGCGCGCGGGCCAGGCCCACGCGCTGCTGCATGCCACCGGAGAGCTCGTCCGGATAGCTGGCGCCCCAGGCACCCAGGCCTACCTGCTCCAGGGCATCCTGCGCCTGCTGCTGGCGCGTGGCGCGGTCCACGCCGGCCAGCTCCAGACCAAAGGCCGTGTTGTCCAGCACCGTGAGGTGGGGCATGAGGGCAAAGGACTGGAACACCATGGAGATGTCCTTGCGGCGCAGCGCGCGCAGTTCCTTGTCATTGAGCGTATTGATGTCCTGGCCGTCGACCAGGATGCGGCCGCTGGTGGGCTCGATCAGGCGATTGAGCATGCGCACCAGGGTGGATTTGCCCGAGCCCGACAGGCCCATGACCACAAAGATTTCACCGGCCTCGATGGTGAAGTCGGCGTCGAACACGCCGATGGATTGCCCGGTCTGGGCGAGGATCTCCTGCTTGCTCCGGCCCTGTTTCACCAGGTTGAGCGCGGTTTTCGGATCGTTGCCGAAGACCTTGAAGACATGATCGATAGCGATTTGCTTGGCCACTGTGGCGTTCTCCTTTTTGATGAGATGGAACACAGTCCAGCGCCCACAGCCGGCAATGCCGGTGGGCGCTGGCGCACAAGCCAAAATAAAAGCCCTGATGCCGCAGCTCAGCCCGGCCTTGTGGACAGGGCTGCGCAATGCAGATGGCGCAGCGATGGCGCCGAGTTTTCAGCCCGGATGGCACAGCCAGGTGTGCGCAAGAGCTGGCAAATTGGAAGAAGCAGCTGGCTGGCAGATCAGGTACCGACTGGCACGTGTCTGCACGGCTTCTTGTCAGGCCAACCCCGGCAATATCGGCCGGGGAGAGCCCCCTACATCAGGGCCGTGTTTCGGCCCGGTTGACGGGGCTGCGCCAAAGAGCGGCAAGCGCTCATGAATTGACACAACGATCCGCCGGGAAGTGAGTCAACCGCATCTCAACAATGCGGTGACGACCTGCACGGCAGGTTGTAAATGACTTTTTAATATATCGAATTGGGTTTTATGCGTCAAATCAGACTGTAAGCTTTGCCGCCCGCATCCGCCGGAAATCGCGCCATTGAAACATTTGCATACGCAAAAACAGGAGGCGCAAGTGCTTGATAGATAAGGCGTGGCAGCCTACCGAGGGCTTTTTTTTGCCGGTTGTCAGCTTTTGACGCGTTTTGCCGCTGCCATGGGCATGAAAAAAGCCCCTTCATGGTCAACCATGCGGGGCTTTTTCAGGAGGACGTGCTGTCTCAATGATGAGCGCTTTGGGTGAGCTTGTCGGTCAGCGCAATGGCCAGGGCGCTGAGCAGGAAGACCACGTGGATGATGGTCTGCCACATCAGCACCTGTACTTCATAGCTGCCGGCGTTGATAAAGCTTTTGAGCAGGTGGATGGAGCTGATGCCGATGATGGACAGCGCCAGCTTGACCTTGAGTACCGAGGCATTCACATGGCTCAGCCACTCGGGCTGGTCGGGGTGGGATTCCAGGCCCATGCGGCTGACAAAGGTTTCATAGCCACCCACGATGACCATGATCAGCAGGTTGGAGATCATGACCACATCGATCAAGGCCAGTACCACCAGCATGATGATGGTTTCGTTCAGATGGGTGATCTGGACATCGCTTTTGTAGCCAATATTGGTGATCAGGGCATGCAGGGCTTCCTGATTGCCGAAGACTGCCTCCACCAGATGCCAGAGCTCCAGCAGAAAGTGCCAGACATAGACACCTTGGGCGGCAATCAGACCCAGGTACAGCGGCAGCTGCAGCCAGCGGCTGGCAAAGATCAGCGAGGGCAGGGGGCGCAATGCGCCAGAGGGCTGGAAGCCGCCATGCGGCGTGTGGTGGGTGGAGTTGCCTGCTTCGTCGGAAGGGGTGCGGCTCATGATGTGTGCTCGGGGCGGACTGTATGCGATGGGTGGGCAACGGGATGCCGCCACCTTGTAAGACTGGTTTTGCTGGGGCCGCGTCCCGGACTGCCTGCGCCTTCGAGAGCAGGCCGTAATGTGGGCTCAGGCCTCTGCAGCAGCAGGTGCGCGATTCTAAGGGTTTGTTCCAGGGTGTTTTGAAAAAAATGCAAGCAAATCAACACCAAGCAGGCACTTTCTGCTGCAAAAATGGGAGCGAATGACGGGCTTGACGGCGCGCAAAAGCCGCTTCTCAATTTCAGTCAGTGGGGTGTAAGACCGAGCCTTGACAGTACACCCACAATTATTTCATTGCTTATGCATCAGGAGACAAAACGATGAGCGCTGCGACATCAACCATCGAATCCGTGCTGGTGGAAAACCGTGTGTTCCCGCCCCCTGCGGATTTCGCCGCCAAGGCCCGCATCTCGGGCATGGCGCAATACCAGGCCCTGTGCGATGAAGCCGAGCGCGACTATGAAGGCTATTGGGCACGGCTGGCCCGCGAGAACGTGCAGTGGACCAAGCCCTTCACCCAGGTGCTGGACCAGAGCAACCCGCCTTTCTATAAATGGTTTGCCGACGGCGAGCTCAACGCCAGCGCCAACTGTCTGGACAAGCACATGGGCACGCCCGTGGAGAGCAAGACGGCCATCATCTTTGAAGCCGACGGCGGCGAGGTCACCAAGGTCACTTACAAAGAGTTGCTCGCCCGCGTGAGCCAGTTCGCCAATGCGCTCAAGGCGCGCGGCGTGCAAAAGGGCGATCGCGTGCTGATCTACATGCCCATGACCATCGAGGGTGTGGTGGCCATGCAGGCCTGTGCACGCATCGGCGCCACGCATTCCGTGGTGTTCGGCGGTTTCTCGGCCAAGGCCGTACAGGAGCGCATTGTGGACGTGGGTGCCAGTCTGGTCGTCACTTCCAACTACCAGATGCGCGGCGGCAAGGAGTTGCCGCTCAAGGCCATCGTCGACGACGCGCTTGCGCTGGGCGGCTGCGAAGCCGTCAAGAGCGTGCTGGTCTATGAGCGCACGGCCACTGCCTGCAATATGGTCGCGGGCCGCGACATCAGCTTCACCGAGGCATTGGCCGGCCAGTCCACCGAGTGCGAAGCCGTGCCTGTCAATGCCGAGCACCCGCTCTTCATCCTCTATACCAGCGGCTCCACCGGCAAGCCCAAGGGCGTGCAGCATGCCACCGGCGGCTATGTGCTGTGGGCCAAGCAGACCTTCGAATGGACTTTCGATGCCAGGGACAGCGATGTCTTCTGGTGCACGGCCGATATCGGCTGGATCACCGGCCACAGCTATGTGGCCTATGGCCCGCTGGCTGCCGGTGCCACGCAGATCGTGTTCGAAGGCGTGCCGACCTTCCCCAATGCGGGCCGCTTCTGGCAGATGATAGAGCGCCACCAGTGCAGCATCTTCTACACGGCCCCCACGGCCATACGCTCGCTGATCAAGGCGGCGGACTCCGACCCCAGCGTCCACCCGAAGAACTGGAATCTGTCCAGCCTGCGTCTGCTGGGCTCGGTGGGCGAGCCCATCAATCCCGAAGCCTGGATGTGGTATCACAAGCATGTGGGCGGCGAGCGCTGCCCCATCGTGGATACCTTCTGGCAGACCGAGAACGGCGGCCACATGATCACGCCGCTGCCCGGTGCCACGCCTCTGGTGCCCGGCTCCTGCACCCTGCCCCTGCCCGGTATCACGGCGGCCATCGTCGACGAGGCCGGTAACGAGATCCCCAATGGCGCCGGCGGCATCCTGGTGGTGAAGAAGCCCTGGCCCTCGATGATTCGCACCATCTGGGGCGACCCCGAGCGCTTCAAGAAGAGCTACTTCCCCGAAGAGCTCAAGGGCTATTACCTGGCCGGCGACGGCGCCGTGCGCAGCGAGGATCGCGGCTATTTCCGCATCACGGGCCGTATCGACGATGTGCTCAATGTCTCGGGCCACCGCATGGGCACCATGGAAATCGAGTCGGCCCTGGTGGCCAAGACCGATCTGGTGGCCGAGGCCGCCGTGGTCGGCCGTCCCGACGACCTGACCGGCGAAGCCATCTGCGCCTTTGTGGTGCTCAAGCGCGGCAAGCCCACGGGCGAAGAGGCCAGGCAGATTGCGACCGAACTGCGCAACTGGGTGGCCAAGGAGATCGGCCCGATTGCCAAGCCCAAGGACATCCGCTTCGGCGACAACCTGCCCAAGACCCGCAGCGGCAAGATCATGCGCCGCCTGCTGCGCTCGCTGGCCAAGGGAGAAGCGATTACCCAGGACACCAGCACTCTGGAGAATCCCGCGATCCTCGAGCAATTGTCGGAGACCAATTGAGCCGGCGCATGCCGCTGATCTGAACGCATCATGACGACAGGGCCGCTGGCAACAGCGGCTTTGTCATTTCTGGCGCTTGCTGACGCAAGCCGATGCGATCTTGGGTTAAAACAAGGCATTCCGGAGTACAAGGAGAAGAGCATGAACTTTCGCACCATCTGCATTGCCATCATCGTGGCCCTGATTGCCGTGTTGGCAGCCTTCAACTGGACGGCGCTGTCCACACCTGCAACGGTTTCGCTGGGCCTGACCGAAATCCAGGCACCGCTGGGCGTGCTCATGCTGGCGCTGACGATTTTGCTGAGCGTGTTCTTCATCGCCTATGTGCTGTGGATGCAAGGCTCGGTGCTGCTGGAGGCACGCCGCCACGCCAAGGAGATGCAGGCCCAGCGCGATCTGGCCGACAAGGCCGAGGCTTCGCGTTTCACCGAACTGCGCGGTGTGCTGGAAGCACTGCATGCCAGGGACAAGGAAGAGGTGATGGCTCGGCTCGATGTGCTGGAAGCGCATCTGGTGCAGCGCGCCCAGGAGTCGGACAACAGCACGGCAGCCTATGTGGGGCAGCTGGAACAGCAGGTGCACCAGATCAATCGCTGATGCCTCGATACTGCTAGCTTCAATCGCTTTGCCTAAAAGCGATTGAGGCGTATTCGGCATGAAAAAAGCCGCTGCAGTGCAGCGGCTTTTTCACGCAGGCGAACCGAATTACTTCTTGTCGTTGCCCAGCTGTGGCAGGGCGTTGGCGCTGCTCACGCTCAGCAGGCCGGCTTGCGAGTAGATGGCCAGCTTGGCGCGGGTGTCGATCAGGTCCAGGTTGCGCATGGTCAGCTGACCGATGCGGTCGATGGGGCTGAAAGGCGCGTCTTCGACCTTTTCCATGGACAGACGCTCGGGAGCGTAAGTCAGGTTGGGCGACTCGGTGTTCAGGATGGAGTAGTCGTTGCCGCGGCGCAGTTCCAGCGTCACGGTGCCGGTCACGGCGCGGGCCACCCAGCGCTGCGAGGATTCGCGCAGCATGATGGCCTGGGGGTCGAACCAGCGGCCCTGGTACAGCAGACGGCCCAGGCGCAGGCCGTTGATGCGGTACTGCTCGATGGTGTCCTCGTTGTGGATGCCGGTCACCAGACGCTCGTAGGCAATGTGCAGCAGGGCCATGCCGGGGGCTTCGTAGATGCCGCGGCTCTTGGCTTCGATGATGCGGTTCTCGATCTGGTCGCTCATGCCCAGGCCGTGGCGGCCGCCGATGCGGTTCAGCTCCAGGAAGACTTCCACGGCATCGGTGTATTCCTTGCCGTTGATGGCCACGGGGCGGCCTTCTTCGAAGGTGATCGAGACTTCTTCTGCCTTGACTTCGACTTCGGGCTTCCAGAAAGCCACGCCCATGATGGGGTTCACGATGCGGATGCCGGAGTTCAGGAACTCCAGATCCTTGGCTTCGTGGGTGGCGCCCAGCATGTTGGAGTCGGTGGAGTAAGCCTTCTCGGCCGACATCTTGTAGCCGAAACCTTCCTTGGTCATGAAGGCCGACATTTCGGCACGGCCGCCCAGCTCGTCGATGAAGTTGCTGTCCAGCCAGGGCTTGTAGATCTTCAGCGCGGGATTGGTGAGCAGGCCGTAGCGGTAAAAGCGCTCGATGTCGTTGCCCTTGAAGGTCGAACCGTCACCCCAGATGTTGACGTCGTCTTCCTTCATGGCGGCCACCAGCATGGTGCCGGTCACGGCACGGCCCAGGGGCGTGGTGTTGAAGTAGGTGATGCCGCCGGTGGAAATGTGGAAAGCGCCGGACTGGATGGCGGCAATGCCTTCGTTGGCCAACTGGGGACGGCAGTCGATCAGGCGGGCCTTTTCTGCGCCATATTCCATCGCCTTGCGGGGGATTTCGTCGTAATCGGCTTCGTCGGGCTGACCCAGGTTGGCCGTGTAGGCGTAGGGCAGGGCACCCTTGTTCTTCATCCAGCGCAGAGCGGCAGAAGTGTCCAGGCCGCCGGAGAAGGCGATGCCGACCTTCTGGCCGACGGGAACATGTTGCAGAATGGTTTCCATGAGATTTCTCTTCAAAGTGATAGCTGCAAGCGCTTGATGGGTAAGCGATTGGGGCTGAAAAGGCTTGAAATTCTCGGGTCTGGCCCGAAGCCGGGCCAGGCGCGGATTACGCGTAGTGGCAGATGTAGTGGTAAGCCTCGGTCACGCGGATGTCGAACTTGGAGTTCGCGGGAATCTGGAAGCTCTCGCCGGCCGAGGACTTCTTCCACTCGTCGCTGCCGTCGAGCTTGTATTCGCAGGAGCCGCCCACGCATTCCATGATTTCTGCGGCTGCGGTGCCAAAGGTCAGCGTTGCAGGCAGCACCACGCCCACCGACTTCTTGGTGCCGTCGGCCAGCGTGAAGCTGTGGCTGACGCACTTGCCGTCAAAGTAAACATTGGCCTTGGTGGTGAGGCTGACGCCTGCGATGGTTTCGGTGGTCATGGAGAGGTACGCTGTGCGTGGTCGAAGATCAAAAGCATTGATTTTAGGCCACGGGATTTGCAACTGCGCGAATGCCCGGCAAAGGCAGGAAAAACAAGAGCCCCGTGACGGGGCTCCTGAGCGGTTCGCAAGGCCGGATCGGCTTGGATCAGCGGCGCCAGCCATGGCCGCCGTGGCCACCGTGCCAGCCCGGACGGTAGCCGGGTCGGTAGTAATGGGGGCGGGTGGCGTAATAGGCACCCGCACCAATGGCTGCGCCGATCAGCAGCGGCGCCACATAGTCGGACGCCGAGTAGGTGGGCGCCACGGGCTGAGGGGCGTAATAGCCGCTGTCGTAGTTTTGCGGATAGCTGGTGCTGTAGGCGCCCTGAGGAGGCGTCTGGGTGCTGTAGTAGCCGTCGTTGCTGTAGACCGGGTCGTTGGCCACGGGCTGCACATTCAGCGCAATCCATTGGCCGGGCGGGTTGGCGGTCTGCGTGGTGTAGTTGCGACCGTTGTACTCATAGGTCACGTTGTAGCCCACGGTACGGTTCTGGTAGAAGGTCTGCGTGCTGCACTGGCGCATGTTCTGGTACTGCACCGGGCCCGAGGCTTCGGCCTGATTGCCGAGCATGGCACCGCCGACCACGCCGGCTGCCGTGGCCGCGGCACGGCCGCCACCGCCACCGATGGCATTGCCTATCAGGCCGCCGGCAATGGCTCCGACCACGGCACCTGCACCGGTGGGGCGAGGAGCGACCGCCACCGGCTGGTCGCTGCAGACCTGCTGCGGCACGGCGACCTGCTGGGTGATGGGGGTCGAGGACAGCACGCGACCGCGCTCCTGGGCATAGGCCCCGGTGGCGGCCACGGCGGTCAAAGTCAAAACTGCCAGAGTTTTCATCAACATCTCTCCTGTCTCTGAAGCTTTAACGCATCAGATCACCGAAAAGTTTAGGGGATCTGCGTAAATTTCAAGCACTCGGCACCGTAAAACTAGGTAAAGCCATGTGTAAATGTGAGCGGTTGCTTATGTGTTTTGCAGCGTATCCCACTCATCGGCCTTGAAACCGACGGTGATTTTCCCGTCGGCCCATTCCACCACGGGTCGCTTGATGGTGCTGGCGTGCTCCTGCATTACGGCGGCGGCACTGGGCGCATCCACGGCAGAGGCCTTTGTCGCGTCATCGAGCTTGCGCCAGGTCGTGCCCTGGCGGTTGAGCAGCTTTTCCCAGCCCAGAGCCTGCATCCACTGGGGCAGACGCTCGGCGGGAACGCCTTGTTTCTTGAAGTCGTGGAATTGGTAAGTAATACCTTGCTCACTGAGCCAGCTGCGTGCTTTCTTGACGGTGTCGCAATTGGGGATGCCGTAGACGGTGGTGATCTTGCTCATGGTGTTCGGTAGCGGTGAAACGGTTGGAGTCAGATGTAACGCATTTGCCAAGTGCCGGCAGCCATAGGGCCTCTGACAGTGGGCGACAATAGCGCCCAGTATGCACACCATATTCCCCACCTTGGATGCCTGGCTGGCTTATTGCGAGCGCCTGCATCCCCAGAACATCGCCCTGGGTCTGGATCGCGTGCGTGAAGTCGCACAGCGCATGGGCCTGCAATTCGACTGCCCCGTCATCACGGTGGCCGGCACCAATGGCAAGGGTTCGACCTGCGCCATGCTGGAGGCCGTGGCCCTGCAGTCCGGCTATCGCCCCGGTGTCTATACCTCGCCGCATCTGGTTCACTTTGAAGAGCGCTGCCGCGTGGGTGGCGAGATCGTCAAGGCCGAGGAGCTGATCCCGCATTTTGAAGCGGTGGAGCAGGCCAGGGTCAAGGACGGACAAGAGGTTGCACTCACTTACTTCGAGTTCACCACGCTGGCGATATTGCGCCTGATGAGTCTGTCCAGGTTGGATGTGGCGATTCTGGAAGTGGGTCTGGGAGGTCGGCTCGATGCCACCAACATCATCGATGCCGACTGCGCCATCATCACCAGCATCGATCTCGATCACATGGAACTGTTGGGCCCCGATCGCGAAAGCATTGGCCGCGAAAAAGCCGGCATCATGCGTGCCGGTCGTCCCGTCATCGTCAGCGACCCCGTGCCGCCGCAAAGCGTGATCGATCACGCGGCCGAAATCGGTGCCGACCTCTGGCGCTTCGGCAAGGATTTCAACTACGACGGCGACAAGCAGCAATGGGGCTGGGCCGGCCGTGGCCGCCGCTATGCGGGGCTGGCCTATCCGGCGCTGCGCGGTGCCAATCAGCTGATGAATGCTTCCGGCGTGTTGGCCGCCTATGAAGCCATTCGCGGCAAGCTGCCTGTGACGGCGCAGGCCGTGCGCACGGGCTTGTCCATGGTGGAGCTTCCCGGTCGCTTCCAGATCGTTCCCGGCCAGCCTACGCTGGTGCTGGATGTGGCGCACAACCCGCACTCGGTGGCGGCGCTCACGGCGAATCTCGATGCCATGGGTTACTTTCCGATCACGCATGCCGTATTCGGTGCCATGGCCGACAAGGACTGGGAGCCCATGCTCACCAAGGTGGGTCCGCTGGTTGATCGCTGGTATTTCACCGATCTGCCGACGCCGCGTGCGGATTCGGCAGAAAACCTCAAGGCCAAGCTGCAGCAGTTGCAGGCCCAGGGCGTGATCCGCAAAGATGTGAGCATGCAGACCTTTGCCAATCCCCAGCAGGCCCTGGATGCCGCAGTCGCGGCAACAGAGGCGGCTGATAGAATCGTGGTCTTTGGATCGTTCTTCACCGTGGGCGGAGTGTTGCAAAACGGCACGCCTCGTCTGAACGCCAAACACCTGGCTCACTGAGTCAGCGGCCTGCCGCCCCGGCTTTTGTCGGGTGGCAGGCCTCAACAAGTCCTCACTCATGGCATTTTTCAATTTCCGTTGGCCTGGCAAAAAAGACGAAGCCGAGTCCGTGGCCGGAGCCAAGCGCCCCAGCCGCTTGGCCCAGGGCGAAAGCGTGGAAGCCATGCGCCGCCGCGCACGTCATCGCCTCATCGGGGCGGCCGTGCTGGTGCTGATCGGTGTGGTGGGCTTCCCGCTGCTGTTCGATACGCAGCCACGTCCCATTCCGGTCAATATTCCGATTGAAATTCCCGATCAGGCCAACTCGGCTCCCGAGGTCGTGCCTGGCACTCAGGTGGCGAGCCAGACGGCTGCACCGTCAGGGCGTGTTGCTGCCAATGCTTCTCTGGATGATGGCGAAGAAGTGCTTGCGCCTTCGGCCAGGCCTGCAGCTCCTGCGGCGGCCGCTGTGGCGCCTGCTGCGCCGGTGGTCGGGGCTGCAGTCACTGCGGCTGCCGTCGGCACTGCCGCCGCGGTGGCATCTCAGGTCAAGCCCGAGCCCAAGCCAGAGGTCAAACCTCAGCCCAAGCCGGAAGTAAAGCCCGAGCGCAAGCCGGAACCGAAGCCTGAAAAACCCAAGGCCGAGGTCAAGCCCGAGATCAAGAAGCCGGAAGCCAAACCCGAGCCCAAGCACAAGCCGGAGGCGCCCAAGGTGGACGAGGCCGCTCGTGCCCGTGCACTGCTGGAGGGGCGCAGTACCTCGGAAGCAGCACCGGCCAAGGAGGCTGCAGCGACTAACGAGCGCTTTATCGTTCAGATCGGCGCCTTTGCCGAAGTCGGCAAGGCCAACGAAATCAAGGGCAAGCTGGGGGCCGGAGCCTTTACCCAGACCGTGGATACCAAGGACGGCAAGCGCACACGTGTTCGCATGGGGCCTTTCAAGAGCCGCGAAGAAGCCGAGAAGGCTGCCGCCAGAGCCAAGGCCCTGGGTTTGCCTGCATCGGTGTTCAAGGCTTGAGACCGGTTTTCCGGCAACGGTTTGATTGATGAGCACGCTGGACTGGATTTTTGTGGTCGTTGTGCTGGGCTCCTTGTTGCTAGGGGCCTGGCGCGGTCTGGTCTATGAAGTCCTGTCCTTGCTGGGCTGGCTGGTAGCCTTCATGGTCGCGCGGACCTGGGCGCAAGAGGTGGCGGTGTGGCTGCCGCTGGATGGCTGGGACATGCAGCTGCGTTATGCGGCGGGCTTTGTGCTGCTGCTGGTGGGGTCCATGTTTGCCTGGGGAGTGATCTCCTGGCTGTCCAAGCAGTTGATTGAAGCCGTGGGTCTGAGGCCTGTGGATCGCACCCTGGGCGCATTGTTCGGTGTCTTGCGTGGTGGCCTGCTGCTGCTGGTGCTGGCTCTGGTGATCCAGTACACGCCGCTGCACAAGGCCTTGTGGTGGCAGGACTCGATGCTGGCGCCCTGGTTGACCGAGGCGCTGGGCTGGGTGCTGCCGACTCTGCCAGAGGAGTGGGGGCAGTATCTGCCCAAGGCTTCCTCTTGAAGCGAAGTTTTTTGCCGCAATTTACCTAAGGGTTGAAAGTGGCTAAGGTGCTTGCTGTAAAACGCAGTGGGTGCTGACGAGAGTTTGGTGTTGGCGTGATCCGCCATGCCGGATATCAAAGCGCAGGCTAGCCAATGGGTGGCGAAGCAGGCGAGTGTGGCGAAGGGCGACTTTCGCGAACAGATGGAACGCAACTATGTGTGGAATCGTTGGTGTGGTGAGCACCACACCCGTGAATCAGCTGATTTATGACGCTTTGCTGCTGCTGCAGCACCGTGGGCAGGATGCAGCCGGCATCGTGACCCAGCAGGAACGCAAGTTCTTCATGCACAAGGCCAAGGGCATGGTGAAGGATGTGTTCCGCACCCGCAATATGCGTGCTCTGCCCGGTGATGTGGGGCTGGGTCAGGTGCGTTATCCCACGGCGGGCAATGCCTCCAGCGAGGAAGAGGCTCAGCCCTTCTACGTGAATGCGCCCTTCGGCATCGTCATGGTGCACAACGGCAACCTCACCAATGCCAAGCAACTGCGCCGCGAACTGGCGGATACCGACCATCGCCACACCAACACCGAAAGCGACTCCGAGGTCCTGCTCAACGTGCTGGCGCACGAGATCGGCCGCGCCTCCAGCGGCGCTCCGCTGCAGAGCGAGGAAATCTTCAAGGCCGTGCGTGCGGTGCACAAGCGCATCAAGGGCTCTTACGCCGTGATCGCGCTGATCGCCGGCTACGGCCTGCTGGCCTTCCGCGATCCCTTCGGCATTCGTCCGCTGTGCATGGGGCGCGGCAATGATGGCACCATCATGCTGGCCAGCGAGTCCGTGGCGCTGGAAGGTACGACCCATCAGTTCGAGCGCGACATCGCTCCCGGCGAAGCGATCTTCGTGCACAACGACGGCCGCGTCGAGAGCCAGCAATGCGCTGAAAAGACCCAGCTCAATCCCTGCGTGTTCGAGTATGTGTATCTGGCACGTCCCGACTCCACCATGGATGGCATTTCGGTCTATCAGGCTCGCTTGAACATGGGTGAAACGCTGGCCAAGCGTGTGATCTCCATGGTGCCGCCCAATGAAATCGATGCGGTGATTCCCATTCCCGAATCGAGCCGCCCCAGCGCCATGCAATTGGCACAGTTGCTGGGCAAGCCCTATCGCGAAGGTTTTGTGAAGAACCGCTATGTGGGCCGTACCTTCATCATGCCGGGTCAGGGCGCTCGCAAGAAGTCGGTGCGCCAGAAGCTCAACGCCATCAGCAGCGAGTTCAAGGGTCGCAATGTGCTGCTGGTCGATGACTCCATCGTGCGCGGCACCACTTCCAAGGAAATCGTGCAGATGGCGCGCGATGCCGGTGCCAACAAGGTGTATCTGGCCTCCGCGGCGCCTCCCGTGCGTCACCCCAACGTGTATGGCATCGACATGCCCACTCGCTCCGAGCTGGTGGCTCACGGCCGTACGGTCGAGGAAATTCGCCAGGTCATCGGCTGCGACGCACTGATCTACCAGGACGTGGAAGCCATGAAGCAGGCCGTGGGCAAGATCAATGCCCAGGTGAGCGGTTTCGAGGCATCGTGTTTCGACGGCATCTACATCACCGGCGATATCTCCGATGAAGAGGTGACGGCGCTCAACGAGGGCCGCAACCGCGGCAGCGAAGAGGAGAGCGAAGACACTTCGCGCCTGTCCCTGCCCAATGCTCAGGAAAGCTGAGCGTTAAAGCGCAGCGAATGACCGAGTCGGAAAGGGTTGCTTAGGCAACCCTTTTCATTCGGGAGGACAATGGCAGAGCCGCGCGGTCGGTGTGCTCTTTAATAGTGAGCACATGACGTATGTCCATAAAGCGTTTGAGTCTGATTTGACTCGGATTCTTTGGAATATGAGCAAGGCATATTCAAAGACCGGCATGGCGAGTGCCGCCGGTCAAGCTGGTAGAGCAGCATGCGTGCGGGCCTGATTGGCGGTCTGCAGCGGACTCATGACCGGTACCAACCATCTGGATTTGACGATTGTGACCAACAAGACATTACCCGAAGGTTTGCATCCTGAAACTCTGGCCGTGCGCGAAGCGGTCGAGCGCAGTCAGTGGGGCGAGCATTGCGAAGCCCTGTACATGACCAGCAGCTTTGTGCAGCCCGATGCGGCGACCGCAGCGCGCCGCTTTGCCAATGAAGAGCCGGGCTTCACCTACAGCCGCACTGGCAACCCCACGGTCACCAGCTTTGAAAAGCGTCTGGCGGCCATGGAAGGCACGGAATGTGCGGTAGCGACCTCCACCGGCATGTCGGCCATCTTGCTGGTGGCGCTGACGGCGCTCAAGACGGGCGATCATGTGATCTGCTCGCAGTCCATGTTCGGCTCCACCATCAAGCTGCTGGGAACCGAGATGGCACGCTTCGGCGTGGAAACCACGTTTGTCTCGCAGACCGATATCGAAGCCTGGAAGGCGGCCATCAAGCCCAACACGCGCATGCTTTTTGCCGAGACGCCCACCAACCCGCTGACCGATCTCTGCGACATCGCCGCACTGGCCGAGCTGGCGCACGCCAACAACGCGCTGCTGGCCGTGGACAACAGCTTCGCCACTCCCGTGCTGCAGCAGCCCGTAAAGTTCGGCGCCGACCTCGTCGTGCACTCGGGCACCAAGTTCCTCGACGGCCAGGGCCGCGTCATGGCCGGTGCGGTTTGCGGCAGCATTGCCCTCGTGGACAAGGTCATGGGCACTTTCTTGCGCAGCGGTGGTCTGAACATCGCTCCCTACAATGCCTGGACGGTGATGAAGGGTCTGGAAACCCTGGCTTTGCGCGTCAAGGCGCAAAGCGCAGCAGCGCTGGAGTTTGCCGCCTGGCTGGAAGCTCATCCCAAGGTGGCGCGTGTGTACTACCCGGGCCTCAAGAGCCATCCTCAGCACGAGCTGGCCATGCGCCAGCAAAATGGCATGGGCGGTGCGGTGCTGGCCTTCGATGTGGTGGGCGAGGGTGCCGAGCAACTGCGTGCCAATGCCTTCCATGTCGTGGACAGCACGCGTCTGTGCTCGATTACGGCCAACCTCGGTGATGTGAAGACCACCATCACCCATCCGGCCAGCACCTCGCATGGTCGTCTGACCGAGGACCAGCGTCAGGCTGCCGGCGTGGGTCAGGGTCTGATTCGTATTTCCGTGGGTCTTGAGCATCTGGAAGACCTCAAGGTCGACCTGGCTCGCGGACTGGATACGCTGTGAAACACTCCCTGAGTCGCTTCGCGCCTTCCCCTTCCTGGGGGACTATGCCTGCGCTGCGAGGCGGCTCTTGCTCGGCATCTCTGGCCGAGACTGCGTGCGTATCAAGCGCCGCAGCCTTGGCACGGGGAATGTCGTACAAGGATTTCTGATATGACAAACAACAAAATTCGCACCCGCTTTGCCCCTTCGCCCACGGGCTTCATCCATCTGGGCAATATTCGTTCGGCCCTCTATCCCTGGGCGTTTGCGCGCGCCAATGGCGGCGACTTCGTGCTGCGCATCGAGGACACCGATCTGGAGCGCTCCACCCAGGCTTCCGTGGACGTGATCCTGGAAGGCATGGAATGGCTGCAACTGGATCACGATGAAGGTCCGTTCTACCAGATGCAGCGCATGGATCGCTACAAGCAGGTGCTGGCGACCTTGCAGGAAAAAGGCTATGTCTACCCCTGCTATATGAGCATGGAGGAACTGGACGCGCTGCGTGAAAAGCAGATGGCTGCCAAGGAAAAGCCGCGCTACGACGGCACATGGCGTCCCGAGGAGGGCAAGGTCCTGCCCGCGATTCCCGAAGGCGTGAAGCCCGTGCTGCGCTTCAAGACTCCGCAAACCGGTGTGGTGGGCTGGGACGACAAGTGCAAGGGCCGTATCGAGTTCCAGAACTCCGAGCTCGACGATCTGGTGATTGCCCGACCCGACGGCACGCCCACGTACAACTTCTGCGTCTGCGTGGACGACATGGACATGAACATCACCCATGTCATCCGTGGCGACGACCATGTGAACAACACGCCGCGCCAGATCCACATCTTTGAAGCGCTGGGTGCCACCGTGCCTACCTTTGCCCACCTGCCCACCGTGCTCAACGAGCAAGGTGAAAAGATGAGCAAGCGCAACGGTGCCAAGGCCGTGACCCAGTACCGCGATGAAGGCTATCTGCCCGATGCCATGGTGAACTATCTGGCCCGCCTGGGCTGGAGCCATGGCGACGACGAAATCTTCAGTCGCGCCCAGTTCCTGGAGTGGTTCAACCTGGATCACCTGGGCCGCAGTGCCGGCCAGTTTGACGAAGCCAAGCTGCGCTGGGTCAATGCCCAGCATCTGAAGGCCATGGACGACGCCGAGCTGGCCCAGTTGGTCAAGCCTTTTGTCGTCAAGGTGGGTGTGGCCGAGAGCCTGATTGATGCCGATGACCGTCTGGTGCGCATTGCTGCCTTGTTCAAGGACCGTTGCGAGACCTTGGTGGATCTGGCCAACTGGGCCAAGGTCTTCTATGTGGACAGCGTGGAGCGCAATGCGGAAGACTACGCCAAGCATGTAACCGAGGCGGCCAACCCCGTGCTGGATGCATTTGCGGCCGTGGTGGAAAACGTGGAATGGACCAAGGAAGCCATTGCGGCTGCGATCAAGGAGCTGCTCAAGGCGCAGGGCGTGAAGATGCCCGTGCTGGCCATGCCCGTACGTGTTCTGACCGTGGGCACGGCCCATACTCCCTCGGTCGATGCGGTGCTGGAATTGCTCGGACGTGAAAAAGTTATCGCGCGTTTGAAAAATCGCTAAAAACCTGTCTATAATTCGAGTCTCTGCAAAACGCGACTGATTAAAAGGTTGTCTTGCAGAGAGTTTTTGGGGGTATAGCTCAGCTGGGAGAGCGCTTGCATGGCATGCAAGAGGTCATCGGTTCGATCCCGTTTACCT
>NZ_JAEIJE010000066.1:0-541 GCF_016772095.1 Comamonas sp. NyZ500 | reverse complement strand
TACAACCCGAAGCAGTTACCTGTTCGGCAGAGCTTCACTTTCTTGCCGCTACAAATACAGGGGACCGCTGTTGGCCGAGAGCACCATTTCGTCCTTTCTCCTACAGCAGCCCTTCAAGCCGTTGCTGCCCAGCAGAATCCACGGCCGCCAGTGGCCTGCAGGACGCCTGCTCCAAGCGTCAGTTCACCTGGCTCTGGCAGTCCGATCCCGCTCCCGGCAAGCAGCCAGTTTTGCTGTCACAACAGCGCCAGTGGAAGAAAGGACGTTGAACAACACTTGCCCATCTCTCCCAAGCCCAGGCATTGTCTGTCCATCGTTGACCTCTGCCGTGATAGAGGCATGGCACCATTGAGCCTTTCGATTGTGGAAAGAGGATCTCGATGCTGATCAATTGCGTGGCCTACGAAAAGGGATCCAAGCTGGCAGATATTGCTGTCGCCGATATCAGCGAGTACATCGCAAGGCCTGTGTTAATTTCCACGCATAACTGACCCGCCATTTCCATCTCAAACTGACCCACCCTTTGACTTGAGCCGCAAGG
>NZ_JAEIJE010000065.1:0-618 GCF_016772095.1 Comamonas sp. NyZ500 | reverse complement strand
GCATTGCCAAATGCTCCAGCGTTCTGATGGACGGTACCCACCGAGGTTGCGCCCGATCCGGTGTTGGTCCATGCGCCGCTAGGCCCAGAGATAGCAGCCGAAGTTGCGCCATAACCGGAAGTCGTGCCAGCATTGCTGTTCACATAGGACAGTCCGCCACCAGGGCCAGCGCCAGTGGCAACTTGGTTGGCTGTGTGCGAAGTGGCCACACCAGCTGCTCCGCCGCTGACGGGGCCTGCGCTGTAGCCAGCCAGGGCCGCAGAACCTGCGTTAGCGTTGGTCGCAGCACCGCCACCCGCAACAGCGTTGCCCGAAGTTGCAGAAAGGCTCTTCACGTTACCGTAGGTAGTTGCGCCACCACTGACCGCAGCACCACCGGCGCCGTAAGGGCCTACAGCAATGCCGCCACCAGCGGCATTGGCGTTGGAGGTTGCACCGGAGGTTGCACTATTCATGCTCAGCGCAGCACCGTTGCCCGAGCTGGCAGCACCCGACACCGTAGCTGAAGATGCGCTCGACGTCGTGTTTGTGGCAGCGATGCTTGAGCCGCTCACAGCAGCAGATGCAACACCAGCCAACGCAATAACCGCCATGGCAATCAGAGACTTTTTCATGATC
>NZ_JAEIJE010000007.1:0-245475 GCF_016772095.1 Comamonas sp. NyZ500 | reverse complement strand
GCAGCCTTGGCCTGGGTCAGTTGCTCGGTCTGCGCCAGACGCTCCTGCGCCAGCTTGGCTTGCTCGTCGCGCGCCTTGCCGAGCTGCTCCAACTGCTGAACTCGCTCCTGCGATTGCGTCTCCACAATCAGCTTGGCCTGGGTCAGTTGCTCCGTCTGGCTCAGACGTTCCTGTGCCAGCCTGCTCTGCTTCTCAAGCGCTTGGCCCAGTTGCTCCAGTTGCAGGGCTAGCTCCTGCGAGCGCTTTTCGGCAGCAGCTTTAGTCTGGGTCAGTTGCCCGACCTGAGCCTGAAACTCCTGCAACAACTTCGCCTGTTCTTCGCCATTGAGACGCAGTTTTTGGCGCTCGCTGTGATGTACATGCAAGGCCGCCCGTGCATCTCGCACAAACAAGGCATACCCAATGCCCGGATGGCGAGTGGCTTCGACTGCAGTCTGCACCATGCCTTTTTGTTGAAGAAACTCTGCCACCTCTTCAAGACTTGTGCCGTCTGGCATTGCGTGCATTTCGCCCAGCAAGACTCTTGCAATGACTACATCCACCAGATCCAGCTTGCTGGAGGCTCGCAACAAAGCCCCTGCAGGCAGGCAGTCAATGACCAGCCAATGTCCTTCACCCATTGGCTGCTCGGCGTCTTCGCTCAGGTCACTAAACAAGGCGTCCAAGGTAATGGCACTCAGCTCTTTGACCTCTTCCGTTTGCAGATTGGGCCAAAGACTCAAAAGCGATCGAGGCTCCAGCAGGCCACTTTCCTGCTGACTGTTGGCCACGAAAAAGGAAGCCGTGCCCTGTTGAGCCGCAACCACGGTATTGCGTATTTCGCAATGTTGAGCACGTTCACCCAACAAGTCCAATGTGCGCTGCAAGGTCGAATATTGCAGAGGCTCCGCCTCTATAAACGTCACTCGGGACTTGCTGGCTTGATGCGCCAGCCATTGCGCCCAAATGCCCTTGCCGTTACCAGCCCCCACCAGGGCGATATTTCTGGGGGGCATCAGTACGTTCAAATGCTCCAGCCAGAGGATGATGGTATTCATTGAGCTACTCATAAAAATTCTGCCATTTCAGCCACGATCAGTGACTGCAATTAGTGCACGCAAAGCTTTAGTACTACTGGCGCTCTTTTCTGAATGCCTTCACTTCCGCGTACAGGCTCCAAGGCAGGGAAATACGGCCGCCCAGTGTTTTGGTATTTGCCACCAAGCAAGCGCCTAAACGATATGAGAGGTGTTGTTTGATCAGCTCTGCCTCGTGCGCATCACGATATTGCGTAATGGGCGGTAGTTGGAGGCTTTTGTTTGCTGCCTCGTCCTGCGTGTAACGCTTTGTCTCTGCGCGCAATGCAAAAGGCATATTCAGCCAACCGCCAATACTGCGCGAATGCCTGATCATGGTGGCACCCAGGCGATAAGAAAGCTGCTGCTTCACGCGATCAGCGGCTCCGAAAAGAGCCGAGGGCTGCGGTTTTAGCTCGGATTTGAGCTTGCTGTTTTCCAGGTAATGGCGCTCCAGCTCTTCCTGCACTTTGTGCAATTGGGTCAGCAGCAGTTCGTTTTCTTTTTCCAGGTCAATAGCGGCAGAAGCCTTCGCGCCTTGGGCCTGCAATTGTCGTTTCAGCTGTTCTTCGCTTCGCTGCAATTGCACGGTTTTGTCCTGCGCGGCTTTCAGCTCTGCCTTGACTCTGGGCAGCTCGGCCTGAGTCTTTTCCTCTTGCTGAGCCTGGGCCTTGCGGTTTGCCAGCTCCTGCTGAACTTTCTGCAGCTGCTCTTGCAGCGTCTGCTTTTCCCGCCCAACAGCTTGCAAGGCAGTGTTCTTTTCCTGCGCAGCTTTCAGATCAGCCTTGACTCTGGGCAACTCGGCCTGGGTCTTTTCATGCTGTTCAACCTGAGCCCTGCGGTTTACCAGTTCCTGTTGCACTTTCTGCAGTTGCTCCTGCAGCATCTGCTTTTCCCGCCCAACGGCTTGCAAGGCCGTGTTCTTTTCCTGCGCAGCTTTCAGATCAGCCTTGACTTTGGGCAGCTCTGCCAGGGCCTTTTCCTGCTTAGTGGCTTGCAGGTAGCGGCTTTCAAGCTCTTCCTGCACTTTGTGCAATTGCTTCAGCAGCAGTTGATTCTCCTGTCCACTGGACTGCAATTCAGTGACTTTGGCGGCCAGCAGGCGCTCCTGCTCCTGTGCACTCTGCTGCGCTTTGACACCCGCCTGATTCAACTGCTCAATCTGCCACTCACGCTGCTGCAATTGCTGGGCTTGTTCGTCCAGCTCTTTACCCAATTGCAGCAGGCGCTGGGCATGTGCCTGCATTGCAGCCTGTTGCGCAACAAAGCTCGACCAGGCTTGATATCTACGATTGGCCTGCGAACTTGATTCAACCAACTGTCTTCCTGTCTGCGTCTGGCTGCGCTGCGGCAGCGACGCAGCAGCCTGCAACTGCTCATAAAGCTCAGTCGCTTGCGGATATTCTTCCAACAGTTGCTGTGCAAGCCATTGAGCCAGAGGATTGCAATCAAGAGCTTGCTTTTGCTTGCCCACCGGGCCAGCGCTGACCTGTACGAGGCCATTGCCCAGGTCCTGGCTATCGTGATCAGCTAACGATTGTGCCTCTTCGATGGGCAATCGAAGTTGGGCATCTACATGCAAGCTGAGTTGCTGCAAATAGCTTTGCGCAGATGCCTTTACCTGCGCTGCGTGAACAAGCAGGCTGCGTTCAGGATTGCGCAAATGAAAATGCAGCAGCGCGGAGTTATAGGCAAGCCAACCATTGACTCTGGCCTCCTGCTCTTGCGGATTAGCGTCGGCATGCTCCATAGCCTGGCGTGTAAACACGCTTTGCGGCTCATCAAACACCAGAACGAATACCGTCTGAGGATCTTGTGACTTCCAGTAATCCAGCAGATAGACCGCTTGTGCATCAGCCCAGCCCCACAGAGGCTGCTCCACATTGGCCAGCATCAAGTCCAGTGCCAGACCCTGCCAGACCGGAGCCACTTCGATTTGATTCAGTTGATCTGCATCGCTCACATGTTGAACTGGAACAGCGCCATGCACCTTGACCAGGGTTTCACTGATCTGTGCCGGCACAAAGCCTTCGCGCCTGGATGGCTTGGCCTCGGCCATGCCACAGTCCAGCAGCAACTCCTCCACACTCTCAAAGCCCGACTGAGGGTGCCCCACCACAATAATTTTGTTCATAGCTATTCAACAAATCTGAAAAATCAAAGACCGAACACAACCTTTGCACCAATAGCGATCTGGTACATGATTTGAGTGATGTCCTTCCAGAACTGGCGCTTTTTCTCGTCTACCTTCGGCAACACCAAGACCTGATCGCCAGCCTTGAGTCGGGTGTTTTCAAAAAGCTTGCCGGTATCGACCTGCTCGAACGCGCCATCCCTGTGCGCGACAACCACACGGGCAGCATCCGCTGTCTGGGTGAAGCCGCCAGCGCGATCGATATAGTCCTTGAGGCTCAGAGAGCCGTCGAATGCCACGGCATTGGGAAAGAGTACCTCCCCGCTGACCAGCACCAGACCATCCTTGCGCGGTATGCGAATGACATCACCGTTTTCCAGCAGCATGTTGTCACGCTGTGCTGCCTGTGCAATCTGAACCTGACCAGTGGGTTCCACCTTCTTGGCGCGCTCCACCCATTGCAGGGTCAGATCGGCTTCTTCCTTGCGCAGTCGGGCCTCTTCGCTACTGCCACTGCGGGCTGTGAGCAATGCCGTTTCCAGGCTGCGCAAGCTGGTGGCAAGCATTTCCTTCTGGCGCTGCTTCACGCTCTGGCGGAAGAGTTGGATGCTTTCAGGCTCGGCGTCTGTCGAGGTCTGAATGTTCTGCATCAGCGCGCCCAGACGGGTGCCATAGGGCAGCACATACTCCTGCGAATTCATATGCTCGCCTTCGACGCGCACGCTAATGGTGCCGGGCTTCTTGTCAGCGGTAAATTCCAGTTCATCACCGTTTTGCAGCACCAATGCATTGGCCTCCTGCAGCGGGTAGTACTCCGTGTTTTTAACTGTGCCGGTATTGCGCGCAATCCGCACATGGGTGGCCTGGGCCTGCGGCTTGGCCAGTTGCATCAACTGAGCCACGGTTTCCGAGCCTTGGGCAAACTCGAAGCGCTTGGCGTTGTTCACAAGACCCGATACGCGCACTCGGTTGGCAATGGGGGGGACAAAAATCACATCTCCATCATTAAGCTGCAGCAGCGGCAACTGGCCTTTGAGCAGAAAGTCATAGAGATTGAAAGTTGCACGCACGGAGCTGCCGCGCTTGACCTGAACGGTCAGAAAGCTGCCGCGCTCCGGGTCAATGCCACCCGCCTGGTCCAGATAGTTAAGCAGGCTGTCCATGCTGGTGCCGTTGTACAGGCCAGGACGCATGACATTACCGCCCACAAAGATCCGCACCGGCTGGGCTGCAGCCAGGCTGGCATAGCTGTAAACATTGGCGCGGAATACACGGCGTACTGCGGCCTCTACCTGCTGCTGAAGATTCTTGTTGGCAATGCCCAGCACCTTGATTGGCCCGACCTGAGGCAGGAAGATATTGCCCTGTGGGTCGACAGCGGCCACGCTATCAAAGGTAAAACCACCCCACAACCGCAAATGGATACGGTCACCCACCGTCACCAGATAATCAGGGTTGAACTGGGTTGCCCCGGCACGTGCAAAGTTGCCCGTAAACAGGTTGGCGCCAAATACATCGCTATTGAGATTGGCCGTGTAATCAGCCGTCTGGGGGGCTTGCGGCAATACGGGAGCCTGCATGGGGACAGCAGCGCCAGAACGGCTTGCTGAAGCATCACTGGAAGTCCCGCCAGAAGGCAACAAGCCCAGCGCCTGATTGATCTGAAAAGGATCAACACTGGACGCCGATGTGTCCTGACGTGAACCAGCTTGAGAGATCTGTGCCTGAGCCGGTACCAAACCAGTCAGCAGCACCGCGACTGCCGAACTGATACAGGTATGCGCGATAAAACGTTGCATGATGAAACTCGAAAAATTCAAAACAATCAGTCGCGGTGGTCGCGCACGATAGAGGCCAACAGTTGCACCAATCCGGCCAACAACAGGGCGCCCAGGATAAAGGTGGCGATGTTGTAGATGCGGCGGGGCCGCATCGGGTACTCAGGCATAGACGGGCTTTGCAGCACCAGTACTTTCTTCAAGGTTCGTGTTGCCTCTACCCTGCCTTTTTCCAGTGCCACCAATGCGCTCTTATAGGCATCCTGCTGAAACTGGGCCTCCAGTTCCAGGCGCTGATACTCTTCTACGGTCTTGTTCAGCGACTGCCCCTTGGCACTGGTCAAACGGGCTTTTTCCGTTTTGATCTGCTTTTCCACGGCCTGGATCTGAAGATCGACTTCCACAACGGCGGGCGCTGTAGGTGCCAGGTAGCCCAGCAGCGCCGTCTTGCGGGCACTGAGTTCAGTCAACTGCTCTTCGAGCTTGTTGACCACACCAGCCAGGTTCTCGGCAGCGGACTGGGGCGAAATCAGACCCTTGGCATTCTGGAAGGACAGCACGCGCTGACGCGCGTTCAGTGCATGCTCACCGCGCTCCTTGACCTGCTTTTCGAGAAAGTTCACCTGCTCCTGAGCCAATTGGTGGCCCAGCGCATTCATATAGCGCTCGCCCTCATGCACCAGTGCATTGGTGATCTTCTGGGCCATTTCTGCATCGTAGGCCTGAGCCTGGATGACCAGCACCCCCGCATACTCGTCGTACTCCACGCTTACACGCGACAAAAAATGCTTGTGAAAGAACTCCAGCGATGCATCATGGAAGAACATGCGAGAAAGAATGTCGTGATCGTGGCTGCTGTAATGCTCGCGTAGATTCAGGTCTTTATCCAGTTGCAGCAACATATCGACGGACAGCAATCTGTCGCGCAGCAGCATCTGATCTGCACGCGAGATTCCATCGCCACCAGCCAGCAGCGACCCGAAATCCAACGCCTGTGATGCGGCCATATCGGTACGCTGGATCAGCACATGGGCCTCTGAAACATAGCGATCGGAAGCAATTACCCCCCAGTAAAATGCCGCCAATAAAGATGCACATAGCGCAACAGCCAAGGCCTTCATACGCCAGATGACTCGAAGCATTCCCGTAAAACGTTCTTTTTTCAATAACTCAGTCATTTTGAAATACTATCTTTATAATTTTTCAGAGCGTCTTCAATATCATCAAACCAATGGGCCTGACCTTCGTGCAACCATATTCCAGCCTGACAAAATTGGCGTAATGTTCCATCACTGTGCGACACCATAATCAAGCCAGAACGGTCAGCAATTCGCTGAAATGCATCGGAGGCTTTTTTCTTGAACGAGGCATCGCCGGCAGATGTTGCCTCATCCGATATATAGACATCAAAATCAAATGCCAGAGACAACCCGAATTGCAGGCGTGATTTCATCCCAGAGGAATAAGTGCGAACGGGCTCATCGAAGGATGAGCCCAATTCAGCAAAATCTTGTATATAGGAAATTTTCTCAGCCATGGCATGTGGCGAATCAAATCCATGCAAGCGAGAAACAAACTTGGCGTTCTGGCGTCCTGTCAAAGAGCCTTGCAGACCACCGCCATACCCCATGGGCCATGACACTCGACAACGCCGCTCCACTGTTCCTCGCGTAGGCGCATCAATCCCACCAATCAGGTTGAGCAGGGTAGATTTTCCGGCACCATTACGACCGACCAGGCCCACGCTGACTTTGGACGGGATGCTGATATTGACCCCTTTGAGAATCCAGCGCCCTGCCCCATGAGGGGTCTGGTAGCGTTTATGCACATTATTGACAATAATCATTGTGCTCTCAAGTTCCGAGCAAACCGAACCTGCAAGGCCAGGCCGAAGAAAATGGAAACCACCCCAAACCAGAAAAGATATTTAAAATTGGCTTCCGGGGCAGCGTGATAAACGGGAAAAAAACTGGATCTCAGCAATTCGAGTCCATGCGCGAATGGATTATAGAAAGCCCACTCTCTATACTGAACCGGTATTGCCGACAATGGGAATATCGCACCCGACAGGAAGTACAAGGGCCGAAAAAGGAACATCATCAAATTCCCGGCTTCAGGAATAAGATCGCTGAGAACGGAGAGAATGAGTCCGACACCCAGAGCACCGAGCATCAACCCAATATAGGCAAGCATGGCCTCCATGGGCGAATCCGGAATAACGGAATGACCCAGAAAAGCCAAAATACCCAAAAGCACAATCAATATCAGAAGACCCAAAACGGCTTCAAGACCCGCTCTGACAATCACGGTATCAATGGGGCGTACCTGACGATAGGCAAACAAGGCCTTGTTGGCATCGACTGCCCCCATGGCACGCTGAAAAACGTTCTGCACCGTGAAGTAGCCAGTGAGCCCCAGTACCAGCCAGACAGCCACATCTGCTCCGGCCACGGAGCGTGCACGCACAACCGTGTACAGAAGCAGCATGAGGCCTGCATGCAACACCGGCTCCAGCACGATAAGCACCCAGGCACCGCGCGTAGCGCTCAAGCGCGCAACGGCTTCGCGCAGGAAAAGTGCATTCCATACCGCAAAAGTAACGGAAAGTGAACTACGTGGTGCGGTGATCTCACCAGAAGACGGGGCTGAGTCCAAAATAAATCCTCGTTCTTTTGGACTCAAGACGCACTGAAATCCAATCGGCTGATTGTAAATGAAAACATAAGCAAAACCTTATTACAACCAGCCATCACACCCGTTTCACATTCAATTACATTATAAATAATCTATCGATTTGACAGACTTGATTTATTTTGGCTATTTCATTATTTCAATGTTAAAGGTGGTTAACTGAAATTTTTTCAATCTGCAGAGTACGTTAGCTCATGAATATGATATTCATCTCTCACACCGATTTTCGGAAAATATCAGTCAAAAATAACAAAGCCTAGATCATTGACATCTGACCATTAAAAACTTTAGTTATTAAGTATTCAAAAGTAATATTCCACAGCGCCAGGTACACCGCAGAGCCATCTTGATGCCTCTCCAAGCACATCTCCCAGAGAATCGACAATAGACTGCAGACCAAGACCCCAGACAGTCAATAATGAGAGCCTACTGTGCATTCGGGATGAACTTCCGGCACAGCACAAGCATCTCTATCACTACCGCAGCAACATAAGTGCTGCTTGCCGCCTGGATTGACATGAACACCACTCAAGAAACCGCCTCCCCCGCGACCCCGCGCCTGACTTCTCTCTCCCACGGTGGCGGCTGCGGCTGCAAGATTGCGCCCGGCGTGCTGTCGGAGTTGCTGGCCAAAAGCAATCTGCCCAAGCAGTTTTTTCCCGACCTGCTGGTAGGCACAGAGACCGCGGACGACGCGGCCGTCTACAAGATCAATGACGAGCAAGCCATCGTGGCGACGACGGACTTTTTCATGCCCATCGTCGACGATCCCTATGACTTTGGCCGTATTGCCGCCACCAATGCGCTGTCCGATATCTACGCCATGGGCGGCACGCCGCTGATGGCGCTGGCCATTGTGGGCATGCCCATCAATGTGCTACCGCACGATGTGATTGCCAAGATTCTTGAAGGCGGCGAATCGGTCTGCCGCGATGCAGGCATTCCTCTGGCGGGTGGGCACTCGATTGATTCGGTGGAGCCCATCTACGGCCTGGTCGGCATCGGCATCGTCAACCCCAAGCAGATGAAGCGCAATGCCGATGCCAAGGACGGCGATGTGCTGATTCTGGGCAAGCCCCTGGGCGTGGGTATTCTCTCGGCGGCGCTCAAGAAAAATCTGCTGGACGATGCAGGCTACCGCGCCATGGTGGATGCAACCACCAAGCTCAACCGCCCCGGCGCCGAGCTTGCCAAGCTTGACGGCGTGCACGCGCTGACCGACGTGACCGGTTTTGGCCTGCTGGGCCACGGCCTGGAACTGGCCCGTGGCGCCCAGCTCAGCGCACGCATTGACAGCGCCAAGCTGCCCGTGCTGCCCGGTGTCCAGGCGCTTGCAGAGCAAGGCATTTTCACGGGCGCATCGGGGCGCAACTGGGCATCCTATGGTGAGCACATGCAGTTGGCATCGACCGTGACAGATGCCCAGAAAGCGCTGCTGACCGACCCTCAGACCTCTGGCGGCCTGCTTGTTTCCTGTGCGGCAGATGCTGTCCAGCAGGTGCTCAAGGTCTTTGCCGACAGCGGCTTTGGCGACGCTGCAGTGATTGGCCGCATGGAGGCAGGCGCGCCCAAGGTCTTTGTGGACTGAGCGCACCAGGCAGTCGAGAAGGGGCACGCCCCTGCTCTCCTTCCACCACAGAATGCAAAACGCCCGGCTCAAACCGGGCGTTTTGCATATAAGCGTCAGATTATGACTCTGGGCTTCTAAGCCTCTCCCACAACCTCGGCCGTGGTGCGGCGGTCGATCTTGCGGCTCAGCACCACCGAGGTATAGGTCTGCTGGATGCCGTCGATCAGGCCGATACGATCGAGCAGCGCATCCAGTTTCTCATTGCTCTCGCAGCGCACAAACACCATGTAGTCGTACTGTCCGCTGACGGCCGACACCTCTTCCACCTCAGTGAAGCGGTTGAGCGCCTGCATCACCGAAGTTGCTGTCTTGGGCTGAACACGGATACCGCAATAGGCACGCACGGCAGACTGCTCCATGCGCGAGCCAAGGCGAACGCCATAGCCGGCGATCACGCCCTCCTGCTCCAGCTTGGCGATGCGAGCGACCACCGTGGTCCGAGCCAGATTCATCTGCCGAGCCAAATGCGCGGTCGAGGCACGCGCATTGGTCTGCAGCAGGCGCAGCAGCTGGCGGTCCGTTTCATCCAGTCGATATTCCATACCTTGTCTATCCAAATCTTGCCGTGCACTTACGCAAACGCTGCGTTAAACACAAACCCCAAGAACTCTCTGCCACCACCTGCAGCCATGCCTTGCACCGAGCGACTTCTGTTGCTGCTCGCCCTCAGCCAAACGCGTGGAGCGAACCTCAGCGACACCCGACAGCCAATCATTGTGTCAGCTAACCCAGCCTGGTAGTGAGCTTGTCTTTTCAGATGGCAAATATGTATACATTTGTTTCAATCAGGCAAAATACATCAACATATCTGCACTTGCCTGCGCTTGTGACCATGGCAAGGGCGCACTGCGGTACGTCAGAGTGACTCCGGCCGAGACCAGGCCTCTGTCGTGGGCGAGCGGTCAAGCTCGCTCACAAGGACCCAAGTGCGCTCACCGAGTAACAGCGACACAAAAGAGCGAAGAGTCTAATGGTTGTTTTCCCGCGCTCATCGATGCCACCGACGATACGGCGAAAACACTCGGTAAGTTTGGCTGGTTTGCCGCAAATATCTGCAAAAGGTAAGTGCTTACCCCAGGCTATCCCTTGGCCTGGTGCGTCGCTTTCGGCAATGCCTGAGCCCACCAGACTGCAAGCAGCCTCCAATCACCGACAACTGCGCCTTGTGTTGCCCAGCAAGGCTGGATGCGCGACAGCGCAACCTGAGTGCCCCAATTGCGCATGACTGAAAGCTTTGGGCTCGCTTGCATGCTTTCCAAGCTCACAAACAAAAAACCCTGCTCATTGCAATGAGCAGGGTTTTGGATTTTGGCAGGGGAGGAAGGATTCGAACCTTCGCATGCTGGAATCAAAATCCAGTGCCTTAACCAGCTTGGCGACTCCCCTACAATGGAACGAATTCTACAACGACTTTTCGCTATAAATTTCGAAGTAGTCCAAAAATGTGCAATTGCACATGGAATAGGTTTGCAGCCTTCCTGGCGTCAAGCCAGCTCAGTCGCTGGCTGCCTATTCCACGACGACAGCCGTGCCGCTGGCCGAGACCATGAGCATGCCATTGCCCTGACCCAACACCTCGAAATCAAGGTCCACGCCAACCACCGCATTGGCTCCCGCCTCGGCGGCGCGTTGCTCCAGTTCCTTGAGGGCAATTTCACGCGCTCTTTGCAGCTCGCGTTCGTAGGTTCCAGAACGCCCGCCCACGATGTCGCGAATTCCGGCAAAGAAGTCCTTGAACACATTGGCGCCCAGAATGGCCTCGCCCGCCACCACGCCGCAATAACGGGTGATGCGTTTGCCTTCGATGGAGGGAGTGGTTGTGACGATCATGCTTTGCTTTCTTAAAAATCAGCGCAAGGAGACAGGCAGCCATACGCTCTGGTCATAGCGCTGCGCGTGGCAGAGGCAAAGGCCGATACAGGCCGGGCCTGGCCTTGCCGCAGGCGCCAAGTCATCCGGTCGGATCAGTATATGCGTGCAATCCGCGCTGTTATCAAGGCGATGGCAGCTGCGTCCATCGACGCTCAGGGCTTCTCATGACTGACTCCCAACGACTTACTCCCAACTGCTCTGGCAGCGCAGACCAGCCTCCATGCAGCGCAGGATGCAGGGTCAAATCAGAAGTCAGGCCGCCCCATCAAGGGCAAGACGCCATCAAAAATCATGCATCCGGCAATAGCAGCTTCTGCATGCCTTGCACGGCATCGCGCAGAAAGCTCCAGGTCGTGGCTATGCGCGGAATCTGGCGCGACTCCACGGGCATGCTCATCCAGAAGGTGCGTGTGAAACACGCCTGCTCGGGTAGCACGCGGCTCAGTATCGGGTCCTTGTCGGCCACAAATGCCGGCAGCACGGCCAGACCGGCACCGGCACGCACGGCCTCGTATTGAGCGGTGATGCTGGTGCTGCGCAGCGCAAAACGCTCGGGCCGGTGCAAGGTATCCAGCAGTTGCAGCTCGCGCGTGAACAGCAGATCGTCCACATAGTGCACAAAGCTGTGATGGCGCAGGTCCTCGGTTCTGGCCACCAATGGCTTGCGCGCCAGATATTCACGCTGGCCGTACAGATAGAGCCGGTAGTCGGTCAGCTTGGTGACCACGACCGAGCCACGTTTGGGCCGCTCCAGCGAGATGACGATATCGGCCTCGCGGCTGGACAAATGCAGCATGCGCGGCAGCGCCAGCAGGTCCACGCTGAGCAGCGGATAGCGCAGCGTGAGCCTGGCGAGCTCGGAGGCCAGCATCTGCGTGCCAAAGCCTTCGGTGGCCCCCACCCGCACCAGCCCCGCCAGCCCTTCGGCAGTCGCTGCATGCGCCAGGGGCCCCCGCTCCAGCCCGTCCACCGCGCTTTGCATGGTGTTGGTCACTTCCTGCAACTGCCGCCCAGCCTCGGTCAGCCGCCACTGGCCGCCTTCGCGCGCAAACAGTACGGCACCGAGCTGCTTTTCCAGCGCCTGAATGCGCCGCGACACCGTGGTGTGCTCGACTCCCATGCGTCGCGCAGCCGCCGCCATGCTGCCGCTGCGCGCCAGCTCACCAAAAAAACGCAGATGGTCCCAGTCCAATGTCTTTCCTTGCGGTCGCGGTTCGTGGTTCAGTCGTTCACGCTGCCCTGCACCTTGCCCGTGAGGCCCTTGACCGCCTTGACGGCAGCACTGCGCTTGCGCTCGGCACTGCGCTGGGCCACCGCACTCGGGGCGCGTGCGAACTCGTCGTTCTCATGGATCAGCAGCGACAGCATTTCCATGAACTGTGCCCGTTTGTCGTCGGCAAGAGGCTCCAGCATGCGGCGCTGGGCGCGCAGCACCGAAGGCTCGGCAGCGACCAGCAGATCGCGCCCCTCTTCGGTCAGGCTCAGCAAACGCACGCGTCGGTCCGCAGGGCTGGCGTTGCGAGCCATCAGGCCGCGTGCTTCCAGGCGGTCGATCACGCTGCCGATGGTGGAAGTGTCAAAACCGATATTGCGTGCCAGCGTGCGCTGGTCGATGCCCGGCTGACGCAGCACGGCCGACAGGGCCGCGTACTGCACGGGCGTCACGCCAAATTCCTCGGTTTCTTCCATGAACACGGCTACGGCGATCTGCTGCAGCCTGCGGATGTGGTAGCCGGGATAGTTTTCTAGTTCTGCGGGTTGGTATTGCATGTCTTGGGTGGCCGAAGCCGAGCCCGCCCTGCCATGCGGCAGTTGAAGGGCCATGACTGAAAGACCCCGATATTCGCACGACTGCCGCCCCGATTCGAGCCAGGCCTGCTACCGGGTTTAACCCAATCATCGCTGACGCAGATCAACATTATGCTAATCATCAGTGTGCTGTTTATTTGATTCACAGCCTCTCTTTGACCCCATTTCAGGCCACAAGCCACCAGACCAGGCAGCAACGCACTGCCAAGCAGATACCAAAGAAAGAGACAAACCATGAGCCTTGCGCAAGCCCAGCCCTCACCGGTCAAGCTCACGGCCCGCGACGCCCCCGGCCAACCCGAGCCCACAGCTGCGCTTGCGCAGCTGTACCGAGGTTTCGAGCAGGAAATGCTGGTGCCGCTGTGGACCGAGATCGGCGGCCTGATGCCCGCCCACCCCAGAAGCCAGGCCGCCGCCCATCTGTGGCGTTGGGAGAATCTGCTCAAGCTGGCTGATGAAGCCGGTCGCATCGTCCCCGTTGGCCGGGGCGGCGAGCGCCGGGCGATTGCCCTGGCCAATCCGGCGCTGGGCGGCCGCCCGTTTGCCACGCCCACGCTGTGGGCTGCCATCCAGTACCTGATGCCCGGCGAAGATGCGCCCGAGCACCGCCACACCCAGCATGCCTTCCGCTTTGTGGTCGAAGGAGAAGGCGTGTGGACCGTGGTCAACGGCGACTCGATCCGCATGTCGCGCGGCGACTTTCTACCCCAGGGCGGCTGGAACTGGCACGCCCACCACAATGCGGCCAGCCAGCCCATGGCCTGGATAGATGGGCTGGATATTCCGTTTGCCTACTACACCGAGTCCCAGTTCTTCGAGCATGGCCGCCTGCATCTGGACCCGCAGGAGCGTGCCACGCCCGAGTTCTCGCGCTCCGAGCGCCTCTGGGGCCACCCTGGGCTGAGCCCTGTGGCGCATCTGCAGAACAGCCCGAGCACGCCTTTGCTGGCCTACCGCTGGGTGGACACCGACCGCGCGCTGACCGAGCAACTTGCGCTTGAAGCCGAAGGCTGCGCCGCCACCGTCAGCCCAGGCCATGCCGCCGTGCGCTACACCAACCCCAGCAATGGCCGCGACGTGCTGCCCACCATTCGCTGCGAAATGCACCGCGTGGCTTGCGGCGCCAGCACCCGGCCAAAGCGCGAAGTGGGCTCTGCCGTCTTCCAGGTCTTCGACGGCCAGGGAACGGTGACCGTGGGCGAGCGCCAATGGCAGGTGCGGCGCGGCGACATGTTTGTCGTGCCCTCCTGGCAGCTGTTCAGCGCGCAATGCGATGCCGACCAGGCGCAGCTGGATCTGTTCCGTTTTGCCGATACGCCGATTTTCGAGGCCGTCCACGCGTACAGGGCGGATACGCCCTGAGCCGCTTCGCGTCTTCCCCCTCAAGGGGGAGACAGCCTTTGCTGCGGGGCGGCGGCGCCGCCCAGGCCCTTGCTGGCTGTCTCACACATGGAACGCGTCTTTTTCAAGTACCTAGTCACCGATACCCATCAGGAATCACACATGACCCAAGCCAACTATCTCTGGGCACCATCCCCCGTCCAATCCCTGCCCGTGCGCGGCAGCGAGCAGCGCCTGCCCGTCAACCGCCTGTTCTTTGTGGGCCGCAACTACCACGCCCATGCGGTGGAGATGGGCCGCCCCGTGGACAAAAGCACAGAGCGTCCCTTTTATTTCACCAAGGCCCCGCAGACTCTGACCGAATCGGGTGCCACCGTGGCCTATCCACCCGAGACCAGCAACTACCACTTCGAGATGGAGCTGGTCGTGGCCATCGGCAAGGCGGGCTTTCGCATTCCTGCCGACCAGGCCCATGAGCACATCTACGGCTATGCCTGCGGCCTCGATATGACGCGCCGCGACCTGCAGCTGGTGGCACGCGACAAGGGCCGTCCCTGGGATCTGGGCAAGGATGTGGAGCAGTCCTCCATCGCCAGCGAAATCGTGCCCATGGCCGGCAAGGTGATCGAGTCCGGCCTCATCGAGCTGAGCGTCAACGGTCAGCTCAAGCAGCAGTCCGATGTGAACAAGCTGATCTGGAATCTCCGCGAAATCATTGCCGACCTGTCGCTGTTCTATCACCTGCAAGCCGGTGATCTGATCTACACGGGCACGCCCGAAGGCGTGGGCGCCGTGCTGCCCGGCGACCGGATCACAGGCCGTGTGGAAGGCGTGGGCGAAATTACCCTGAACGTGGGCCAGCCCGAGTAAGGCGCGCAGACCATGAAGCTCTACAGCTTTTTTCGCAGCGGCACCTCGCACCGTCTGCGCATCGCCCTCAATCTCAAGGGCCTCGCGCCCGACTACCTCCCTGTCGATCTGCGCGTGGACGAGCAGGCCGAAGCGCCTTTCAAGCGCATCAACCCTCAAGGCCTGGTGCCCGCGCTGACGCTGGACAGCGGCGAGACGCTGATCCAGTCGCCCGCCATCATCGAATGGCTGGAAGAGCGCTACCCCGAGCCTGCGCTGCTGCCTGCCGACCCCGAGGCCCGCGCCCATGTGCGCGCCCTGGCGGCCATCGTGGGCTGTGATGTGCACCCCATCAACAACCGCCGCATCCTGCAGACCTTGCGCCAGCAGTTCGGTGCCGACGAGGCCTCCATCAACGCCTGGTGCGCCACCTGGATCACGACCGGCTTTGACGCCATCGAAGCCTTGCTGGCACAGGACGACACACGCGGCAGCTTCTGCTTCGGCAAGGCCCCTGGTCTGGCCGATGTCTATCTGATTCCGCAGGTCGAAAGCGCACGCCGCTTTGGCGTGGATCTGGCCCGCTGGCCGCTGATCAGCGCCGTGGATGTTGCCTGCAGCGCCCTGCCCGCCTTTGCCCAGGCAGCGCCTCTGGCCCAGCCCGACGCTCCGCAATAGACCCGTCCCCTGCGGCCGCGCCCGGACGCGGCTGCCCAGCAACGCTTTGCAGTCCCTAAAAAACACCCACCGGAGACAAA
The DNA here is from genome assembly GCF_016772095.1 of Comamonas sp. NyZ500. NCBI lineage: Bacteria > Pseudomonadati > Pseudomonadota > Betaproteobacteria > Burkholderiales > Comamonadaceae > Comamonas > Comamonas sp. NyZ500. Next base: position 229,558 of record NZ_JAEIJE010000007.1, on the reverse strand, counting down.
CTGTGAAATACAAGCAAAATCAGCACCAAAGCCAATCCATAACTACGCAAACAGCTATCAAAACAATAGTTTCCGCAGCGGCGCTGCTGGTCGCAGCCGGCCAGGCGCTGGCCCAGGGTGATGCCTCCAGCTATCCCAACCGCCCGGTGACCGTGGTCACGGCTTTTGCCGTGGGCAGCGGCCCCGATGCCGTGCTGCGCATCGTTGGCGAAAAGCTGGCCCAGCGCTGGAAGCAGGGCGTGACCGTGGACAACCGCCCCGGTGGCGGCGGCTTTGTCGCCATCGAGTACGCGCGCCGCGCCAAGCCCGATGGCTATACCCTGCTGCAACTGGACAGCGAACATATCTCGGCCCTGCCCTATCTCTACAAGAACAAGAACTTCAACACGCTGAGCCACTTCGACCCCGTGGCCCCGCTGTTCCTGACCCCTTTCTTTGTGGCCGTACCCACGAATTCGCCGTGGAAGAACATGGGCGATCTGATCAAGTCCGCCAAGGCCGAGCCCGGCAAGATCAGCTACGGCTCCTGGGGCGTGGGCAGCCCCGGCCATCTGGGCGGCGAATGGCTGGACTATCTGACGGGCAGCAAGATGACCCATGTGCCTTACCGCGAGGTCAGCCAGCTGTTCACCTCGGTCGCCAACGGCGACCCGACCTGGAGCTTTGCCAGCCTGCCCTCCAGCCAGGGCATCTACAAAAGCGGCAAGATCCGCTATCTGGCCGTGGCCGCGCCCAAGCGCATCGCGCAAATGCCCGACGTGCCGACGGTCGCCGAAGCCGGCGGCCCAGCCGAGCTGGATGTGAACTCCTTTGTCTCCCTGCTCAGCCCCAAGGGCGTGGACGCCGCCGTGCGCGACAAGATCCGCAGCGATGTGGTGGCCGTGCTGCAGGACCCGCAGGTCAAGGAGAAGTTCTCCACCTTCGCCTTCCAGCCCATGAGCTTCACCGTGCCCGAGATGCAGCAATTTGCCAAGAAGAAATCCGAGCAATACAAGCTGCTGATTGAAAAAGCCCAGATCAGCCTGGATTGAGAGCCGCTTGCGGCCATCAAAAAGATCACGGCGCAGGCATACGCCTGCAGCCGGCAAAGCCCCGTCAGCACAGAGTGCACGGGGCTTTTTTTCATTGACGCGACGACCCGACTCGCTCCGGATCAAGAAGGCCGCACATAGACAGCAGAGCTCCAAAGGCGTGCAGAAAACGACCTCGACCCGGGGTTACACTTGTTGCGAGGCGTTTCTCCGGATTCCCATCCCACCTCTAGAACGCCCGCATGCCATGAGCCCCCGCTGATAAGCGTCAGGGCTGTTCGGCAGCTTCCCGCCCAAGCCGCAGCGCCGCCTGTCTGCCAGGGCCCCCATGCTGTTTTCACGTGACTCCACGCGATTCAGCCCCTTTAAATCGTTATAAAAAGATGAACAATTCCATCAAGACTGCCGTCGCTTCTTTGCTGCTGCCCCTGGCCGCAGCTTCGCAGGCGGCCGAGCCGCCTTCGCCCATTGCTGCCGCCGAGCTGTACATCCGCACTCTGGTCAATCACGACGAGCAGGCCATCAGCCAGCTCAATGACTATCTGCGTCCGGACCGCCTGCGCTCGGGCCGCAGCGCGGACTACGCCAACGCCGCCGAACTCAAGCAAGCCGACAAGGACTTCCCGCGCGAAGTCACCGACGTGGCCCTGCCCCTGTTCCCCGAGGCGCAGCGCAGCGCCCTGCGTGCGCCCGTGGAAAGCCTGATGAGCACGGTGCAAAAGGCGCGCCAGCAATCGCAGTGCAAGACCGTCTCGGCCACCAAGCCCAAGCTCGACAAGCATGGCGTGCTCAATACCGATGTGAAGTTCAGCTGCCAGCTGGTCAAGACCCCCGAGACCTGGGCCGAGGGCATTCAACGCATGGTGCGCAACAAGCTCAGCCTGGATCAGGTGCAGGGCGAACTCAAGACGCTGCAAGCTGCATACTCAGCCCCCGCCAGCTACACCTACGAGGGCGTACTTTCCCTGGGCATGGTGCCCAAGGACAAGGACAAGGCCTGGCGCAACGACTTCGCGAGCGAAGCCTTTGACGAGATGTTCAGCGAGCTCTAAGAGCACCTGAGAACGGCAAAAGGGCCCGGGTGGGCCCTTTTGCATTTTGCCGCCGCAGGTACTGCAACCATGCCTGCACGACAAGCTCCAAAGCGCTGGCAGACATAGCATCCACTTGTGCACATTTGCACACCCTATGTGCAGTGTTTGCTATTGCTACAGCAAATCCGCACACATACCATGAGGAACGAATTCACCAACGGAGACACCTCATGAACGCACCGACTTCCGCCAAGGTTCTGGCGCCCACGGTCAAGCTGCTCATCAACGGGCAGATGGTCGAATCCAAAACCACCCAGTGGCGCGATGTGGTCAACCCCGCGACGCAGGAAGTGCTGGCGCGCGTACCGTTCGCCACGCCCGACGAGGTCAACGCCGCCGTGGCCAATGCCAAGCAAGCGTTCAAGACCTGGAAAAAGACGCCCATCGGCGCACGCGCCCGCATCTTTCTGAAGCTGCAGCAGCTGATCCGCGAAAACATGAAGGAGCTGGCCGCCCTGCTGACGGCCGAACAGGGCAAGACCCTGCCCGACGCCGAAGGCGATGTCTTCCGCGGCCTGGAAGTCGTGGAGCACGCGGCCAGCATCGGCAATCTGCAGCTGGGCGAGCTGGCCAACAATGTGGCCAACGGTGTCGATACCTATACGCTGAACCAGCCGCTGGGCGTGTGTGCAGGCATCACGCCCTTCAACTTCCCGGCCATGATTCCGCTGTGGATGTTCCCCATGGCGATCGCTACGGGCAATACCTTCATTCTCAAGCCTTCCGAGCAGGACCCCATCGTCACCATGCGTCTGGCCGAGCTGGCACTGGAAGCCGGCGTGCCTCCTGGCGTGCTCAACGTCATCCACGGCGGCGAGGACGTGGTCAACGCCATCTGCGACCACCCCGATATCAAGGCCATCAGCTTTGTGGGCTCGACCAAGGTCGGCACCCATGTCTACAACCGCGCCAGCCTCAACGGCAAGCGCGTGCAATGCATGATGGGCGCCAAGAATCACGCCATCGTCATGCCCGACGCCAACAAGGAGCAGTCGCTCAATGCCCTGCTGGGCGCTGCCTTCGGTGCGGCCGGCCAGCGTTGCATGGCGGTCTCCGTGGCCGTTCTGGTGGGAGAGGCCCGCAACTGGATTCCCGATCTGGTGGCCAAGTCCAAGACCCTCAAGGTCAATGGCGGTACCGAGCCCGGCACCGATGTCGGCCCTCTGGTGAGCTGCGCGGCCCTGTCGCGTGTCGAAGGCCTGATCGAGCGCGGTCTGGCCGACGGCGCCACGCTGGAGCTGGACGGTCGCAAACCCGAGGTGGCAGCCTATGCCAAGGGCAATTTTGTCGGCCCCACCATCTTCAGCGGCGTCAAGCCCGGCATGAGCATCTACGAGCAGGAAATCTTCGGCCCCGTGCTGTGTCTGGTCGCTGCCGAGGACATCGATCAGGCCATCGAGTTCATCAACGCCAACCCCAATGGCAACGGCACGGCCATCTTCACCCAATCGGGTGCGGCCGCGCGCAAGTTCCAGGAAGAGATCGATGTGGGCCAGGTCGGCATCAATGTGCCCATCCCCGTGCCCGTGCCGCTGTTCTCGTTCACGGGCAGCCGTGCCTCCAAGCTGGGCGACCTGGGCCCCTACGGCAAGCAGGTGGTCATGTTCTACACCCAGACCAAGACCATCACGGCGCGCTGGTTCGACGACAGCACGACCAGCCACGGCGTGAACACCACCATCAGCCTGAAGTAAGCCGGCCATGAAACCCGACAGTGCAGCCCTGCCTCTTGCCAGGCCTGGGCTGCGCTGTGCGGCTTTGCCGATGATGGCAGGCATGTACGCTCAAGAATTGTCACGCTCCTCTCCCCTGCGCCCAGCCGCAAGCACATCTCACAGCCCCGCACGGCGGCTGGCCGGTCTGTGCGCCCTGGCAGCCGGCAGCCTGCTGATTGCCCATCTGCCTGTGGTATCTGCCCAGGACAGCGAGCCGGCCCCGTTGCACTGCCCCTCAGATCAGCCACTGTCTCTTGCCTGCCTTGAACAACAGGCCCAGATCCTGGAACGGGGCATGCAGGTGCTCTACCTGCACCTGCAGCGCCAGCTGCCGCAGGCCAACGCCCAGGCACTGCAAACCGAACAGGACGACTGGACGCAGGAGCGCGACCGGCGCTGCCAGCCCAATGGCTATGTCCATGAGGCTGAGGACATGGCTGCTTGCCGCATCGGCATGGCCCTGAGCCGGGTCAAGGCCTTCAAGAACCAGTGGTATCCGCTGGCAAAGAACGCACAGGGTGAAAAGCAGCCATGAACCGGGCAAACTCATATCACTTGCGCCAGCAGGCCAGCCCGGGCTGCGATGATGCGGGCATGACGATCCGCATTCAGAAATTCAGGCAACCGCGGCCTGCAACCATTGACACCAAATCGCTTGCCGCTCTTCTTATTGCAGCAAGCTTGAGCCAGCACGCCCTGGCCCAGGCCGGAGCCGACTGCGTGCCCGGCGGCACCACGGCCCAGACCAATGCCTGTGCCATCAAGGACTTCCAGCAAGCCGACACCGACCACCAGATTCTCTATGGCGATGTGATGCGCGCGCTATCGGCCCATGAGCGCCCCGCCCTGCGCAAGGAGCAAGGCGAATGGAGCCGCCATCGCATCACCCATTGCAAGCAGGCCACAAAGGCCTTTGAAGCGCAGCCCGATTGGCCCAGCCGTTACCACGGCTGTCTGGTGCAGCAGATCACGGCCCGAGATGCGGTGCTCAAACGCTGGCTGCACCAGGGGCCGCCGGACTGAGCTGCAAAGCCGTCAGGGGCCAGAAGACGAGTAGAACAAAAAAGGAGACATGAAATGGACTTTGAACTCAGCGAAGATCAACGCGCTTTTGCCGATACTGCCCGTGCTTTTGCGCAGGCCGAGCTGGCACCGCATGCGGCCGAGTGGGACCGCGAGCACATCTTCCCGCGCGAGGCGATTGCCAAGGCCGGCGAGCTGGGCTTCTGCGGCCTCTATGCACCGGAAAGCATTGGCGGCCTGGCCCTGCCACGACTTGATGCAACGCTGGTATTCGAAGAAATGGCGGCCGTCGATCCATCGACCACGGCCTTCATCACCATCCACAATATGGCGACCTGGATGCTGGGCACCTGGGCCACCGATGCCGTGCGCGCCCAGTGGGGCGAGCAGCTCACCAGCGGCAGCAAGCTGGCCAGCTACTGCCTGACCGAACCCGGCGCAGGCTCGGATGCGGCCTCGCTCAAGACCCGGGCCGAACTGGTCGGCAACGAGTACATCGTCAACGGCAGCAAGGCCTTCATCAGCGGCGCTGGCAGCACCGATGTGCTGGTGCTGATGGCAAGAACCGGCGATGCCGGCTCCGGGGCTTCGGGCATCTCGGCCTTTGCCGTGCCTGCCGATGCGGCCGGCGTGAGCTATGGCAAAAAGGAAGAAAAGATGGGCTGGAACAGCCAGCCCACGCGCGTCATCAGCTTCGACAATGTGCGCATTCCCGCTCACAACCTGCTGGGCCGCGAGGGCGAAGGCTTCAAGATCGCCATGAAGGGCCTGGACGGCGGCCGCATCAATATCGCCACCTGCTCGGTGGGTGCAGCCCAGGGGGCACTGACCCAGGCACAAAGCTATATGCAGGAGCGCAAGCAGTTCGGCAAGGCCATTGCGAGCTTTCAGGCCCTGCAGTTCAAGCTGGCCGATATGGCGACCGAGCTGGTCGCGGCACGCCAGATGGTGCGTCTGGCTGCATCCAAGCTGGATGCCGGTGCGCGCGACGCATCGACCTACTGCGCCATGGCCAAGCGCTTTGCCACCGATGCCGGCTTCATGGTCTGCAACGAGGCCCTGCAGCTGCATGGCGGCTATGGCTATATCCGCGAGTACCCGCTGGAGCGCCTGATGCGCGATGCCCGCGTGCACCAGATTCTGGAAGGCACGAACGAAATCATGCGCGTCATCATTGCCAGGCGCATGCTGGAGGGCGATGCTCCGGAGGTCATTCGCTAAGCTGCTGCCATCACGCAACGCAAGGATCGTCATGCCCGCCAAGCCCATCGCCCCTGAAACCCTGCAGCTCATAGATGCCGTGCGCGATGCGCTGCAGGATTGCACAGCCGTGGAGGAGAAGACCATGTTCGGCTGCCATGTGTTCATGGTCAACGGCAAGATGTGCCTGGGCGTGGAAAACGACGAGTTGCTGGTGCGCTTGCCCCCCGCCAGTCATGCGCAGATTGCGGAGATGCCGGGCGTGCGCCCGCTGTCCTCGCGCGGACTGATGGACGGCTACTTTCTCGTCGGCCCCACGGCCTATGCCCGGCGGGATCAATGGCTGTACTGGATAGGCGAAGCCCTGGCCTTCAACCCGTTGGCAAAGGCCACGCCAAAACGCAAGACCAGCAGCAAGGCCAGCAGCGAGACCGATAGCAAGAAGCCGGGCGGTGGAAAAAGCCCTGCCGGTCAGGGCACCAGCAGCGGGCGCAAGCGCACCAGGGCTGCCCCGAAACCGGCTGATGCCGACGCCCCCAGAAAACATCCTATTTTCGACAGCGAATAAGCACAAAGGACTGACCTCATGGCCATACGCATAGTCCAGCTAGGCAGCGAACGCGCCCCCGACGAGGGCCTGCGCATAGGTACGGTGCGCAGACCGCCGCGCGGCGTGCCCAAGGCCGAGTTCGCAAGCCGCAACTACTACGACTGCTGGTATCCCGAGCTCTCGCCCGAGGTGGAGCTGATGCAGCAGGCCCTGGAGGCCATCAAGCTGCGCACGGCCGGCCAGGAGGCACAGGCCGACAAGCTGTGGAAGCAGTTTGAAAAGCAGTTCCGCAAGCAACTGGCCGAGCCCGCAGCCGATCGCACCCTGGGCCTGCTCGCAGCCTTGTCGCACAGCTCCGCCTTTTCTCTGGGCTGTTACTGCGACGACGAGGCGCATTGCCACCGCAGCATCTTGCGCAGCCTGCTCGCTGACAAGGGCGCCATTCTCAAGAATTAAGCGAGAAACCAATCAATCGCTTATGGATAAAGCGCTAGACGCTATCAATTCAATAACAGCAAGGAGACAGACATGCAAATCGCTTTTATCGGTCTGGGCAATATGGGCGCGCCCATGGCCGTCAATCTGGCCAAAGCCGGCCACAGTGTCAAAGCCTTCGACCTGAGCCAGGAGGCCATCGCCAAGGTCGTGGCCGCCGGGGCACAGGCGGCCTCCAGTGCCCAGGAAGCCGTGCAAGGCGCCGAAGCCGTCATCACCATGCTGCCCGCCAGCCAGCATGTAGAGAGCCTGTTCCTGGGCCGCGACGGCGCGGCCGGACTGCTCGCGCACATCGCCAAGGGCACGCTGGTCATCGACAGCTCCACCATCGCCGCGGCCACCAGCCAGAAGGTGGCCAAGGCGGCCCAGGCAGCGGGCATCGACTTTATCGACGCCCCGGTCTCGGGCGGCACCGGCGGTGCCATTGCCGGCACGCTGACCTTCATGGTGGGCGGCAGCGACGCACAGCTGGCACGCGCCCAGCCATTGCTCGAAAAAATGGGCGCCAATATCTTCCACGCGGGCGGTGTCGGCGCGGGCCAGACGGCCAAGATCTGCAACAACATGCTGCTGGGCATTCTGATGGTGGGCACCAGCGAAGCAATCGCCCTGGGCGTGGCCAACGGTCTGGACCCCAAGGTGCTGTCCGAAATCATGCGTCGCAGCTCGGGCGGCAACTGGGCCCTTGAAAAATACAACCCCTTCCCCGGCGTGCATGAGAACGCGCCGGCCAGCAAGGGCTATGCAGGCGGCTTCGGCACGGACCTGATGCTCAAGGATCTGGGCCTGGCGCAGGACAACGCCACGGCCAACCGCGCCAGCACGCCGCTGGGCGGCATGGCGCGTTCCATCTATGCGGCGCACAGCCTGTCCGGCCATGGCGGCGAAGACTTTTCCAGCATCATCAAGATGCTGCAGAAAAAGGCCTGAGACCATGGCCCTGCCCCACGCCCAACCCGGGGTTCCCGTCGAAGTGCAGCCCTACGGCACTTCGCTGGGAAACCAGAAGACCGCTGCTCTCTTCAAGTCCGACACCCTGGAAGTGATCCGTCTGGTGTTGATGGCAGGCAAGCGCCTGCCTGCGCATCAGGTGCCGGGCGAACTGACGATTCAATGTCTGGAGGGGCAGCTCGCCGTCATCCAGGGCGCAAGCCGCCAGACATTGAGCGCGGGGCAGCTGCTGTTTCTGCCCGCCCAAACCATGCATGAGGTCGAGGCCGAGCACGACTCCTCGGCCCTGATCACCATCGCGCTGCACAAGCACTAACCACCAGACCCGGTCACCGGCCAGCTGACCCCGCTCTGCTGCAGCGGGTGTCACAGCTGGCCTCCGGGCTTGAAGCCTGTGAGGCTATCAGCGCCGATCCAGCAAACGCTGACAGCTATTCTTTCCGAAGCGGACTGCTCCTGCTGAAGACTCCTTGTCTGCCCGCGCAAATCGACTCCTGCTGACGCTTTTCTCAGTGGTGCAAATCGCTGCCCTGTGTTTAAGATGGCCCCAGAGGAAGTGATCGCTGCGTTGCTCTCAAGGAGTTCTCCATGATGAAGCTGACTGGACAGAACATTCTCATCCTTGGCGCCGGCAAGATCGGCTCAACGATCGCCGACATGGCTGCCGAGCTGCATGAAGCCACCGTCACGCTGGCCGATATGCAGCTCCCGCCCGGCAACGACCCGCAGATCCGCCCGCTGCAGCTGGACATCGACGACGATGCGGCGCTGACCCACGCGCTGCAGCAGCACTCGCTGGTCATCAATGCACTGCCCTTCTTCTGTGCCGAGCGCGTGGCCCGGGCAGCGGCGCGGCAGGGCGTGCATTACTTCGATCTGACCGAGGATGTGGCGGCCATGCGCGCCATACAGGACATGGCGGCGCAGGCGCGCTCGGTGCTGATGCCGCAGTGCGGACTGGCACCGGGCCTGATCGGTATGCTGGGCGGCCATCTGGCCCAGCAGTTCGACGAGCTGTTCGATCTGCAGCTGCGCGTGGGCGCGCTCACGCGCCATGCGACGAATGCGCTGCGCTACCACTTCACCTGGAGCGTGGACGGCGTCATCAACGAGTACTGCAAGCCCTGCAACACCATCGTCAACGGACAGCCCATGCTGGTGCCGCCGCTGGAGGGGGTCGAGCCGCTGATCCTGGACGGCGAGAATTTCGAGGCCTTCAACACCTCGGGCGGTCTGGGCACGCTGTGCGAGACGCTACAGGGCCGGGTGCGCAACCTCAACTACAAGACCATACGCCACCCCGGCCACCGCGATGCCATGCATTTGCTGCTGCATGGACTGCGCCTGATCGAGCGACGCGATCTGCTGCGCCAGGTGCTCGAAGGCGCGGTGCCTCACAGCCGCGAAGACATGGTGGTGGTTGCCGCCATGGCCAGCGGCAAGTGCGCGGGTCGGTTGGAGCAGCTGACGCGCTGCGCCCGCATCTTCGGTGCGGCGCTGCGCGGCAGACAGCGCACGGCCATAGAGCTGACGACCTCGGCCGGCATGCTGGCCGCTGTGGAGCTGTTCGCCACGGGCCAGCTGCCGCAGCAGGGCTTTGTGCGCCAGGAGCAATGCACGCTGGCCGCACTCTCGAACACCCGCGTGGCCCCCTACTTTGAAGGCCTGCTCGGCTGAAGCCTGTATCTCACACCCATCAGGAGGGACTGCCATGACCGCCATCTCCGCAACCGACTTCCAGACCACCGTGCTGAGCCGCTGCGGCATAGAGCTGCAGGCCCTCGCGGGCAAGGACATCAGCGTGCACTCGCCCATCGACGGCACGGAACTGGCCAGTCTGGCCGCCCTGCCCGGTGCCCAGGTGCCTCAGGTCATAGACCATGCGGTGCAGGCTTTCAAGCAGTGGCGCCTGGTGCCCGCCCCGGTGCGTGGCGAGCTGGTCCGGCTCTGGGGCGAGGAGCTGCGCCGCGCCAAGGCCGATATAGGCCATGTGATTTGCTGCGAGGTCGGCAAGATAGCTCAGGAAGGCCTGGGCGAGGTGCAGGAAGGCGTGGACATCTGCGAATTCGCGCTGGGCCTGTCGCGCCAGCTGCATGGCAAGACCATTGTTTCCGAGCGTCCCGGCCACCGCATCATGGAGCAATACCACCCGCTGGGGCCGGTGGCCGTCATCACGGCCTTCAACTTTCCGAGTGCCGTGTTTGCCTGGAACGCGGCGATTGCCCTGGTCTGCGGCAACCCTGTGATCTTCAAGCCCTCCGACAAAGCACCGCTATCGGGCCTCGCCACCTTTAAGGCGCTGGAGCGCGCCATTGCCCGGTTTGGCGACCGAGCTCCGGCAGGTCTGGCGCAGATCGTGCTGGGCGGCGCGGCTGTCGCCGAGGCCCTGGTGGACAGCCCCCGGATTGCGCTGGTATCGGCCACGGGATCGAGCCGCATGGGCCGCGCCGTGGGTCCCAAGGTGGCGGCGCGCTTTGGCAAGCGCATTCTGGAGCTGGGCGGCAACAATGCCATGGTGGTCACGCCGGCAGCCGATCTGGATCTGGCCGTGCGCGCCATTGTCTTCAGCGCCGTGGGCACGGCCGGCCAGCGCTGCACCTCGCTGCGCCGCCTGATCGTGCACCGCGATGTCAAACAGCCGCTGCTGGACAGGCTGCTGCCGGCCTATCGCAGCCTGCGCATCGGCAACCCGCTGCAGCCGGATACCCTGGTCGGCCCGCTGATCAACGAGGCATCATTCGAGGCGCTGCAGCACTCGCTGAGTCAGGCACTGAAAGACGGCGGCCATTTGCTGACGGGCGGCCAGCGCCAGCTGGAGCAGCAGTTTCCGCAGGGCTTTTATGTAGCACCGGCGATCGTGGACATGCCGGCCCAGACCAGCATCGTTCGGCACGAGACCTTTGCCCCCCTGCTCTATGTGCTCAGCTATGAGGATCTGGAGCAGGCCATTGCGCTCAACAACGATGTGCCTCAGGGCCTGTCCTCCTGCATCTTCTCCAACGATTTGCGCGAGGTGGAAGTCTTTCTGAGCGTGGCCGGTTCGGACTGCGGCATGGCCAATGTCAACATCGGGCCCAGCGGTGCCGAGATCGGCGGCGCCTTTGGCGGTGAAAAAGAGACTGGCGGCGACCGCGAGAGCGGCTCGGACGCCTGGAAGCAATACATGCGCCGCACGACCAACACCATCAACTACTCGCGCGAGCTGCCGCTGGCGCAAGGCATTCAATTCGGGTGAAGCACAGGCCTTGCCATCTTTGACTGCCGGGGAACACCGGGCCCCGGGGAGCTGGTTTTCTCGCTGAGCAGCAAGAGATGCACCGCAGTTGCGGGCCTAGCGGACTGCGGCTGGGAGTTCTGGCTGTGCGGCCTGCACCAGGTTCTGCACGCTGGCCACAAAGGCTTCGAGCACGGCCGGCATGCCCCGTGGCCGCCAGGCCAGCACGGCTGGCGTGGTCACCCGGCTGCCGCGCAGCGCCGCAAAGCACACGCCGTTCATGCCCACGGTCTGCATGCAGGCCGGCACCAGGGCCACGCCCTGACCGGCAGAGACCAAGGCCATGACGGTCAGCCACTGGCGCGCGGCATGCCGTGTATGGGGATGGATGCCGGCCTGCTGCAGACAGGCGATAACGTTGTCGTAGTTGGCCGGCGCCACTTCGCGCGCAAACATGACAAAAGTGTCCTGGGCCAGTTCGCGCAGGTCGAGTTCGGCACGCCGGGCCAGAGCATGGTCGCTGGGCAGGCAGCAGACAAAAGCCTCCTCGCCTATGGACAGCGTGCGTATATCGTCCTGGGGCGTGCCGATGTTGAGAAAGCCGCAGTCGATCTGCCCCCTGGCAATGGCCTGCAGCTGATCGCGCGTGGACATCTCGTGCAGGCATAGCTCGACCAGCGGGCGCTCGGCGCGAAAGGCCCGGCAGAACCCCGGCACCTGGCGGTAAACCATGGACCCCGTGATGCCTATGTCCAGCCGCCCCTGCAGCCCTTGGGCCACGCCACGAACCACCTCGGCCGCATGCTGGAGCTGAGCCAGCACCTTGCGCGCCTCATGCAAAAAGGCCTCGCCTGCCGGCGTGAGCTTCACGTTCTTGGCGTCACGCTCCATGAGTACCGTGCCCAGATCCTGCTCCAGCGCCTTGAGCGCCATGCTCAGCGGCGGCTGGGTGATGCACAGGCGCTGGGCGGCCCGGCCGAAGTGCAGCTCCTCGGCCAGAACCACAAAATAGCGCAACAGATGAGTCTTCATAATCTGATCTTGCCATGCAGGCACGGCGGCAGGCATCGTTCCTTTCGCCAGGGACGCCGAGCAAGAGCCGCCTCGCGGCGAGGGCCTCGTCCCCCTTCCAGGGGGAAGCCGCGCAGCGGCTCAGGGGGTCATCAATATGACTTGGGCAAGCCCAGCACCTTCTCGGCGATAAAGCACATGATGAGTTGCGGGCTCACGGGCGCCAGGCGCGGAATCCAGGACTCGCGCATATAGCGCTCCACATGGAACTCCTTGGCATAGCCCATGCCGCCGTGCGTGAAGATGGCGGTCTCGCAGGCCTTGGCGCAGGCTTCGGCGGCCAGGTACTTGGCAGCATTGGCCTCGGCGCCGCAGGGCAGGCCCTTGTCATAGAGGAAGGCGGCCTTCTGCACCATCAGGTGTGCGGCCTCCAGCCCCATCCAGGCCTGGGCCAGCGGGTGCTGCACGCCCTGGTTCTGGCCTATGGGCCGATCGAAGACCACGCGTTCGTTCGCATACTGAGTGGCGCGCGCGAGAGCCGCACGGCCCAGACCCACGGCTTCGGCCGCAATCAGGATGCGCTCGGGGTTGAGGCCGTGCAAGATGTACGAAAAGCCCTTGCCCTCCTCGCCGATGCGGTCCTCCACCGGGATGCGCAGCCCGTCGATGAAGAGCTGGTTGGTATCCACGCATTTGCGGCCCATCTTCTCGATCTCGGTCACGGCGATGCGGCTGCGGTCCAGGTCGGTGTAGAACAGCGACAAGCCCTCGGTGCCCTTGCACTCCTCCACGGGCCTGGTGCGAGCCAGCAGCAATATCTTGTTGGCCACCTGGGCCGTGGAGATGAAGACCTTCTGCCCGTGCACCACATAGACATCGCCTTCGCGCACGGCACGGGTCTGCAGTTTGAGGGTGTTGAGCCCGGCATTGGGTTCGGTCACGCCGAAGCAGGCCTTGTCCCGGCCCGCGATCAGCGGCGGCAGCCAGCGCTGTCTTTGCGCGTCGGTGCCGAAGACCACGGCCGGGTGCAGGCCGAAGATATTCATGTGCACGGCCGATGCGCCCGACAGGCCCGCACCCGTGGCCGAGATGGTGTGCATCATCAGCGCCGCCTCGGTAATGCCAAGACCCGCGCCGCCGAACTCCTCGGGCATGGCAATGCCCAGCCAGCCAGCTTCGGCCAGGGCCTGGTGGAAGTCGTGCGGAAAGCCGCCGTCCCTGTCCTTCTTCAGCCAGTAGTCATCGTCGAAAGGCGCGCAGGCCCGCTGCACGGCATCCCGGATCTGTTCCTGCTCGGCGCTCCATAAAAAATCCATGGCGGCTTCTCTCTATCGGTTGAATCTCAATGAAATCCGCCTCAAACGCCTGTCTCACAAGCGCTATCAGCTATTGTTTTTAATCAATCAGGCCGGCGCACGCGCGCCGGGTTCTCGCCATAGGGCGGGCTGTAGATGACCAGCAGACGCACGGGCTGGTCGCTGGTGACGCGAAACACATGCATGCAGTCCTCGGGGAAAAAGCAGGTGTCGCCCGCCTGCATGGCAAAGCGCTCTGTGTGGCCCTGGCTTTGCACCTCCACCTCGGCCGTGCCGTCCAGCAGATAGCAGGCCTGCTCCATGCCCGGATGGGCATGCGGCAGCGCACCGCCGCCTTTTTCCAGCGTTCCGAGCACCACTTCCATGTGCTGTGCGCCTACATTGGCCTGGCTGACCAGGCGCCGGTTCACCGTGCCGTGGTGGTTGGCGGGGCTGTAGCCCTGTACGTCCTGCTCGCGGATCAGATAGCGGGGCATATGTCTGTCTCTCTTTTATCGTTGGATGATGAAGCCTGCATGCAGCCGCCGCTGGCCTGCAGCGCGGCGATCTGCGCCTGGCCAAGGCCCGCCTCGCGCAGCACCTGCAGCGTGTGCTGGCCCAGTTGCGGCGCAGCGCTGGCATCGAGTCCCGGAGGCGTTGCACTCCACTGCGTGGGGTTCGCCGTGGTGCGCAGCCGCCCCTCGCTGGGATGCTCGATCTCGCGCACAAAGCCCGTGGCCGCATGGTGGGGGTCGGCCAGCAAGTCCTCGGGTGAGGCCATGGGCATATTCGGCACGTCGGCCGCATCGAGCAGCGCACGCCACTCGGCCGTGCTGCGCTCGCGCATCAGGCTCGCCACCTCGGCATAGACGGCATCGATATTCGCCGCGCGCTGGCCGTGGGTGGCGAACATGGGCTCGCGCATGCGCTCGCCCTGCCCTATGGCTTGGAAGAAGCTGTGCCAGTGCTTGTCGTTGTAGATCAGCACGCAAAGATGGCCGTCGCTGGTGCGGTAGGGCTTGCGATGGCGCGTCAGCAGCCGCGCATAGCCGGCATCGCCCAGCGGTGGCTCGAAGCTCAGCCCGGCCATGTGATCGCCCAGGATGAACTGCGTCATGGCCTCGAACATGGGCACGACCACCGCCTGGCCCTGGCCGCTCTTCTCGCGCGCATACAGTGCGGCGGTGACCGCATAGACCGCATGCAGGCCCGTGACCCGGTCTCCCAGCGTCATGGGCGCATAGGACGGCTCGCCCCCGCCGTACTGCTGGGCCAGCCAGGGCACGCCGGTCGCCCCCTGTATCAGGTCGTCGTAAGCCGGCTTGGCCGCATAGGGGCCGGCCTGATCGAAGCCGCAGCAGCTCACATGGATCAGGCGTGGATGGCTCTGCTCCAGCGTCTGCCAGTCCAGGCCGAGTCTGGCCATGGCCTGGGGCCGCACATTGCTGATGAAGACATCGGCATCGGCCAGCAGCTGCAGCAGCGCCTGGCGCGCGGCGGCCTGCTTGAGATCGAGCACCACGGAGCGCTTGCCCTGGTTGGCCTGCAGAAAAATGGGGCCCATGCCGGGGTTGCGCATGGGGCCTACATGGCGCATGTTGTCGCCCTCGGGCGACTCCACCTTGATCACATCGGCACCCAGGGCGGCCAGAATCTGCGTGGCAAACGGCCCCATGATCACCGAGGTCATGTCCACGATCCTGACGCCGGCCAGGGGACCGGCTGATGTACCCGCTGTGTGACCCGCTGACGGGCCCGCTGTGTGGCCCGCAGCCTGACGGCTATCGCTGTGCATGCTCATCATCTCACTGCGCCTCGATGCCGGCCTGCTTGACCAGTTGCCCCCATTTGGCCAGTTGCTCCTTCACATAGAGCGCGAACTCATCGGGCGTGGCCGTGGGCCAGACTTCGAAGCCGACCTGGGCCAGTTGCTCCTGCACGGCCTTGTCCTTGAGGATGAGCTGCAGCTCGCCGTTGATGCGCTCAGCTATGGCCTTGGGCATGCCGGCCGGGCCGAAGATGCCGTTCCACGAGGTGATGTCGAAGCCCGGCAGTGTCTTGCCGATGGCGGGCACATTGGGCAGCAGCTGCGATCCCTTGGCCGCCGTCACGCCCAGCGTGCGCACGCGCTCGGTCTTGAGCGTGCCCCAGGCCGACCCCAGATCGGCCACATACATCTGGATCTGGTTGCCCATCACATCGGTCAATGCCTGCGGGCTGGACTTGTAGGGCACGCCGGTGATCTGCGTACCCGTGATGTATTTGAAGGTTTCCGAAGCCACCAGCGAGGTGCTGTTGGGCGTGCCGTAGGAGAGCTTGTCCGGATGCGACCTGGCATAGGCAATCAGCTCGGCCACGGTCTTGGCCGGCACCGAGGGATGGACCACCAGCGCGAACGGCAGCTCGCCCACGCGGGCCACGGGCGTGAAGTCCTTGATGGGGTCGTACTTGAGCCCCTTGACCAGCCAGGGATTGGCCGAATGCGAGGTGTTGGTGGTCATGAACAGCGTATAGCCGTCCGGCTTGGCCTTGACCACATGCGCGGCTGCAATCTGGGCATTGGCCCCGGCCCGGTTGTCCACCACCACGGGCTGCTTGAGTCGCTCGCCCAGCTTGTTGGCCACCACGCGCGCCACCGCATCGGTGCCGCTGCCCGCGGCAAACGGTACCACCAGCGTGATGGGGGCTGCGGGATAGCTCTCCTGAGCCAGCACCGTCCCGCCAAAGCCCATGCTCATGGTGGCTGCCAGGCCTGCGCTCGCACAGGCGCGCAGTAAGAATCGCTTGTTCATGCTTGTCTCCTTGTTCAGGCTGCGGCACCTGTATCCGGTGCCTGCACTGCATGCTGAAGCGTTCAATCATTCAAGTCCAATTGTTTAAACCGCATGAATGATTCGATTTGCGAATCATTAAATCCAGCCAGACATTCCCAGCCGCTGCGCACGACGCCTCGCCCTTCCCTCTGCACGGAGAAATGAGCCGGATTTGTACCTGCGCCCCCAGCCCTTATGCCCTTGAGGTGGCGGCAGCAGCCCGCTCTGGTCAAGCCCAGAGGCGTCGAGATCGACGGAGCTTTTGGCGGCGAGAGCGGCTCCGACGCCTGGAAGCAATACATATGCTGCATGAGCAACGCCATCAGCTGTTCACGCGAGCTGGTGCTGGCGCAAGGCATTCAGCTTGAGCAAATAGCTGGAGCGGATACGGGGTTGAAGCGCCGCTCAATGGCAGACTGTCGCCTTGTTTCTTCTGTATACCTCTGACCATGGCCGAGCCTCTCAAGCACCCCGGCAGCGACATCGAGTTCCAGGCCGACCCGTCTCTTTTGCTGGCGCCCTTCGATATCTATGATCGGGAAGAGTCTCTGGGTCAGGAACTCGCTGCCTATGACCCCAACGATCCCCAGCAGTTGCTGCAGTTGCTCGATCGCTATTTCTTTCCCTGCTGTGAGCAGGCTTCATGGAGCACTGCGCATAAAGTGATGCTGACCCGGTCATTGCAAGCCGCCTTGCAAAGCCTGCAATACGACTTTGCAGCCCCACTGGAAGACAGCCACGACGACTGCTTCTACCTGCCCGCAACCTGGCAGATTCAGGCTCCTCGACAGTTCTTCCTGAACGCTTATTCGATCCTGCTGAAACGCTGGGCTGCAGAATTCGCCGCAGCGGGCTTCAGCCCCATGCCTGCCGAGAATCTACGGCACCTGGCATGACAGCTGCCAGTCGCGCCCGGACCTCTGCGATACGCGCCAAACAGCGCTGATGAGCAACGAAACGAGGTGATAAGGCCTGATGCCCTACAGCGCTGTCACAAAACGGTGATTGAACTTGGGCCCCACTCGGGGGAGAATGCCTTATTACCGCTTTCGCTCAGGTGCTGTCATGGACCATATCCACTCCACGCCCACCCACCAAGCTCTGGATGTCGCTCCTTACGGAGCCAGGCTTCCTGCCGCTCACTCGAGCGTGCTCTTCAAGGCGGAAGATCTGGAAGTCATTCGCGTCGTGCTGCGCTCGGGCCAGTCGCTGCCGCCGCATCGCGTGCCTGGCAGCGTCAGCCTGCAATGCCTGGAAGGTCGGCTCGAAGTTCTCATCGGCCAGACCGTGCATGAACTGGGCCCCAAGCAACTCATGCATCTGCCAGCCAATATGCCTCACGCCGTGCGTGCCATGGAAGACTCGTCCGCAATTGCCACCATCGTGCTCTGTGAGGCCTGAAGAACTTCTATCGAACGGGCAAAAACTGCATGAACGGGCCGGCAAGCAATCCCTGCGCATAGCCGATGACGGAGCGCCGATAGCGCTCGGTGGTGTAATCCGCCACCAGATCCAGCCGGCCTATGATCTTTCCCATCTCGCGCTCGAAGCTCAGGTTGCGCCCCTCTTCCGCTATCTGATTCGATAGCAGCAAGGGCTTTCCACCGGGTGCCTTGCGCGAGTTGAGAATCCAGTTGGCAATTTCCAGATTGCGCGCCGCATTGAAGACATGCTGCGGGTCCAGCCCGTCGATCAGCGTGAAGCTGGTTCGCCCGCCATGCGCGGTGATCAACATATCGGCTGCAGCATGGACGAAGGCCGCGACCCTGTCTCCGGCGAACTCGGGCTGCAAGGCCAGGGACAGCGCTGCCACGTCACGCTTGTCCTGCAGCTCATGCCAGGGCTGGCGCTCCATGACGGCAATACGCACATAGGTCATGGCCGCTTCGCGGCTGGAGGCGGTCTTTTTCCATTCGGCGGGGTTGCGGCGATAGAGCTTGTCCATGATGAGAAACAGGCTCTCCAGATTTTCCTTCATGGCCAGCGTTGCCATGCGGTTGCTGTCGGACTGCAGCAGCTCGCGCGAGTGAAAGTCCTCGCCCTTCACTTCGCCGTGATTCGTGGGGGCGCTGGAACAAGCGGCCAGACCGCAAAGCACAAGCCCTGACAGCAGCCACCGCCCCATGAGCGGGCGAGCACGCAGGAAATCGCGCGTGCAGTGGCCTGCGGCGGCATGGGGCAAAGCTCGTGCTGCTGTCATGCTACAAACATAACAGCAGATGCTGCTGGGTCAGTCACGCCAAAGGCGCGCGATTGTTATCAATCGTGAACGACGCCCTGCCCTGGCACCGGTTTCGGCGCTATTTGCGCAGCTGCCTGAGGATCTGCTCCAGCACCTTCCATGGCTCGGTCTGGTCGGCCATCGCCACGGGCACGCGCAGCTTGCTGCTGGTTGCCTGCTGCGGCGAAAACAGCAGGCCTGGAGCCAGCAGTAGATTGCTCAGCGCCGCCTGACGCGCCAGAACCTCGGTGTCCACGCCGCAATCGACCCAGGCAAAAGTGCCGGCCACGGGTTCGTACTCCGCATGGCAGCCCAGCGCTTCGAGCTTGCGCAGGCAACGCCCGCGCGCACGGTCCACGCGCTCGCGCAGCCGGTCCACATGCTTGCGAAACGAACCGTCGGCCAGAATATGGTGCACGATCTGCTCCGCCGGCAGCGAAGAGGTCAGCCCCGCCAGCAGCTTCATGTCGGTCAGGCGGTGCACATACTCGGGTTTGGCCGCGATATAGCCCACGCGCAGGCCGCCCGACAAGGTCTTGGAATAGCCCCCCACCAGAATCACGCGCTGCAATCTGTCCATGGCTGCCAGCCTCAGCGGCATGGCGCCCAGGAATTCGGCATAGGTGTCGTCCTCTACCAGCAGGAAATCATGGCGCTCGGCAATGCGCAGCACCTCGTGGGCCACGCCGGCAGACAGGCTCAGCCCCGTGGGGTTGTGCACCGCCGTGTTGAGGATGAAGAGCTTGGGCTTGTGGCTCTGGGCCAGCGATGCCAGGGCAGCCACATCGGGCCCGCCGGGCAGGCGCGGCACGCCGACCACATTCACGCCCATGTACTTGAGCCGCCCGAAGATCAGGAACCAGGCCGGATCTTCGACCAGCACGGTATCGCCGGGCTTGAGAAAGCAGCGCACGACCAGGTCCAGACCATGGGTCACTCCGCCCACCGTCATGAGGTTGGCCTCGGGATGGGCCGGCACCTCCTGGGCCTGCAGATTCGAGGCGATCTGCTGGCGCAATGGCAGAAAGCCCTGTGGATGGCCATAGCTGAGAAAGCTCTGCTCGGCCCGCGCATTGTTGCGGGTGATGGCGCGCATGGCGCCCGTGATCAGGCCCTGGTCCATCCAGCTCGAAGGCAGGCAGCCCGCCCCCCCGGTGCCCGCGCTGTCATCACGAAAAATGCCGCGCAGCAGATAAGCGGTGTCGAAGTCAGCCGGCTGCGCCGAGGCGGCAGCAACGGCGGCAGGTTCCATCACGCGGCGCTGGGCAGCCACATAAAAACCGCTGCCGCGCCGCGATTGCACCAGGCCCTGGGCAGCCAGCTTGTCGTAGGCCTGGACCACGGTGTCGCGGCTGACACCTGCGCTTTCCGCCAACGCCCGCACCGAAGGCAGGCGCACGCCCACACGCAGGCCGTGGTTGCGGATCAGTCCACCGAAATGCTCGACCAGCTGATCCACCAGGCCTGCTGCACTGGAGCGCATGGGCTGCCAGCCCAGGGATGCCGTAGCGGCCACAGGCAAGGCTGCCGGGGTCGCTGCCCTGCCGTCGATATGAGCATCCAGCATGAAGTGCTTCCTCAAAGTGTCAGGTCAATTAGAGCAGGCCAGCTCATAAACTGGCCTGCAAAAGTGTACTGATAGTGTACTGACTACAGATCTTAGTATAGAGGCACAACGCTTATGCAGTCCCAAGGTTCACCATGCCATTTCTGCCTGAATCCTCAGCCTTCATCCTGCCACTGGCCATGTTTGCCTTTGTCAGCTCCGTGACGCCCGGCCCCAACAATGTGATGCTGACGGCCTCGGGGGCCACTTTCGGCTATCGCCGCAGCGTGCCGCATATGCTGGGCATCTGTCTGGGCGTGGTCATCATGGTGCTGCTGATCGGCGCGGGCCTGGGCAAGCTGTTCGAGGCCGAGCCCCGCATCTACACCCTGCTCAAATATGTGGGCGCGGCCTATCTGATCTGGCTGGCATGGAAAATCGCCCGTGCCGGCGGCGTGGACCAGGGCCAGTCGGGCAGCCGCCCGTTCAGCTTCTGGCAGGCCGCTGCCTTCCAGTGGGTCAACCCCAAGGCCTGGATCATGGCCGTGGGCGTGGTGGCGACTTACACACCGCGCGAAGGCTTTTTCGTCAATCTGATGTTGTCGGCCCTTGTTCTGGGCCTGGTCAACTATCCCAGCATCAGCGTCTGGACCCTGTTCGGCAGCACCGTGGGGCGCGCACTGCGCACTCCACAGGCCCTGCGCATGTTCAACGGCGTGATGGCCGGCCTGCTGCTGCTGTCGCTGGTGCCCATCTTTGCCGAGCATGTCTAAACTCGGTCCATGCAATATGACATACGCCAACTGACCGAGTCCGACCTTTGCAGTTATCGCGCCCTGCGCCTGCAAGCCCTGACAGAATGCCCCACCGCCTTCGGTACCACACCTGCCAGCGAACGGGCACTCGGCGATGCGCAGATACTGAGTCGTTTCGGCAGCACGCCAGGTCAAGCCATGTGGGGAGGCTTTGACGCAGACGGCAGACTCTGCGCCACCCTGGGCATGTATCGCGAGCAGGGAGAAAAGACTGCGCACAAAGGCAATCTCTTTGCCATGTACGTGGCTGCGGCGGCCCGAGGCCAAGGCCTGGCCCGCCGCCTGCTGGAGACGGCTGTTGAGCACGGCAGAGCGCTGAACTTGCGCCAGCTGATGCTGGGCTGCAATGCCAGCAACGGCAACGCACTACGCTTGTATGAGCAGGCAGGTTTTAGCGAATATGGGCTGGAGCCTGCGGCCCTGTATGTGGACGGCGAGTATTTCGACGAGGTGCTGATGGTGATGAAGCTGGACTAGTCCGCACCGCACCGGCCCGTTTCAGCCGGCAGGCTTGAACAAGCTGCCTGGCTCAGCGCGCCTGCATCGCAATGATCTGCTGCGCCAGACCGGCGATGGCCTCATCCGAGAGCTGGTCTGTCTCCAGAACCTGGCGCCGGGGCCATTGCTCGAAGTGATTTGACTGGGAGCGCTCGTAGTGCGGGTCGTAGTGGCGCAGCATCAGCTCTTCGAACAGCGAAGGCAGCTCCCCGGCCCGAGCCCATTGCTGCCAGCGGCCCACGGTCTCCTTGCCCTGCAGCTCCTTGAGCCAGCCCAGCTTGGTGGCCAGCACTTCGGGATCGTCCCCCAGGTAGGCATAGTCGCGCAGCAGATAGGAAAGGCGTGCGGCGGTCGTCGCACGCACCTCGATGACTGGGGCCTTGTGCAGATGCTGCACCAGCACCAGCGGCAGGCCGACGCGGCCGATCTTGGCGCTCTCGCCTTCCAGATAGACGGGACGCGAGAGATCGAAGCTCTCCAACTGCTCGGCAATCAGGGTCTCGAAACGCTTCTGGCTGGGCTGCTCGATGCCGGGCAGACCGCCCAGCAAGGAGCCCTTGTGGCTGGCATAGCCCTCCAGGTCCAGCACCTGCTCTCCGCTTTGGGCCAGCGCATGCAGCACGCGGGTCTTGGCCGAGCCGGTAGCACCGCAGAGCACGCGCATCTGCAGCTTAGGCACCAGGCTTTCAAGCTGCGCAATCACATGGCCGCGAAACGCCTTGTAGCCGCCGGCCAGCTGCTGGGCATCCCAGCCGACCAGACGCAGCCAGGTCACCATGGAGCCGCTGCGCAGGCCACCGCGCCAGCAATAGACCAGGGGCTTCCAGTTGGCAGGCTTGTCAGCAAAGGTTTCGCGCAGATGGCGTGCCAGATTGGCCGACACATAGGCCGCCCCCAGACGCTTGGCCTCAAAAGGGCTGACCTGCTTGTAGATGGTGCCGATCTCGGCACGCTCGGCATTGCTCAGTACCGGACAGTTGATGGAGCCGGGAATATGGTCCTGCTCAAACTCGGCGGGCGAGCGGGCATCGATCAGGGCATCAAACTGGTGACGTTCGGGAACGCGAACGGGCTGGCGGTGGGACACGGCAGACTATCCATGGCTGCGCCTGACGGCCTGCATGGCTGCCGGGCAATGGCGTGTGGTCGGGCGCAAAGCGGGAATCGCGACAATGCGGCGATTCGACCTGAGGCTCGGCAACATGAAAAACCTGCAGTCTCATCTCAAGATGAAGCCCGGCAGGCCACGAAGCAAGGGCGTGGATCGAGCCTCGATACGCACAACGGCTGCGGCAAGATTTTCCGCAACAGTCATTCCCTGTGTAGGAGGTATTTTCGCAGATATGCGGGGCTGCTTCAGCCACGGCCCCAAAACTGCACAGGGCGCAGCTGCTTGCACAACTGCGCCCTGTGTGAGGTCAAGTCAAGCTCCAGTACTTATGCGTCAAGCGCCTAGAGCTATCAGAATGATCAGGCCTGGCTATCCTGGCGCGCAAAGTATTCGCGCGTGAGCTGCACGATCACGGGTGAGAGCAGCAGCAGCGAGATCAGATTGGGAATCGCCATCAGCGCGTTCAGCGTATCGGCGACCAGCCAGGCAAAGTCCAGCGTGGCCACGGCACCCACAAAGGCGCTGATGGTCCAGAGGATGCGGAAGGGCTTTTCACAGATGGTGCCGACCAGATAGGTCCAGCATTTTTCACCGTAATAGGCCCAGCCCAGAATCGTGGTGAAGGCAAACACCGACAGCGAAACGGCCAGCACATATTTGCCCACGCCGGGCATGGCGGCCTCGAAGCTCTGGGTGGACAGCACGGCCCCGGTTGCGCCGGAATTCCAGACGCCGCTGACCACGATGGCCAGCCCGGTCATGGTGCAGACGATGATGGTGTCGATGAAGGTGCCCATCATGCCTACCAGCCCCGAGAAAACGGGGTCTCGCGTGGCACCAGCAGCCTGGGCGATGCCGGCCGTGCCCAGGCCCGCTTCGTTGGAAAAAATGCCGCGCGCCACGCCCATGCGGATGGCCATCAGCACCGTCGAGCCCAGAAAGCCGCCCGTTGCCGCCGTGGGGCTGAAGGCCTGCTCGAAGATCAGTGCAAACGCAGCCGGAATGCGGTCGAAGTACACGCCCAGCACATAGAGCACGCAGATCACATAGGCCACGCACATGGCAGGCACCAGCTTTTCGGCCACCGCGCCGATGCGGGTGATGCCTCCCAGCACCACGGCACCGGTAAGCACGGCCAGGCCTAGGCCTGTGATCCAGCTCTCCAAACCGAAAGCCGTGTGCATGGCAGATGCAATACCGTTGGACTGCACCATGGAGCCGATGCCGAAACCGGCCAGACCGCCAAAGATGGCAAACAGCGTACCCAGCCATTTCCACTTGCTGCCCAGGCCGTTCTTGATGGCGTACATCGGGCCGCCCACCCACTGGCCGTGGTCGTTTTTCTCGCGGTACTTCACCGCCAGCACCACCTCGCCATACTTGGTAGCCATGCCCAGCAGCGCCGTCATCCACATCCAGAACAGTGCGCCCGGACCACCCACGGCAATGGCCGTGGCCACGCCGGCAATATTGCCCGTGCCCACGGTGGCGGACAATGCCGTCATCAGCGCTGCATAGGGAGTGATGTCGCCATCGGCCTTGTCGCCGGGACGGCGGCTGCGCCAGATCATGCGAAAGCCGCGCACGATGTTGCGCAGCGGCATGAAGCCCAGGCGGATCTGCAGATAAAAACCCGTGCCGAGAATCAGCACGATCATGGGAACGCCCCAGACAATATCGTTGAGGGCTTTGAAGAGTTGGGTTAACCAGTCCATTGAGTGTCGTCTGCCGCAGCCGGCTTTCGCCTGCGGTCCATTGAATGGCAACAGTCCCGGAACATGTCTTTCACCCATGAGCGGCGAGTGCGGCAACCGCAAGGGGCCCGTGTGAGGCCCACGCACAGCGCACTATTCCTGTTTGCCGGTTGGCAAAGCGCCCTACTTTAATCCAGTCTGCGATCGCTTTTGGGCTGCCGCGGCCTATGACTCGCACAAGTGCGAAAAATCACGGCCAGTGTCTTCACGGCACTCACTTGCGCGGGCGCAGCAGCATTTCATCGCCGCTCATCTGCACATCGAAAAAGCGCAGAAAGTTCTGGCCCAGCAAGGCGTCGTCGCTATCGTCGCCCGTATAGCCCGTGCCCACGCGCACGTCGCGCACACGCAGGCTGGCAATGCGCACCTCGTCGGCGGTGACGATGCGGCCGTCACGTTCGCCGTTGGCCGTGCGAAAACGCACTTTCTCGCCGCCCTCCAGGCCGGCACGCTCGGCCAGCGCATCGGTCACGCTGACCGAGGTGGCACCGGTATCGACCATAAAGGTGACGGGCTGATCGTTGACATAGCCCTTGACACGGAAATGCCCGTCCATGCCGCGCTCTATGCGCACCGTGCCGTCGGCCATGACCTTGGCCTGGGCCGGCTTGAGGAAATGCTGCATGGCCAGATACATCGCAGCCATGACCACCAGCCAGAACAGCAGAAACAGCATGGTGCTGCGCCGTGCCACGGATTGCGGGGAAGGCTCGGACTCTGGCGAGGACTGGGGCGGCGGCGTGACATTCAGGCGCATGGGCAGGCAAACAAGCTGAGGACAATGCAGCCATTTTGCCAAGACCGGCGCCAAGGTCATACCCTGCCATTACGGCGCCAGCGCCGCTGCCGCGCTTACAGTGAAGCTTGTTTGCAAATCTACCGGCCTGCAAGGTCGCTCAATATGAACACATCCAAGCTGCCCGCCCTGGTGCTGCACTATATTTTCGATCCTCTGTGCGGCTGGTGCTATGCCGCGGCCCCGCTGGTCAAGGCCGCTCGCGAAGTGCCCGGCATCGACGTGCAATGGCATGCCGGCGGCATGCTGACCGGAGCCCACACGCGCACCATCACCGCGGACTGGCGTGACAAAGTCATGCCCAGCGACCAGCGCATTGCCGAGATGACGGGCCAGCCTTTTGGCGATGCCTATCTCAACGGCCTGCTCAATGACATCGGCGCGCCGCTGGACTCCGAGCCCCCGACCACGGCCCTGCTGGCCGCCGAAGCGCTGGCCGGCAAGGGCCTGGAGATGCTGGCTGCCGAGCAAAAAGCCCATTATGTGGAGGGCCGCCGCATCAGCGAGCCCGCCGTGCTGCGCGAGTTGGCAGCCGGCATCGGTCTGGACAGCGCGGCCTATGACGCGGCCTACGCCGAGCAAAGCGGCGCGGCCACGCAAAAGCATATTGCCGAAAGCCGCGAATGGCTGGGCATGGTGCAGGGCCAGGGCTTCCCCACCCTGGCGCTGGAATTCGACCACCCCGAGCAAGCTGGCCAACGCGCCGTGCAGCGCATCGAGATCGGCGAATGGCTGGGCGATGTCGACGGCTGGAAGCAGCAGTTGGCCGCCTGGGCCGAGCAGATTGCCGAGCTCAACCAGCAGCCGGCCGGCGACACCGACACCAGTGGCGACCCCAGCTGCGGCCCCGACGGCTGCGAGCTGCCACCGCACTGAGCGGCGCGGCCAGCGTGGCACACGCCTGCGCGGCAGATACTCTTTTATTCATAGCTTGTAGCGCTGGGTATTTAAATAGTTCAGGCATTATTCAATCTGAATTCCTTATTCATCAAGCGCAAGCAGCTATCTTTTATGTATCATTCTGTCGGCGGCTCCACACCCTGTCGCTATTGCGGCAGGGCATAGGCGATCACATAGTCACCGCGCTTGGGCGACTGGCGTGCGCCACCGGCGGTGATCACCACATACTGCCTGCCGGTTCTGGGCGAGACATAGCTCATCGGCCCGCCCTGGCTACCCACGGGCAGGCGCGAGCGCCAGATCTCCTTGCCGTTGGCGCTGTCGAAGGCACGCAGATAGAAGTCCTGAGTCCCCGCGAAGAACACCAGCCCCGACTTGGTGACCATGGAAGGCCCCAGCGTGGGCATGCCGATGGGAATGGTCAGCCACATGGGAATGCCCAGAGGACCGGTGTCACGCACCGTGCCCACGGGCACCTGCCACTTGATCTGGCGCGATTTCAGATCCACCGCCGTCATGGTGCCGAAAGGCGGCTTCTGGCAGGGAATGCCCAGCGGCGACAGAAAGCGCTGGCGCATGGCACCAAACGGCGTGCCCTCCTGGGGCACGGCCCCCATCTCGATGCCGCTGGCGCCCGGCTTCATATCGGCGCGCGCGATCATGTAGTTCGCCAGACCCAGGCGCATATCGTTGACGAACATGGTCTGGCTGATCGGGTCTATGGAGACGCTGCCCCAGTTCATGCCGCCCAAGGACCCTGGGAACTGCAGCGTCGGCCCCATGCCCGGCGGCGTGAACACGCCTTGATGCTGCATGTCCTTGAAGGCGATGCGGCACAGCAGCTGATCGAAAGGCGTGGCACCCCACATATCGGACTCCTTGAGGGTCTGGTTGCCGATATTGGGCATACCCGTGGAATGCGGCTGGGTCGGCGCATAGCGCTCGCCCGGCACATGGCCTTGCGGCACGGGCAGCTCCTGCACCTCTGCCAGAGGCTCGCCGGTCTCGCGGTTGAGCATGAAGATCATGCCCTGCTTGGTCACCTGCAGCAGCGCAGGGTCCACCCCGCCCTGGGCATTGCTCACATCGACCAGAGCGGGCTGGGACGGGATGTCGAAGTCCCACAGATCGTGGTGCACGGTCTGGTAGAGCCAGCGCGGCTTGCCGGTGCGGATATCCATGGCCACGATGGCGGAGCTGTTCTTCTCCATCTCCGCAGTGCGCTGGGCCGCATAGAAGTCCGGCGTCGCATTGCCCGTACCCAGATAGGCCAGGCCCAGCCTGGCGTCATAGGACATGCCGCCCCAGACATTGGGCGAGTTGCGCGTATAGGTCTGCCCCTGCGGCGGCTGCCCGGTGATGTCAGCATTGCCCGGGTCCCAGGCCCAGACCAGCTTGCCGCTGTGCACATCGAAGGCGCGCACCACGCCCGAGGGCTCGTCGGTCGAGAAATTGTCAGCCACGCGGCCGCCCACGATCACCAGGTTCTCGGCCACCAGCGGCGCCGAGGTCTGCTGATACCAGCCCTGCTTGACCTCGCCCATGCCCTGGGTCAGATCCAGCACACCGTCCTTGCCGAAGTCGGTACATGGCTTGCCCGAATCGGGATCGAGCGCGATCAATCGCGCATCGATGGTGGGCAGAAACAGACGACGCCTGCAGCCTGGCGCAACATCTCCGGGCTTGCCGATGGCACCCGAGGCCTTGATTGCGGCCTCATTGCCATCGAAGTAACCCAGACCTCTGCAGCGCTGCCAGTTGGGTGACTTGGCTTCGGGGTCGAATTTCCACTTCTCCTCGCCCGTGTCCACATCCAGCGCCAGCACCTTGCCGTAGGCCGTGCAGACATACAGGCGCTCCCCGATCTGCTGCGGCGTGTTCTGGTCTTCGGCACCCGAGCCCGTGCTCTGGGGCGCATCGCCGGTGCGTGCCGTCCAGGCCACGGCCAGCTTGTCGACATTGTCCCGGCTGATCTGCTCGACAGCCGCAAACCGCTGTCCTGCGGGGCCCTGCCCCCAGTCCGTCCAGTCCGAGGCCTTGATCTCCATGGAGCCTACCGAAGGCACTTCGGTGACCTCGGGGGCAATCACGCCCTTGGGCGAGAAGGCACTGACGGCCGTAGCGACGATGCCCAGGCCCAGCACCACCACCGACACTGCGGCTCCCAGGCGTCCGTAGTCGTTCATGACCAGCTTGCCCGCCTCAAGCTGTGCGTAGCCCAGGGCCACCAGCAGGCCCAGCACAGCAAACACCATCAGACGCGACACCAGCGGCCAGAACTCCCAGCCCGCATCCCACCAGGCCCAGACCAGGGTCAGCACAAAGGCCAGCGCATAGAGATGGGCGCCGGCCCTGCGCCGCGCCAGCAGCAGTGTGGCCGATGCCAGCATCGCCAGCCCCATCAACACAAAGTACCAGCTGCCTCCCTTGCCGAGCAGAATGCCGCCGCCTATGGTCAGGTACAGACCCATGAGCAGCATCAGCAACCCCACTGCAAGCCAGTACCAGCGCCCGTCATTGGATGAAGGAGCCATAGCCTCACCTGAAATTAATTGCCATTTGTGTATTGCACGCCTTAACGCCGATACACATCGACATACTTTCGAGGCTTTGCACGCCAGCCTCAGGACTACAAGCGCCAGGTAAGAAGGTATAAAAAAACCGCACCGTTGAAACGGTGCGGCCGCTGAGATGGCAGTGCCGGCAGATCTTCAAAGCTGCCAGGCAGGCGGCTCAGCTCAGTCCATCATCGAGATCACCACATCCCCGAAGCCCGAGCAGGACACCTGGGTCGCACCGTCCATCAGGCGGGCGAAGTCATAGGTCACATGCTTGCTCTGGATGGCTTTTTCCAGCGACTCGACGATCAGATCCGCAGCCTCGCGCCAGCCCATGTGGCGCAGCATCATCTCGGCGCAGAGAATCATGGAGCCGGGGTTCACATAGTCCTTGCCCGCATAGCGCGGCGCCGTGCCGTGGGTGGCTTCGAAGCAGGCAATGCTCTCCGACAGATTGGCACCGGGAGCAATGCCGATCCCGCCCACCTGCGCGGCCAGCGCATCCGAGATGTAGTCGCCGTTGAGGTTGAGCGTGGCCACCACCGAATATTCGGCCGGACGCATCAGAATCTGCTGCAAGAAGGCATCGGTGATCGAGTCCTTGATGATGATGTCCTTGCCCGTCTTCGGGTGCTTGATGCGGCACCAGGGGCCGCCGTCGATCAGCTCGGCACCGAACTCGCGCTGCGCCAGCGCATAGCCCCAGTCACGGAAAGCGCCTTCCGTGTACTTCATGATGTTGCCCTTGTGAACCAGGGTCACACTGGGCTTGTTGTTGTCGATGGCGTACTGGATGGCCTTGCGCACCAGGCGCTCCGTACCCTCGCGCGAGACGGGCTTGATGCCGATGCCCGAGGTTTCGGGAAAGCGGATCTTGTTGGCGCCCATTTCCTTGGCCAGGAAGTCGATGAGCTTTTTCGCCTTCTCGCTGCCGGCCGCGTATTCGATACCCGCGTAGATGTCCTCCGAGTTCTCGCGGAAGATCACCATATTCGTCTTCTCGGGCTCCTTGAGCGGCGAAGGCACGCCCTTGAAGTACTGCACGGGGCGCAGGCAGACATAAAGATCCAGCTCCTGGCGCAGCGCCACGTTCAGCGAGCGGATGCCGCCGCCCACTGGCGTGGTCAGCGGGCCCTTGATGGACACGGCATAGTCGCGCACGGCGGCCACGGTTTCCTCGGGCAGCCAGACATCGGGGCCGTAGATGCGCGTGGCCTTCTCACCCGCATACACCTCCATCCAGGCAATCTTGCGCTGCCCGCCATAGACCTTGGCAACGGCTGCGTCTGCCACCTTGCGCATCACCGGCGTCACATCAACACCGACACCATCGCCCTCGATGAAGGGAATGATGGGTTGGCTCGGAACATTCAGTGTCTTGTCCGCGTTGACGCTGATCTTCTCCCCTTGCGGCGGAACCTGGATGTGCTGGGACGTGCTCATGTTGTGGAATCTCCTAGTCTTGAATACTGCGCGGTGGCGCACCTTTTTGGTGCTATTTTGTTGCCCCCGATTTTGGCACCTTGCTCTAAGCAAATTTTAAGAAATACAGCATAAAAACCTGTCAACGGCGGCACAGAGCTGCCGTTGAGAGGGTGTGGGGGACAGATGGGCTGCTCCTCACTTCAACCTGAAACCTGGCATTGCCGCATCTTTAGGAAATTGGCATATATGAAAAAACTACTCGCTGTCCTGATTGCTGGTTCGTTCGCTGCTGGCGCTTTTGCTCAAGCCGCCGCGCCGGCGCAGCCTGCCACACCTGCCACCCCTGCCGCAGCAGTAGCGGCGCCCACCGTCAAGCATATGAAGGCAAAACCTGCCAAAAAGCATCATATGCAGCACAGCAGCAAAAAGATGCACAAGCCAGCCTGATCGCGCGCTGAAAGCCGGTCTGGCGATACCGGCACGCCATGCCTCTGTACGCCGGACCTGACTCACGCCAAAGCCTGCCGAACGGAAAGTTCTGCAGGCTTTGCATTTTGCAGACCGGCTCCGGCCGCCTATTTGCGACAGCGATTTGCACCGCAACCCACGCGGATTGCTATAGGCTTGTGACTTCCGACTTCCTGTTTGGCATGCAAGGCTCATGAAGAACCTCCCCACCAAGACAATCCCCAAATCCGGCTGGCGCGCCCCGCTGCTGGCCCTGGCCTGCAGCGCCCTGCTGGGCCTGTTCGGCAACCCGGCCATGGCCCGCGACGAAGGTCAGCCGCAGACGAATCTGCGCCGCATCGATCTGACGGCCGGCATGTACCGCATCGACACCCAACTGGCCATCACGCCGCAGCAGCGCGAGATCGGTCTCATGTTCCGCAAGGAGATGCCGCAGCAGGAAGGCATGCTCTTCGTCTTCGAAGTACCCGGCGTGCAGTGCTTTTGGATGCGCAACACCATCTTGCCCCTGACAGCGGCCTTTGTGGCCGATGACGGCACCATCGTCAATCTGGCCGACATGAAACCCATGAGCGAAGACTCCCACTGCTCGGCCAAGCCCGTGCGCTATGTGCTGGAGATGAACCAGGGCTGGTTTGCCAAGCGCGGCATCAAGGCTGGCACCAAGCTGGGCGGCGCGCCCTTCAAGCAGTAGCCGACGCAAAGAGGACAGCTTCTGCCACTTGCCGCACCATCCTGGCAGACCCTCCGATCTCTTTCACAACAGCCTTTGCTCATCGGCATTCGATGTTTTCCCCAGGCGTCTGGTTGGCATCCATTGCCGCCAGCCGGCTGTTCATTCGGCTGAGCCACTTCACAAGGTGGCTTCAGTTTTCTGCTGCGCTGCCACTCCGCACGACTAGGACGCGGCAATCGCCGCCAGGAGCTCGGCTAGCCTGACAGGCTGGGACAGAAAGGGAGAGTGGCTGGAAACCAGCTCGTGAACCACCGTGCAATTCTCGGGAGCAAAGCCGTCCGCCTCGTCGATGAAACGCTGCTGCAATGCGGGCTTGAGCGCGCGATCCTCCAGGCAGCGTATGTAATGCCTGGGCAGGCTGCCCCAGCGTTCCCGCGTGATGGTGATCGGCGTTGCGAATGGCGCCACCGGAACATCCGGCGTCAGCTGATGCAGCATTGCCTCATAGTCTTCGCTGCTCACGTCGGCATAAAAGGCCTGTTTTCCGTTGGCTCGGTATGTTGCGCTGCTGCTGCGATGATCCATGCGCAGAGCGCCGACCACGGCCGGATCCGCCAGCAATTGGGGGCCCACAAGCTCGCCCTCGTTCTCCGGTGCCTGGATATAGGAAATGCCGGGGACGCCCGAGCCCGGCATGAAAGCCGTCAGATAGACCAGCTTGGACAGTTTCTCGGGCACACGCTCCGCCACCGCCGTTGCCACAACACCGCCCATGCTGTGGGCCACCAGCACGACCTTGTCGCATCCGGCCGCCCTGACCTGCTCGATGGTGGCGATGACACTGTCCGCATAGTCGTCCAGCGTGACATGTGCAACCGGCGAAGGCTCTCTTGCGAATGCCGCAGCATCGAGAGGCCTGCGACCATATGATGCCGGGAAGCGCGCGTTCAACCCATGCGCGGGAAGGTCTCGCGCCACCGCCAGATACCCTTTGGCAGCCAGCAGCGGAATCACGCGCTCATAAGTCGATGCACCATGCCATGCGCCATGAACGAGTACGAAGGCAGTGCTTGAAAAGTCTTGTGACATGCGGTCTCCTGAGTGTGTTCAAGCCAGGCTAGTGGCTTGATCAAGACTCTAAGAGGGCCCGCTTGGCGCAGGCAATCCCCTCTTGTCCATGAACGCAGCCAGCTTGTCCGGGAGTGCAACGGCCAAGCCCTCATCGTGCATATCACGCCATGCTTTGGGAGCCATGCCAAATCGCTCGCGAAAACGCCTGCTCAGATGCGCACAAGAGGCAAAGCCGCAGCGCGAGGCTGCCTCCTGAATGGAAAGCTGCGGCTCGGCCTTCAGAAGGGTACGCACGCGCTCCAGGCGATACCCCCACAGTTCCGTCCCGAAGCTGGTTCCATCTCCGGCCAGCCAGGCATGCAAGCTGCGCACCGAGACACCTATTTCCGCTGCGGCCCTCAAGGGTGAATAGTCCGGATCCGCGTAATGCCGGCCAATGAGGGCGGCCACTTTGGCGCGCGCATGCCGGCGATGAGGTGGTGCCGCGCGTGGCTCCAGCCCCTCCGGCATCAGGGCTCGCAACAAGCTGACCATGGACTGGGCGATGCACGCGCCATCAGGGGCCTGAATATCGGCTTGCCACTTCGACAGCGCTTGCATCTGGTTCATCAGCAAGAGCGCTGGGGCCGTGCCGGGCAGCCGCCAGGGCATCTCTCCCAAGGCTTGCACGATGCGATCGCCCAACAGCGCATGGGGAACGGCCAGAGACAGCAGGTCCGTGGCCACAGAGTGCTGCAGCTTGAAAGGCCGGCAGCTGTCAAAGAGCAGCAAGCGCTGCGGCCCGACCTCGACCTCTTGTCCGTTCTGCACTATCCGTGCATTGCCCGTGCG
Source organism: Comamonas sp. NyZ500 (assembly GCF_016772095.1). Classification (NCBI taxonomy): domain Bacteria; kingdom Pseudomonadati; phylum Pseudomonadota; class Betaproteobacteria; order Burkholderiales; family Comamonadaceae; genus Comamonas; species Comamonas sp. NyZ500. The sequence continues at coordinate 196,496 of NZ_JAEIJE010000007.1, read as the reverse complement.
ATAGAGGTTGACGAACAGCACAGGCGAGCCGCCACAAGACAGATCGGCAGCGGTGCGCCACATATCATGCGCCGGGCCCCTGACCTCGTTGAGCGCAAGACAGTCGATGGTGCGATGAACCATGGCTGCCTGAAAATCGTCGGCCCGCCTCAGCTGCGGCGTCATGGGAACGAATGCCCGCGCACAAATGTCGCGCCAGAACTCCCGACGAAGCCTGGCCGGTATGGCAAGAGAAGTCCAGCTATCGTACATACGCATCATGCTCCTTGATAGCACCATAAGGCAGCCAACTTCAAGCATCCGGCCCTGAAGCCGTGCTCACTCGCATGCAGTCGTAAAAAAACCGGCAACCCTTGCGGGCCTGCCGGTTTTACTTGGGCTCAGCTGCACAGGCGTGTAGCCTGCAGCAGCTGCCTGCATTACACCGACGCGATGGCGGCGTTGAAGGTGGCGCTGGGGCGCATCACGGCATCCAGCTTGGCCACGTCGGGCATGTAGTAGCCGCCGATATCGGCAGCCTTGCCTTGCACTTCCTTCATCTCGGCCACGATCTTGGCTTCGTTCTCGGTCAGGCTCTTGGCCAGAGGTGCGAACTTGGCCGCCAGTGCTGCATCTTCGGTCTGAGCAGCCAGAGCCTGGGCCCAGTACAGAGCGATGTAGAACTGCGAACCACGGTTGTCCAGCTCGCCGGTGCGACGCGAAGGCGACTTGTCTTCGTCCAGCAGCTTGCCGGTGGCTTCGTCCAGAGTCTTGGCCAGCAGCTTGGCGCGGGCGTTGTTTTCCTTGATGCCCAGGTCTTCAAACGAGACGGCCAGAGCCAGGAATTCACCCAGCGAGTCCCAGCGCAGGTGGTTTTCTTCCACCAGTTGCTGCACATGCTTGGGAGCGGAGCCGCCAGCACCGGTTTCGTACATGCCGCCACCGGCCATCAGAGGCACGATGGACAGCATCTTGGCCGAGGTGCCCAGTTCCAGAATCGGGAACAGGTCGGTCAGATAGTCACGCAGAATGTTGCCGGTCACCGAGATGGTGTCCAGACCGCGGGCCACGCGCTCCAGCGTGTAGCGCATGGCGCGCACTTGCGAGAGGATGTGGATTTCCAGGCCGTTGGTGTCATATTCCTTCAAGTAGGTCTGCACCTTCTTGATCAGCTCGGCTTCGTGGGGACGATAGGGGTCCAGCCAGAACACGGCAGGCATGCCGGAGTTGCGGGCACGGGTCACAGCCAGCTTCACCCAGTCACGGATAGGAGCATCCTTGACCTGGCACATGCGCCAGATGTCGCCAGCTTCCACGTTCTGGCTCAGCAGCACTTCGCCGGTGGCGATGTCCACGATGTTGGCCACGCCGTCTTCGGCGATCTCAAACGTCTTGTCGTGCGAGCCGTACTCTTCGGCCTTTTGCGCCATCAGACCCACGTTGGGTACGGTGCCCATGGTCTTGGGGTCGAAGTTGCCGTGCCACTTGCAGAAGTTGATCACTTCCTGGTAGATACGGGCAAAGGTGGACTCAGGCATCACGGCCTTGCAGTCGTAAGGCTTGCCGTCAGCGGCCCACATCTTGCCGCCCACGCGGATCATGGCGGGCATGGAAGCATCCACGATCACATCGTTGGGCGAATGGAAGTTGGTGATGCCCTTGGCGGAATCGACCATGGCCAGACGTGGACGGTGCTCCTGGCACTTGTGCAGGTCACGGATGATTTCTTCGCGCTGCGAAGCAGGCAGGGTCTCGATCTTCTCGTACAGATTGGCCATGCCGTTGTTCACGTTCACGCCCAGCTGATCGAACAGCTTGCCGTGCTTTTCGAAGGCTTCCTTGTAGAAAATCTTCACGCAGTGACCGAACACGATGGGGTGGGATACCTTCATCATGGTGGCCTTCACGTGCAGCGAGAACAGGATGCCCGACTCGCGGCAGTCTTCGATTTCCTTTTCATAGAAGGCGCACAAGGCCTTCTTGCTCATGAACATGGAATCGATCACTTCTGCTGCCTGCAGCTTGACCTTGTCCTTGAGAACGATGCTGTTGCCGGACTTGGTCTCCAGCACCATCTTCACTTCGCGGGCCTTGTCCAGCGTCATGGACTTTTCGCCGTGGTAGAAGTCGCCCTCTTCCATGTGCGACACATGGGTTTGCGACCACTGCTTCCACTCACCCATGGAATGGGGGTGCTTCTTGGCGTAGTTCTTGACCGCTGCAGGCGCGCGGCGATCCGAGTTGCCTTCGCGCAGCACGGGGTTCACGGCAGAGCCGATGCACTTGTTGTAGCGTGCCTTGATGTCCTTTTCGGCATCGGTCGTGGCGGTTTCAGGATAGTCGGGGATGGCGTAGCCCTTGCCCTGCAATTCCTTGATCGCTTCTTGCAGCTGGCCCACGGATGCGGAGATATTGGGCAGCTTGATGATGTTGGCTTCAGGCGTCAGCGTCAGCTTGCCCAGTTCAGCCAGGTTGTTCGGAGCGCGTTGGGCTTCGGTCAAAAAGTCGGGGAACTCGCCCAAGATACGGCCTGCCAGCGAGATATCGCTGGTCTCCACATTGATGCCGGCCGGTGCTGCGAAAGCACGGATCACGGGCAGGAATGCGCTGGTGGCCAGGCGGGGAGCCTCGTCAGTCAAGGTGTAGATGATGGTGGGTTGCTGCGTACTCATCTCTTGTCTCAGGTTGTGAAAAAAGGGGGAAAGGTGCCTTGGGCCTGCATCCCGGGCTTGCGCAATGGGGCCTGACACAGCGGGACGACACTTTCTTGATGCAATGCGTTCCCACAATACAAAATTCTACGCGCAACCGGGCCGATTTTTTTAAGTCTTGTACAAGACTCAAGGATTTAGCTCAACTTTCAAAAGGCGTTTTCATTGGGAAACAGGCTTTTTTCCCCGGTTTTCTTCCATGTAAAAAAGTCGCACTGCCGCATTCATTTAGCGGCCATCACAGCCGTGCAAGTTGCGTTAGAGAGTTGCGTTGCGCGGCCTTTGGCACAAATTTGCGCGAGCTTTGGCACAAAGTAGCACAGGCTTTGGCACCAAGGCTGACAAATTGGCAAGCGATCACGTCCTCGAATGTGTTGTTTTATCACCCATCGACCAGTCTCCGTTGACGATGGGGGCGTTGGATGGATGCGTTGACCAGTTGAGCTCCAACCGGGAGCACTGGCAAGAACAGGCCTTTAGCTGCCCTGTAGGTTTTTGCTGAAAAGGAGTCCTGCAAAGCCATATGGGTCACTTCTGACCGAGCGGCTCAAGTCGGCTGACCGCGAGCGCCGAACGAATGCTTTGTGGGCACTCAATAGATGGCTTCTGGTCACACCTAGCCAATCCCTCCGTACCTTTGAATAAGACGTCGTGCAATACGAGACGCTTCAGTACCTGCTTGTCTCTAAACCTGCTTGTCTCTAAAGCTCATCTTATTTTTTGTGTGCGCCTGAGCTTTTGGAGTTGACGCACCTCAAATCAAGACACAATGTACGCGGTCACTTTCGATTGAAAGTGAACCAACTGCATAAACGACGTATCTCATGTATGGGTGCATCCCTTTAGTGCTGGTTCATAACTTTACATAGGACCTCTTTTAGATGAGTACACATTCTTATAAGGATTTGTTGGCGCAACGCGAGGCTCTTGAGCAGCAGATTGCTGCCGCCCGCAAGACTGAAGTCGCAGACGCGGTGCAAAAAATCAAAGGCTTGATCGAGGCTTTCGGGCTGACACAGGATGATGTCTTCCCTGCCGCCAAGCAAAAACCAAAACGCGAGGCTGGCTCTGTGGCTCCAAAATATCGTGACCCAACCACAGGCCAGACTTGGTCCGGTCGAGGAAAGCCTCCGAACTGGATCAAAGATCAAGATCGTTCTCAGTTTGAGATTTGAAAGTGGCCCTAGCGGCCACTTTTTATTTCTCCCGACTGCCGCGGCGACCAGTCTTGCTCGCCCACTGGCGATTCTCTCAACACTGCCCCGGAGACTCCTCACTCTTGGCCCAGTTGTAAATCGCCGATTCGCCACGCTCTCGCTGATTCGCATCGCCGCCAACCGCGCACTCCTGCCGCCGGACTTCCATCTCAAAGTCCTTGAAGCATGCCCGGATTGCTGAATCCGGTCGTTGATGCTAATGGCGGCCTTGCCTTTGATTTCCTTGGGCTTTTCAGCCGTCAGCTCGTACTGCTCCCACTCGAGCGACACACCATAGTCTTCGGTCTCCCAGCGGCTGTACCCTACCGTATCGATCCATCTGTGCCCAAGCAAGCTGCTCGATGTAAGCGTCGCCTGTCATTCACAGATATGCCGCTGATAGGGTCAGCCACGCCGTGAGCAAGGCCACATTCAGCGGGCTGCGACAAGGGGCTTGCCCACATGCCCCAGCTGGGCTTCCGGCCCGAGTCCAGAAACTTCAAGCCATTTGAGCAGCCTGAGAAGATCAAGTCGCTCAGGAGGAAGCCGGATGCAGCGATAGCCTCGCCACATCGCTCGCTTTCGTGTGCCGAACCCTAGTCGAACACCACTCCTGAAAACTGCTCAATCTTCATTCAAGGCTGGGTGTTTTTATAAGGTTCTCCAAATTGATATGGCTCAAGAATTCAAAAGAAAAAAGCGATCTCTTGTTGAGAGATCGACCGTAAAAATTCTCAGCTACTTGAATTCAGCCTCTTTGTAATGCGTCTTGATCGTATCAACAACGCTGAAAAAGAACGCTATTTATCTGCTGGCTACTGAATATCACATTGCTCTGCCGAACTAGCAAACGGACGCTTCAAGGCCAAGCAACACACAGAATTTCGAGAATTTCGACTCCTCTGCAATGTGAAGCAATGACAACAAATAAAACAAATCGCATATTGTTTGTATATTTGAGCTTGTATCCCTCAGTTTGCATGTTGATGGACCCTGCACACTCCTCCTATCCGGAGTGTCTGGATCCCTTGCATGGATGGTGATGTCAGCCTAGGCCCGCGGCAAGTGAAAATGGCTTGTGCGGCCTGCATCTAGCGTAGGAGCGCGTTCTATGGTGCGGAGGTCTAGTTTCGAGTCCAAGGTTGTCACAGCATTTGGAACGGCTGCGCTGGTAGTGATCGCGATGGCACTATCGACGTGGGAAGTTGCAAATGATGCAGCCAAAGCCGCCCAAATGGTGACACATGCACACCAGTTGCTCAACAATATAGACCGCGTCAGAGGCTACTCTCTCCAATCTGAACTAACCACTCAAAATTTCCGTCTGACAGGTAATGCCGAGCATATTGCCGAGCGAAATGCAGCGATGGCTGAGCGAGAGCTTTCGCTGGAAAAAATACGGCAACTAACGATCGATAATCCAGATCAACAACGTCGCTGGACAGAGCTGCGTAAAGTCATTGACCAGCGCATGGCAGCTGCACGCCAAATTGAAAAATTGCGCAATACCCAAGGTCAGAAGGCAGCAAATGCATTTGCTGCCGCAACTACGCTTGCATCCACGCGTTTGCGCACCTATGAATTGCTGAGCGAGATGGATACCGAGGCGCGCCTGCGACTCGCTCTGGAAGAGGCCGAGCACAAGCAAGCGCGTCATAAGCTGGTGATGGCTGGAGCATTGGTCGCTGTGGCACTTATCTTGCTGTTGGGTTCCTCCTATCTTCTGATAAGACGTCAATTGCGCGAAACAGAAGCCAGTCAGCGTGCTCTGGCTGACAATGAAGAAAGCCTTGTGACTACCTTGCACTCGATCGGCGATGCAGTACTCGCAACAGACACTGAAGGGCGAATCACTCGCATGAATTCAGTGGCCGAACAGCTCACAGGCTGGAGTATCAATGAGGCTCAAGGCCGCTCTATCGAGGAAGTATTCAATATCATTCATGAGCAGACCCGCGAGCCTGCTCATATTCCTGTAGCAACGGTGTTAGCCACCGGGGAAGTGCAAGTACTTGCCGACTACACCTCAATCATTGCCAGAGATGGCACCGAACGTCCAATCTCTGATAGCGCCGCCCCCATCCGCGACTCCAAAGGCCAACTACGAGGTGCTGTACTAGTCTTTAGGGACGTTACTTTGGAGCGAAAGGCACAACGGATCATCCGTGAGCAAAACGCGTCACTTGAAGCTGACGTGCACCAACGCACTTTGCAATGGCATGAGATTCAAAGCCATTTGCACAACGTCATCAGCGCCGTTCCGGCGCTGATTGCCTACGTTAATGCACAACAGCACTACGAGTACGTCAACACTCAGTACCGGGAGTGCTTTGCACCTGACCGCGAAGACATCACGGGTGAGTCGGTAAGAAAAATCCTCGGAGAGGAACGCTATGTTGTTGCCAATGATTTGATCGGCAAGGTCCTCGCAGGAGAGCCGCAAACATATGATTGGCAGCCCTTTCCAGGAGTTTGGCAGACTATTCAGTATGTTCCCAAACACCAAGCCGATGGAACGGTTGCTGGCTATTACGTACTGGGCACCGATATTACTGAGCGCAAGCACTATGAAGAACGTATCCAGACGCTCAATGGGGAACTCGAACAACGAGTGCATGAGTTAGAGCATATTGGCCGCGGACTGCGAACCTTGAGTGCCGGTAATCGCACCATGCTACGAGCCAGCGAAGAACAGAGTCTGCTTGAAAACATGTGCCGAGCCATCGTGGCTGCAGGAGGCTATGGCATGGCTGCAGTCTGGTATTCGGGTGACGAGCCAGATCAACAACTACGTCCGATGGCCGAGTGCAATTATCCAGGCGGTATAGAAGCACTTCGCAGTCTAGGACTCATAGCAGCCGATACGGAGCTAGGCCAAAGTCTGACAGCTAGCGCAATTCGCAGCGGCAAGGTTCAATTTGTCCGAGACATGCGCGTAGATTCCAACCATGTTCGATGGAGCGACAAGCTTGGTGAACTGAAATCAGGCGTATCTTGCCCTTTATTGGTTGAGGGCGAAGTCATTGGCGCACTATCCATTTATGACACCGAACCAGACGCGTTCGGCGAAGATGAAATCGCATTGCTGACCGAGTCAGCGGACGATCTAGCCTTTGGCATTTCCATTCTGCGTACACGCTCAGAACAACTACGTGTACAAGCAGAGATGAATCATATGCTGCGCCATGATCCCTTGACTGGACTACCCAATTCGATTGAATTCAGGGAAGTGCTGACTGCGACAATTGAGGGAAGCTCTTCGCATCCAGAACCAATCGCGGCTTTGCAATTCAATATTGAACGCCTTCGAGAAATCAACGAGGTGCTAGGTTTCTCTAATGGGGACCAGATTCTTAGAGACTTCGGAGAGCGCCTAAGGCAAAGCATTCCCGATTCTGCACATATTGCTCGTTTACGCGGAGACGAATTCGCGGTATTAGCGCCCACTCTGGATAGAGGTTCCGCCGTAGCCTTGGCCGAAGAGTTGGAAAAAACCATCTCCCGCCCTTTCCCTATCGCAGATATTGAATTGGATGTCAGTGCAAGAGCTGGCATAGCTTTGTTTCCCGAACACGGCACAACTGCCGATGAACTATTGCGTCAAATGGGAAAGGCCACCCATCAAGCCAAGGCCCGCGGACTGAGCCAGTGCGTATTCGACCCGTCGCATCAGAAAAATCAAGCGGGACGCTTGACCATGGCAGGAGAACTTCGGCGAGCCATTGCAGGCAATCAGCTGCGGCTATTTTTACAGCCAAAAGTTGATTTTTCCTCCGGGCAAATCTGTGGAGCAGAGGCCTTGGTACGCTGGATGCATCCAATTAAAGGACTAATTCCTCCCGGATTGTTTATCGACCTGGCTGAGCAAACAGGCTTGATCAAGCCTTTGACGGAATGGGTCATTGTCGCAGCCCTTGATCTGCTGCAGAGCTGGCAGGCAAAAAGTTGTGCTGTTCCTATTGCAATCAATCTCTCCGCGCGAAACTTCAGAGATGAACAGCTTTTCGCCAAGTATCGCCAATGGCATTCAGAGCGCTCTGTGTCAACCGGACTATTGGAAATCGAGATTACGGAAAGCACCGTAATGGAGCATGCTGAATATGCTCTACGAGCACTGAGCGAGATGAGCGATGCTGGGATTCCTCTTTATGTGGATGATTTTGGAACAGGGTACTCCTCATTGAGCTATCTACAAAAACTACCAGTAGATTACATCAAGATCGACCAATCATTCGTTTCTGCAATGCATCGCGATCGGGATTCTGCCACGATTGTGCGCTCCACCATTGATCTCGTACATGATCTCGGACGGAAGACAGTTGCCGAAGGTGTGGAGACCAAAGAGCACTGGGATCTGCTCAAGGATCTTGGCTGTGATATTGCACAAGGCTACTACATCGCCAAACCTATGCCTTCCAGCGATTTCCAGAAATGGGCCGAAGATTTCAGAACATCTCAGTCACGGGATAGTTCATCCTTTTCAAGATAATCCATTACATTGAAATTACGCGCCCAATAACAAAGAAACAGGTATTTTCAACATCAATAAATCCTCAAGACAGCAGAATCATGCTGTGCATAGATACGCCTGAAATTTTATTCTGACAAATTCAATGATGACAGACGAAAACTAATAATCTATAGCGAGTAAATTAATCTGACGTTTGCAACGCCTAGCCACTTTGAATCTGCACTTCGCAACTTCATAGCTGATTACATTCTCACTCCCGACCTCATACGAGATTGCAAGTTCTCGAATTTGAAAGCGTCGAGTCGGGCATCTCTTTTTTAGATGGCATTCAAAGGTCGAAACCCAAGAGCAACTGCCGACCTTATAGTTTCCGGCCTCAGACTGAAGGCCAAGCACACAAGAAGTGCTTCAAATGCGCACCACGCAAAAAAGCAAGTGCGCCAGTGGCACTATGCTGATCGCTATCGTCTATGGGTTCAACTGGTCAGTGCAACACAATGACTGCCTCTGGCGCAAGAAGTGTTGGCATGAAGCAAAGACCGCGGATTTACTACACTGAAAATCCAAAGAGCCACACTTTGCCCCCAAACAGACTCCCCAACACCCGCTGTCGGTCCGATCTCGCTGCCCAATTCACTTACCTCGGACCACTTACCTCGGACTACTACGCCTGCCACCATGACACCTGACCAATATCTTGCGCATTTGCATGCTGTGTATGCTGCATTCCAGCTGCGCTTTCACCCCTTGCCGCCGGCCAGCGAACAGGATCTGGCCGCTTTGGCGGCCGCGCTGGGGCCTCTGGATGCCGATCTTGCCGCATTCTGGCGCCTGACTGCAGGCAGCAGCACCGACAGCACCCAACCCTTGTTTCAGCGGCCAGGCTTTGTGGATGCTCTGGACCTTCTCACTCCACCGCAGGCCATGGCCCAGGCACTCCGCATGGAAAAGCGAGCCCAGCGCATGTGGGATCTGGCCGGCCCCGCGTCCCAGGACCCTCGCCTGAGCGGGCGCTGGTGGCACTCCGGCTGGCAGCCGTTTGCCAGCTTCTATGGCGACATCGTGCTAATGGCCGATCATCATCCCGGTCCTGAAGGACAGCGCGGCCAGATCATTGCCTATGTGCACGACCCCGACCAGGTCTGCTGGATTGCCCCCAGCTTCTCAGCCTATCTTCAAGCGTCCGCCGACTCGATTGACGATGACAGAGAAGAATTTTTGAATGGTCCGCTGGACGAGCAAGAATAAGCGGAGCTCTGAGCTACGCCCCGGCCTGAAGGCAGTAACTGGACAGCGTGGCCGAGTCCATGAAGGCCTCTTCAAAGTAAACACGGCGGGCCAGGTCCTGCTCAGCCGCCCCCACCACCACCATCAGCGGCAGCAGATGCTCCTCCCGCGGATGGGCCGTACGCGCGCCGGGGGCCCGATCCCAATCGGCCAGCCGCTGGCTGCGCGCGGCAGGTGTCATCTGCATCAGCGTCTCGGCCAACCAATCGTCAAACAGCTTGGAAGGCGCCCGCCCCACGGGGCCGAAGCTACGCATATTGTGATAGCTGGAGCCGCTGCCAATGATGAGAACTCCCTCGTCACGCAACGGGGCCAGCGCACGACCCACGGCCAGGTGTTCTGCAGCGTTCAGATTGCTGCGCAGGCTGAGCTCAAGCACGGGCACATCGGCCTGCGGATAGATCACAGCCATGGGCACAAACATGCCATGGTCGTAGCCGCGCTGGTCGTCAGCCCGCACGTCCTCTCCAGCCTGCGCCAGCAACTGCTGCACCCTGCCTGCCAGCTCAGTCGAGCCGGGCGCACGGTAATGCAGGTTATAGGTTTGCGGCGGAAAGCCGCCATAATCATACAGCATGCCAGGATGGGCGGAACTCTGCACGGTGAAAACCGGCTCCTCCCAATGGGCTGAGATCAGCAACACGGCCCGGGGCCTGCGCGCCAGTTGGCGCGGGATATCGCGCAAGCCCTCGGCCATCAGCGCATGCCAGTCGTGCATCTCCGGCACCCAGGGCCAGGGGCCGGCGCCATGGCAGAGAAAGTACACGGGCATGCGAGCGCCTGCCTCCATTGGCCCGGAAACCGCCTGACTGCCCACGCCTTCGCGCTCCTCCATGCCAGTATCTCCCATGCATCAATAGGTCATCAAAAACATAGCTGCCTGCACTTTCCGCATCAAAACTGGAGACCTAAAACTCCTCATTCTTAGCAGACAGGCATAAAAAAACCTCCTTGCGGAGGTTTTTGCCAACGATCAGGTCCGAGCCGTGCAGCCGCAGACCTGATACCGTATTGCCGTGATCAGGCAGCGAAGTTGGCTTCGGCGAACTTCCAGTTCACCAGCTTTTCCAGGAAGGTTTCGACAAACTTGGGACGCAGGTTGCGGTAGTCGATGTAGTAAGCGTGTTCCCACACGTCCACGGTCAGCAGCGCCTTGTCGGCGGTGGTCAGGGGGGTACCGGCAGCGCCCATGTTGACGATGTCCACAGAACCGTCGGCCTTCTTCACCAGCCAGGTCCAGCCGGAACCGAAGTTGCCGGCAGCGGAAGCCACGAAAGCCTTCTTGAACTCGGCGTAGGAGCCCCACTTCTTGTTGATGGCATCAGCCAGAGCACCTGTAGGTTCTGCTCCGCCGTTGGGGGTCATGCAGTTCCAGAAGAAAGTGTGGTTCCAGATCTGGGCAGCGTTGTTGTAGATGCCGCCGGAAGACTTCTTGACGACTTCTTCCAGGTCCATGTTTTCGAATTCGGTGCCCTTTTGCAGGTTGTTCAGGTTCACCACATAGGCGTTATGGTGCTTGCCATGGTGGAATTCCAGGGTTTCCTGGCTGTAACCGAACGGAGCCAGTGCATCGATAGCGTATGGCAGGGGGGGCAGAGTGCGTTCCATGATGGTTTTCCTCGTGGTTGAAATTTTTGGGGGCCGTCCAGTGCCAAGGCGCCTGAGCGGTGACCGCTGTGCCGGCCGGCACATTGCTGTACTACAGACGTCAAGTATTGCACTAACCGAACCATTGTAGAAAGAACTGAGAGGCTGCGGGCCACTCATCAGGACTATTGCGCACGCAGCCAAAAGCATGCGCTCACGGCTTACAGCGCATGAACACTGGCCCCTGTTGCATTGCCTGCGCCGATTGCAAAAGAGTTCTGATGAAGAACCCGGTTAGCGTGCAGGTGTTTTGCAGCCAGCTTGTGGCTGGCGAGCATCAAAGCAGGCGCGGCTGAGTGACCACCACATCCACCGCGCCGTCCGACAACTGAGCCTTCAGTGCCGTCCCCGGAACGGCCTGCCTGACCTGGGTCACAGGCCTGCCCTGCTGATCCGTCAGCAAGGCATAGCCGCGCTGCAACACCAGGCGCGGGTCCAGCAGTTGCAAGCGCAGGTCGATACGATCCAGCGTTTGCCTTTGCTGCTCCAGACTGCGCTGGAAGATATTGGGAAAATTGACCTGTATCGCTTGCTGGTTCTGCGCAAGCCGCTGCAACTTCAATAGCATGGAGTGGCGCAGGCGCTGTGCCTGACGGCTGAGCTGCAGCTGATTGCGCGCCAACTGCTCGCTGGGCCGCCCCAAACGCTGTGCAGCGATATCCAGGCGCTGGGCCTGGCGGTCCAGCACACGCTGCACGGCATTGTCCAGACGGTCCTGCATCAGACCCAGAGCCCCCAGCCAAACCTCGCGCGGCTGGGCTGCCAGCTCGGCCGCAGCCGTGGGCGTGGGCGCACGCAGGTCGGCGCAAAAATCGGCAATGGTGAAGTCGGTTTCGTGACCCACGCCGCTGATCAGCGGCACCGGGCTTTGCACAATGGTGCGCGCCAGCTGTTCGTCGTTGAAGGCCCACAGGTCTTCCAGCGAGCCGCCACCGCGCACCAGCAAGATGGTGTCTATCACCGGCTGCCGTGCAGATTCAACACGCAAGTCGCCGCTTACCTCTTGTCCCTCTTGTGCCAAGCGATACAGTTTTGATAGCGCCTGCACAAGCGACTGCGGCGCCTGGACCCCCTGCACCAGGGCCGGAACAATTACCACCGGGATATGCGGAACGCGGCGGCGCAACGCCGTCACCACATCGTGCAAGGCTGCCGCCCCCAGGGAAGTGACCAGGCCAATGCCGCGAGGCAAAGGCGGCAGCGGCCTCTTGCGCGCAGGGTCGAACAGTCCCTCGGACTCCAGCTGGGCCTTGAGGCGCAGAAACTGCTCGAACAGGGCCCCCTGTCCGGCTCGCTGCATGCTCTCCACCACCAGTTGCAGATCGCCACGCTGCTCGTAGACGCCTAGACGCCCTCTGACTTCGACCAGCTCGCCATCACGTGGCGAGAAACCGACCTGCTCGGCCGCACGACGGAACATGGCACAGCGAATCTGCCCGCTCGCGTCCTTGAGGTTGAAATAGCAATGCCCGCTGGCAGCGCGCGAAAAGCCACTGAGCTCGCCGCGCACCGCGACCGGATTGAAGCGCGCCTGCAAGGCATCGCCAATAGCGTGGCATAGCGCGCCAACTTCCCACACATGCGGCGTGGTTGCTGAGTTTGGACGTTCAAACATTGAATTCATGCGGTGTCAGCGAGGTCTTACGCGGGCCTGATTCTCCACAGATGTCGGCGTCCAGCCTTGTCGGCGACAAAGCCAGAAAAATCCTAAACAACACATGAGGAACATCATCCATCTTATTGATTTAAAACAACTTATAAGGCTTCACACAGGTGTCAAACTCGTAACAAGCCTTTAAAGCGAAGCAGATAACTGCCCGGCATAGCAACTAGATCACAAAGTTATCCACAGATTTCTGTGATATACGCGAAAGCATTCGCAAAGAATCGCAAGCACTTTGTGCCTGCTCTGCCGCTCCAAGCTCCTTGCGCTTCAAGCGCTGCCGCACGATCTTGCTGCGCTGGCTCAAGCCTGCCGTATGAGGCCTGTAAAAACGGGTCGCAGCGGCACGGCAGTGGGTCATAATCGTCGGCTGCAATTTCTGAACGACGAGGGAGAGCAACGTTGCTGTCGATCATACAAGCCGCAGGATGGCCTATCTGGCCTTTGATTGCCTGCTCGATTCTGGCCCTGGCCCTGATTTTTGAGCGCTTTGCCTCGCTGAAAGCCAGCAAGGTCGCGCCGACCAATCTGCTCAATGAAGCGATTTCGGTCTCCACCAAGCACCTGCCCAGCGCTGAAACCACCCAGCAACTGGCCCAAAGCTCGGTATTGGGTGAGGTTCTGGCCACTGGTCTGCGTACCCGCCAGGCACATCCCGAAAGCAGCGAGGAAGAGCTGCGCTCGGCCATGGAGGGCGCGGGCCGCGCCGCCGCCCACAAGCTGGAAAAGTATTTGAGCGCCCTGGCCACCATTGCCTCGGCCGCGCCGCTGCTGGGCCTGTTGGGCACGGTGATCGGCATGATCGAGATTTTCGGCTCCCAGCCCGGAGCCAGCTCCGGCGCCGGCAACCCCGCCCAGCTCGCCCATGGCATCTCGATTGCGCTCTACAACACGGCATTCGGCCTGATGGTGGCCATTCCGTCGTTGATCTTCTGGCGCTATTTCCGCGCCCGTGTGGACGGCTATCTGCTGGGCATGGAACTGGCGTCCGAGCAGTTCGTGCGCCATCTGGGTCGCATCAAGCCTGCCAAGTAAGAAGCGGAACGCATCCATCATGAACTTCCGTCCTCGTCACCGCGATGAGCCCGAGATCAATCTGATCGCCTTCATCGACGTGCTGCTGGTGGTGCTGATCTTTTTGATGCTCTCCACCACTTACAGCAAGTTCACCGAGCTGCAGCTGACCTTGCCCGTGGCCGACACCGAGCAGCAACGCGATCGCCCCAAGGAAATCATCGTCGGCGTCTCTGCTGATGGCCGCTACTCCGTCAACAAGCAAGGCGTGGACGACCGCAGCGTCTCCTCTGTTGCCGCAGCCCTGTCCGGTGCGGCAACAGCGGGCAATGACAGCGTGGTCATCATCAGTGCCGATGCCAACTCCCCGCACCAGTCGGTGGTGACCGTCATGGAGGCGGCACGCCACGCCGGTCTGTCGCAGATCACGTTTGCGACCCAGTCATCAGTCACCGCAGGCAAGGCCAACTAGGCGCACCCTCCTCCAGCCCCTTATGGGTGAAATACAAAAAAACGGGCCATCTGGCCCGTTTTTCTTTACCCTCGCGTCCTGACTCAGGCCTGCAGGCCCAGCGCCGTCAGATCCAGCTTGCCACCAGAAACCGGCGGACACCAGAAATAGCAGCCCGTCAGCGGCCTTGAGAAACGAAACAGCCCGTCGCTAATGCCGTCATCCATGCCCAGCATGCGGCGCATCTGAGCCTCGAAAGCGTCAAAGCTGCAACCAAAGGCGGAGAACATCAAGCCGCTGCGATCACTGCCCTGCGGGCTGACGCTCCACCAGGGCATTGAGCGGCGCACCACAAAGGCTTCCGGCTCAAAGCTCTCCTGCGCCGTGCGCTTGACATGGGCCGATTCAGGGGCATCGTCCAGTTCCTCGTTGTCGCTGCGGCGACGACCCACGGCATGGTCCTGCTCCATGGTGCTCATGCAGCCAAAGGCAGAGTAGTCATGTTGCCACTGCTGCAAGGCCCAGTAGCTGCAGCCGTCCATGCCTGCCCCCTGCTCTGCCGCAATGCCGGCTGCCACGGCCTCATCGTCCTCGGGGTTCTCGGTGCCGTCTTCATAACCGGTCAGATCACGGCCGTGACCGTTGTCCGAACGCTGGTGCACAAAGGCATCCACGGTGTGATCAAGCTTGAAGACCGGTGCCAGCAAGTTGGTCAGCTTGGCCGTCAGAGCGATCAGCTCACCGCGTTGATCGCCGCGCAGCCACAGGCACAGCGCATAAGGTGTGCTGGGTGCTTCGAACTGCGGGCCCTTGAGGTGCGGGAACTCGCGCATCAGCGGCAGTTTCTTGTCCAGTTGCTGCAGCACCTGCAGGCCCAGACCCGCCACTACCTGCTGACCGTCAACACTGGTCTGCAATTTCTTCAGACTGTTCTGCAAATCTGCACCTGCACCGACCAGGGTGAAGAAAACATAGCGCCCCTGTTCAGGAAGAGACGCCAGAATGCCTGCTTGTGCTTTTGTCATGGGGTTGCCGATTCAATTGATGGAAAACACATCAAAGTTTAGTAGCGAATCAGCAGCGCCCCGCCAAGCCTTGAGCCGCTTGCCGGATTTGAAAAAATTCAGCCTCAGGCGCAAAAAAGTCGCGACTTTGCCCAAACCACCATTTTTCCGCTGCTAGAATTCATCCCATCGACGACAGGCGCGTAGCTCAGCTGGTTAGAGCACCACCTTGACATGGTGGGGGTCGTTGGTTCGAGTCCAATCGCGCCTACCAAACATCGCAAGCAAAACCAGAGCTTGCAAGCAAGACAGCCCGCTAAAAAGCGGGCTTTTTTGTTTCTGCCCCTCTCCTGGGGTGCCGACGCATGGATCACGCCATGCATTGAGCTCGGGCCGTCAATGTCGCGCTCTGCGTCGTTTTCACGCTCCGTCAGGGATGGTCGGCTCCACCAGGAGGGCAAGCAACTGCAGCGACTCCTGCCAGCCCAGATAGCAGGCCTGCTCGAGAATCACGTCGGGAACGCCCTCCTGCACCACATGCAGCTCGGTGCCACAAAACACGGCTTTCAAGTTCACGGTGGTGATCATTTCACCCGGCAGATTCGGGTCCTCGAAGCGGTCGGTATGGCGTATGCGCTGGCCTGGCACCAGCTCCAGAAACTCGCCGCCAAAGCTGTTTTGACTGTTGGCGGAAAAATTGATGAAGCTCATGCGATAGCGGCCCCCCACACGGGCGTCAAATTCATGCACCTGCGCCGCAAAACCATGGGGCGGCAACCACTTGACCATGGCTTCGGGGGTCGTGAAGGCCCGATAGACGCGTTCGGGCGGAGCTTTGATCACACGGTGCAGTCGAATGGTCTGTGGCATGCGAGACTCCTGAGGTAGAGGCCGCAAGCTTAGCTCTCATCACAATGACTGGCTACCAGCTTCTCGAGAATGCGCTCATCAGCCGCTGCGTCAAAACAAGCACCACTACCGCAAACTCCATTGACCGGTCCTCGACATTCACAGAACCCGATGAAGGATTCGCCGACTTTAGGCAGATGGCTGTCCATGGCGCGCGATGACGAGGTCGTCATCGACGCCGCCGACATCAACCATGAGGCATCGTCCAATCTGTGGTGCTTTTCTCCGTGCGATGACGAGTCCCAGGGTCTCAGTGCTGCAGCTCTTGTCGATTTCATCAACCAGGTCATGACAGCCAGGCGAGAGAAATTGAGCGGAAGTTCATCCATGCTTTTCTATTGCTGGCATGACGCACAGACGAGGCAGCTACGCTTGAGTCTTGTCTCCAGCACACATGGCCGGCTGCCTTTCGGCGGCGCCATTAACCCCTCTGCAGAGCTCGCCGCCGTCGCAGAACATGTCGTCAAGAAGGACTGGCTCAATGCCGACTGGGGCAAGACTGGGCCGAACGGCCCTGGTGCAAAAACAGCCTTGAGCCTGCCCATGTTCGTTGCCAACCTTTAGCAGCCAAGCCCAGCCTTCAGACTCATCACTGCCCAGGCCAGTCACCGGCCTGAACGCTCCCGCCGCAATTCAGAAGCTGCCCACGGACATAGGGCAGGGAACATGGCACACTGTGGCAAACAGCAGCGAGAGCAATGCGGACCGGAGCATCGCTTTGCTAGTCGCAAGCTAGTCTCAGCCTCATGAAAACTGCCCCGGGAGTTCGTATGGGCAAAGGCAAACCAGACGCCGCAGTGGCGTTTTCAGCTATCGCATCCCCGCTTGTCGACTCGGCAGTCGAACAGGCCCGGCACATAGCCCGAGAGCCCGCCGCCGAGGGGATTCATCAATTGCGCGTTGCGCTGCGCAACCTGCTGACACTATGGTGGCTCTACCGCCCCCTGATGGGCGCCGAGGAATATGCACGGCAGCGCGGCTGCCTGAAATCGATTGCCGGCGCAGCAGGCAAGGCCCGCGATTACGACATTCTGATCGAGCTGCTGAGCCGTCATGGCAAATGCAGTGCAGCCGGCATTGCCGCAATATACGTCGCTCGCGAGGCGGCCTTGCAGGCTGGCAGAGAAATCCTGTCACCTCCGCATATACAGACATGCCTGCTGAAAACGCTGACACAAACAGAGGCAGGCTTGCGCGCCAAGCCTCGCCAGCTGCGATTGGGAGCACTTGCCGAAGCACGGATCGCAAAATCCAGGCGGCAATTGCACCAACGCATCAAGCGGGCGATAACAGCGAACAAGCCAGATATCGAAGCATTTCACGATGTCAGAAAAGCCGGCAAGAAAACTCGTTATCTGCTGGAGCTATTCGGACCTCTGCTGCCCAAAGATCATCACCGTCTGCTCAAACGCCTCAAGAAAATCCAGCAACCTCTCGGAGAGCTGAATGATCTTGCCGCCAGCGAAAGCCTGCTACGCCAGAACCTGCGCCTGATCTCCACACCGGATCAAGCGAAAAAGCTAGAACGCTGGCTCAAGAGAAAACGCAAACGTCGCCAGAGTACTCTGGCCTGCACGCTGCGGCAGGATTGGCAGTCCAAGCGGCCCGGTTAAGGGCCTAATACGGCACCACTATCAGTCCCACACAGGAGCCAGGCCTTCGGGACTGACTTCTCGCCCGTTACGCTCCAGCGCGGCGATCAGCGCCATGTCTTCGGCATCCAGCTTGAGGTCGCGCGCCAGCAGGTTGCTGGCCAGGTTCTCGCGCTTGGTCGACGAGGGAATCACCGCATAACCCAGCTGCAGCGCCCAGGCCAGGGCCACCTGCGCCACCGTGGCGTTGTGCTTGGCCGCGATCTGCGCCAGCACCGGGTCCTTGAGCACCTTGCCGTAGGCCAGGGTCATATAGGAAGTGACCTGAATGCCCTGCTCCTTCAAAAAGGCGGTCAGCTTGTGGCTCTGCAGATAGGGGCTCAGCTCGATCTGGTTGGTGGCAATCTCGCCCTGGCCCACGGCGGCGATGGCCTGCTTGGTCAGTTCGATATTGAAGTTGGAGATACCGATCTGGCGGGTCAGGCCCTGGGCCTTGGCCTCGGCCAGCGCCTCCATGTACTCGGACAGCTCCACGCCGTTGCCGGGGGCAGGCCAGTGGATCAGAGTCAGGTCCACATAGTCCGTACGCAGCTTTTTCAGGCTGTCCTGCAGGCTGGAGATCAGCTTGGCTTTGCTGTAGTTCTCGACCCAGATCTTGGTGGTGACGAACAGATCGCCACGTGCCACGTCGCTCTCGGCAATCGCCTGACCGACTTCGGCTTCGTTGCCATAGATCTGAGCCGTGTCGACAGCGCGGTAACCCACATCGAGTGCATTGCGCACGGAATCGATCACGGTCTGACCGGAGAGGCGGAAGGTACCGACGCCGAAGAAAGGAATATGGCTCATGAAATAACTCCTGAATGAGATTGAAGACGGCAGCCAGTCCTGAGCTTGCATGTCTGCTATCAGGCCAGGCTTTTCCGATGCCTGAAGTTTGCCCAACCCATATTTGTAGATTAAGCCCTGTATTTCACAAATTCTTTTGAAATTAAATCAAATATAAAAACTCGAATCTTGCGCCAGCAGTGACCAGTCTTCATCATCTTTGATGGCAACACGTGCCCCAGCAGAAATGACTGCCATGCCCACCGCGGGAATGCTGGCTTGGACGCCATCGGCAATCACCAACAGTCGGTCCACAGAGGTGAATTCGGCAATGCGCCGGTGACCAGGGCAAACAGAGCCACAGACGATCTCCCAGGGCGGTGCACTCGGTTGATATTTGCAGATCAAGCTTGGCATCTCCTCAATTTTTTGAACTGAATTCAACAATGAAGACCACGCTCGATGAATTGCAGGCCTTTGTGGCCGTCGTGGACACGGGGTCCATTACGGCCGCTTCGGAGCTGCTGGGCCTGACAATTTCGGCTACCAGCCGCACGCTGGGACGCCTGGAAGAAAAGCTGCAGACCACGCTGCTGCGCCGCACGACCAGACGTCTGGAACTCACCGAGGAAGGAGCCACCTTCTTGCAGCATGCCCGTGCCATTCTTGCATCGGTGGACGAAGCGGAGGAGCTGATGGCGGCGCGGCGCATGCGGCCAGCGGGAAGATTGCGTGTCGATGCAGCCACCCCCTTCATGCTGCATGTGCTGGTGCCGCCGATTGCAGGATTTCGTGCGCGCTACCCCGAGGTGGAACTGGAGCTGAACTCCAACGAAGGCATCATCGAGCTGCTCGAAAGGCGCACCGACGTGGCCTTTCGCATCGGCGTGCTCAAAGACTCCACGCTGCACGCCCGCCCTGTGCGGCATCAGTCGCATTCGCGTGCTGGCCAGCCCGGCCTATCTCAAGCGCCACGGCATGCCCGCCAGTCCGACACAGCTCGCCCAGCACAGCCTGCTGGGCTTTACCCAGCCCGAGTCGCTCAACGACTGGCCGCTGCGCGACGCCGACGGCAACTCCGTGCGCATTCGCCCGGACATTGCCTCCCCCAGCGGCGAGACACTCCGGCAAATGGCGCTGGCCGGCCTGGGCATAGTCTGCCTGTCGGACTCCATGACCCGCACAGACCGCGAGCAAGGAAATCTGGTGCAGCTGCTCGGCAAGCAGACACTGGACATCTGCCAGCCCGTCAATGCGGTCTACTATCGAAACACCGCACTGGCGGCGCGCATCACCTGCTTTGTGGACCATGTGGTGGAAACGCTGGGCAGCCGTCCCTTCGGGACCTGAGCGACGCAAGCCGGCGAATCAAAGACGATGGCGGCTGTCATACCTGTGTCGCGATGACGCTGCGCAATGGGCTTGCCGCGAGGCTGTACCGCCTCAGCCCCCGCAAAGGCTGCGCTGCTTTTGAATTGAACGCCGTGACTGCACGGTTTGCTTAGAGAGGTGCATGTGATCAGCATTTTGGGCATCGTTCTTTCACTCGGTCTGCTCATCACTTTGGCCTATCGCGGCGTCAGCGTGCTGCTGCTGGCACCACTGACAGCCCTGCTGGCCGTGGCCTTCGGTGCACCGGAGCTGATGCTGGCCAGCTACACCCAGATCTTCATGGTCAGCCTTGGCGGCTTTGTCATCGCCTACTTTCCGCTGTTCTTGCTGGGCGCGGTCTTCGGCAAGCTGATGGAAGCCTCGGGGGCAGCTCACATCATTGCCCATGGCATTGCGGCAGCACTGGGCGAGCGGCGCGCCATACTCGCCGTGGTGCTGGCCTGCGCCGTTCTCACCTACGGTGGTGTTTCCTTGTTTGTCGTGGCCTTTGCGGTGTATCCCATCGCCCAGGCGCTTTTTCGGCGTGCCGACATCCCGCGCCGCCTCATGCCGGCCACGATTGCGCTGGGAGCCTTTACCTTCACCATGACGGCGCTGCCCGGCACGCCGGCCATCCAGAACGCGATTCCCATGCCCTATTTCGGCACCACGCCGTTTGCCGCGCCGGGACTGGGCCTGATCGCCGCAGCCGTGATGCTGATGCTCGGCCTGTGGTGGCTGCACTGGCGCAGCGCGCAGGCGCGCTCCAGAGGCGAAGGCTTTACCGCCGAGGATGAAGCCCAGCAGCCGGCGGACGAACTTGCTCCAGCAGCAGAGGCCGCCCCCAGCCATCTGGAGCTGGGCAAGGCCTTGCTGCCTGTTGCCGTGGTGATCGCTCTGAACTATCTTTTATCGGTGCATGTGCTTGCAGGTCTGGACACGCGCTATCTGGCCGAGGCCCGTTTCGGTGCCACCAGCATCGAGGCGCTGCGCGGCATCTGGGCCGTGATTGCGGCCCTGACCGCGGCAATCTGCCTGCTGGTTGCCCTGTGGTGGGGCCGCCTGCCACAGCTCAAGCAACTGCTCGACCAAGGCGCCAGCGCCTCGGCCCTGCCGCTGCTGAACACGGCCTCCCAGGTCGGTTATGGTGCTGTCATCGCCTCGCTGGCAGGCTTCACGCTGATACGCGATGCGGTGCTGAACATCTACCCGGACAACCCGCTGATCTCGATGTCGATCGCCATCAATATTCTGGCCGGCATCACCGGCTCGGCCTCGGGCGGCATGAGCATTGCCCTCCAGACCCTGGGCAGCACCTGGCTGCAGATGGGTGAAGCCGCCGGCCTGTCGCCCCAGTTGCTGCACCGCGTCACGGCCGTCGCCACGGGCGGACTGGACACCTTGCCGCACAACGGCGCCGTCATCACCCTGCTGGGCATCTGCGGGCTCACGCATCGCCAGTCCTATCTGGACATTGCCATGGTGGCTATCGTCCCGGCCGTCGCTGCCCTTGCCGTCATCGTGGCGCTGGGCAGCCTGTTTGGCAGTTTTTGATCCCGAGCTCCCGGGATCAGGGCCCAGGTATTTGCGCATCACGCAGGCCCGTTGGCTGCGGGAACTCCGGCCGCGCCCGTATGATCCCAACCCCTATGCCTCAAAACACCGCCCAAGCATCCTCCTCGCAAC
This sequence comes from Comamonas sp. NyZ500, assembly GCF_016772095.1. Lineage (NCBI taxonomy): Bacteria > Pseudomonadati > Pseudomonadota > Betaproteobacteria > Burkholderiales > Comamonadaceae > Comamonas > Comamonas sp. NyZ500. The sequence goes on along the minus strand of NZ_JAEIJE010000007.1, from coordinate 174,687 downwards.
ATGGCTTGCGCGCCCTCTGGCGCCAGCGTGGAGCGGGTGCCTGGCTGCTGTGGCCGCTATCGCTGCTCTATGGAGTGCTGCAGGCATGGAACGCCAGGCGCATGCTCGGCCACCAGCAAAGCACGGGGCTGCCAGTCATCGTCGTCGGCAATGTGATTGCGGGCGGCGCGGGCAAGACCCCTGTGACTCAGGCCGTGGTGGCCCACCTCAAGGCCAGGGGCTGGCAGCCGGCCATCATCTCGCGCGGTTATGGCCGCAGGATCGAGAACGGGCAGGATTGCCGCGAAGCCCTGCCGGACAGCCCCGCCAGCGAAGTCGGCGACGAGCCCGCCCTACTGGCGCGCAGCACCGGCGTGCCGGTCTTTGTCGCCTCCAGACGTCTGGAGGCAGCGCAAGCGCTGCGCCAGCGCTACCCGCAGGTCGATGTGATCGTGAGCGATGACGGCCTGCAACATCTGGCCCTGGCACGCGATGTGGAGCTGTGCGTCTTCAATGATGAAGGAGTCGGAAACGGCTTTCTGCTGCCCGCAGGCCCGTTGCGCGAGCCCTGGCCCCGCCCGGTGACGGCCACACTGCATGCGGGCCAGCCGCCCAGGCCACCGGGCAAGGCCCCCACGTTCGCGCTGCAGCGCAACCTGGCCGACACCGCCCACAACGGCCATGGCCAGAGCATCCCGCTGCGCAGTCTGGCCGACCAGAGCCCGGAGGCCGTGGCCGCCGTGGCACGCCCCGAGTCTTTTTTTGCCATGCTGGCCGCCCAGGGCATCACTGCGGCAGCGACCCAGGCCTTGCCCGATCACTATGATTTCGAGAGCTTCTCGCGCAAGCTGGGAAACGACAAGCCCTTGATTTGCACCGAAAAGGACGCCGTCAAGCTCTGGCGCAGGCATCCCGAAGCCTGGGCCGTGCCCCTGCAGCTGCAGCTGCCGCAGGCCTTCTGGGAACTGCTGGACGCGCAGCTGGCCAAGGCCAACGCCAATATTCGCCGCGATGGCAAGCCAGCCTGACTATCATTGAGCCTATGGATCGGCCTCGGCTGATCACCCCTTTTTTGCAGCGCCAGCCCCCTGCTGGCGCCCTCATCCCGTTTTGCAGGAATATTCCATGGACGCCAAACTTCTCGAACTGCTGGTCTGCCCCGTCACCAAGGGCCCGCTGCGCTTTGACCGCGAGCATCAGGAGCTGATCAGCCACAGCGCGCGTCTGGCCTATCCCGTGCGCGACGGCATCCCTGTGCTGCTGGAAAACGAAGCCCGCACCCTGTCCGACGACGAGCTGGAAGAAGAAAAGCAATAAGCCATGAGCTATACGGTACTGATCCCGGCCCGCCTGTCCTCGACCCGTCTGCCCGGCAAGCCCCTGGCCGATATTGCCGGCCTGCCGATGGTGGTGCGCGTGGCCCAGCGCGCGGCTCTGGCCGGCGCAGCCCGCTGCGTGGTGGCGGCCGACGACGAGAGCATTGTGGCGGCCTGCGCCCGGCATGGCGTTCAGGCCATCCTGACCCGCAAGGATCATCCAAGCGGCAGCGACCGTCTGGCCGAAGCCTGTGCGCAACTGGGCCTGTCCGGCGACGATGTGGTCGTCAATGTGCAGGGCGACGAGCCGCTGATCGACCCCAAGCTGATCGAGGCTGTGGCGCAACTGCTGCTGGCCCGTCCCGAAGCCAGCATGGGCACGGCAGCTCATCCTATTGATAGCCTGACGGATTACCGCAACCCGAACGTGGTGAAGGTGGTCTGTGACGCCAAGGGTCTGGCCAGCTATTTCAGCCGCGCCCCAATCCCCTGCTCACGCGACCACGGCGATGAAGCCTGGTGGCAGACGGCGGCCCCCAGGGCCGGTCACACAGGTTTCACACCGCTGCGCCATATTGGCATCTACAGCTACAAGGCCGGTTTTCTGCGCGAGTTCCCGCAACTGGCACCCGCGCCGACCGAAGCCATGGAGCAGCTGGAGCAGCTGCGCGCCCTCTGGCACGGCCACCGCATTGCCGTGCATATCACGCCCGATGCACCGGGTGCCGGCGTCGACACGCCCGAAGACCTGGAGCGCGTGCGCGCTGTTTTTGCTGGTTGAAAAAAAGACCTGCGCACTTTGGCGACACCGGTGCGCAGGCTGTCTTCATCCAGGGCTGCTCAGGCATCAAGCCGGCAGCTGCCCAGTCCACGCGCTCAGTCCCAAAGGGCCCCGGGCCAGTCCAGGAAAGCGCTGATCGCTATACTTTCCGCATAGTCCGAATAGCATATGTAACGGCTTCGGCACCTGGATTACAACTACAGCAATCGCGTTTGCAGCGGATACATGCCTTCAATTGGCCGCACTTGTGACAGCCTTGACTGAATTGTGTAAGCCTGTGTTGGTCTTGTGCGTGCTATCCTTGCCCGCGAAAAAATACGGCCCGGGGACTACAGACGACCACCCGTCTGCCTGGGCCAGCAAGAATTTCTACTCTCCTCAAGGATTTCCATGAAACTGATTTTGTTGGGTGCACCCGGCGCCGGCAAAGGCACTCAGGCGGCCTTTATTTGCCAAAAGTACGGTATCCCTCAAATCTCCACGGGCGACATGCTGCGCGCGGCCGTCAAGGCTGGCACCCCTCTGGGTCTGCAAGCCAAGGCCGTGATGGACGCCGGCCAGCTGGTCAGCGACGATCTGATCATCAACCTGGTCAAGGAACGCATTGCTCAGCCCGACTGCGCCAAGGGTTTCCTGTTTGACGGCTTCCCCCGCACCATCCCCCAGGCCGATGCCATGAAGGCCGCCGGCGTGAAGCTGGACTATGTGCTGGAAATCGATGTGCCCTTCGACGCCATCATCGAACGCATGAGCGGCCGCCGCAGCCACCCCGCCTCGGGACGTACCTACCACGTCAAGTTCAACCCTCCCAAGGTGGAAGGCAAGGACGATGTGACCGGTGAAGACCTGGTTCAGCGCGAAGACGACAAGGAAGAAACCGTCAAGAAGCGCCTGGACGTCTACAGCAGCCAGACACGTCCTCTGGTGGACTACTACAGCAACTGGGCCAAGGCCGATGCAGCAGCGGCCCCCAAGTACCGCGCCATCAGCGGCACAGGCAGCGTGGAAGAAATCACCGAACGCGCTCTGGCCGCTCTGGCTTCCTGATCGCCCTGATCACTCGCTCATGGAGCCTTGCCGACTTTCGCGGCCAGGCATCTCTGGGCAAAAAAGGCCGGTGTCTTCACCGGCCTTTTTTGTTTTTGAAGCTCGCGCTCCCGGCCTTCCGGCCGGCGGGATAGCTGCACCAAGGATGGCATTGCAGCCATCAATATTCATAGCTGCCTGCGCCTAAATTCATTGAACTTCAGACCCAAACACCATAAATACTCTTTATTAACGCAGGCCAGAAGCTCTCATAATAAGAGCATCAATCCAATGCGTGAGGCCAGCCCATCAGCTCCAGCATCAGGCTGATTCTGGCCTTGACCGCCGGCAGGCTGCTCACACGGCCATCCTGCGCTCCCTCGGCCTGCACCACCTGCCCCTCCTCGCACCGGGTCGTGATGCGCAAAGCCATGTCCTGCGCCTGCGCCCAGTCCAGCGCCGGCCCCAATGCCTGATGGACCGTGCCATTGCCCGTGCCCACCACCACCACGGCACGCACGCCTTCCGCATGCCAGGCCTGAACCACCGCCAGCGCAACGGCACTGTTGCAGCCGGCATGACTGTGCAGCAGCTCCACCAGGGGCCAGTGATCTGCGGGCGGTAAAGCGATTGCAGTGGAGCTGGCCGCAACGACCGGCAGCCCGCCCGTTGCCCAGCGCAGCCGCCCCTCTTCCACCCAGCCCAGCGGACCGGCGCCGCTGCCATCAAAGGCATCCACACGGTAGGGATGCACCTTGCGCACCTGGCGTGCGCTGAACACCCGGCCCGCCACCACGGCAAGCACACCGCGGCCAGCAGCCTGCGTATCGGCCGCACAGGCCACGGCATCACGCAGATTGCCCGGGCCGTCGGCCGAAATGGCTGTGGCCGGGCGCATGGCGCAGGTCAACACCACGGGCTTAGTCGGGCGCAGAACGCATTGCAGAAACCAGGCGGTTTCCTCCAGGGTGTCGGTGCCGTGGGTGATGACAATGCCGCTCACATCATCACGCGCGAGCAGCTCTGCACAGCGCAGCGCGAGTGCATGCCAGGTGGCGTGATCCATATCCTTGCTGTCCAGCTGCGCCAGCTGCTCCGCCTGCAGAGATGCAGCAGCAACGCGCTCCAGGTCCGGCACAGCCTGCAGCAGCTGAGCCACGCCCAGCTGGGCCGCACGGTAGCCCACGCTGGCGCCAGCCTGCTCTGCGACACCGGCAATCGTGCCACCGGTGCCCAGGATGACGATATTTTTGTCACGTTCCACTTGCAGTCCTCTTCAAACTGATTAAAAATACAGGTACTGGATGAACACACAGTATTCATCATCGACCGATCAAGGAATGCCCATGGACCACCCCAAGCTCACTCCCCGCCAGCAGCAGATTCTGGACCTCATCCAGTCCACCATCGCTCGCACGGGTGCGCCCCCTACCCGGGCCGAGATTGCCAGTACCTTTGGCTTCAAGTCGGCCAATGCTGCAGAAGAGCATTTGCAGGCACTGGCGCGCAAGGGCGTCATCGATCTGGTCAGCGGCACATCGCGCGGCATTCGCCTGCGCGCCGATACCGTGCGCACCATCAATGCGGCACGCGGTGCCAGCTTTGCGCTGCCGCTCACGGCCCTGGCTCCGCTGGTGCTTCCCCTGGTCGGCCGCGTCGCTGCCGGCTCGCCTATTCTGGCCCAGGAACATATCGATCAGAGCTATTCGGTCGAACCCAGCCTGTTTGCCGCCAAGCCCGATTACCTGCTCAAGGTGCGTGGCATGTCCATGCGTGACGCGGGCATCATGGACGGCGACCTGCTGGCGGTACAGGCTACGCATGAAGCGCGCAATGGCCAGATTGTGGTGGCCCGCCTCGGTGATGACGTTACCGTCAAGCGCTTCAAGCGCACGCCTCAGGGCATCGAGCTGCTGCCCGAGAACCCCGACTACAAGATCATTCACGTCGATCCTGAAGAGCCATTCGCCATCGAAGGCCTGGCCGTAGGCCTTATCCGCAACAGCATGTTCATGTAACGGGCAGACGGCGTCCCTCCGTCTATGCAGCGCAGGCACTGAGCCTCTTTCCCTCACAAGCCCAGGCAGTAGGCGCGAAGCCGTTGAGCTTCGCCCTGGGCGGAGCTTTGCCGAAAGAATGCAATCCTGCCCTTATCCATGCCGCAAGGCCATCAAAAGGAGTTGCCAAATGGGATTCGCCACATCACTGCAGACTTTGACACGCCTGACTCTGAAGAGCCTGCCTGCCACGCTGTCGCTCAGCCCGAACTTCAGCTCCGATGACGCAAGCAAAGCCGCTGCAGAACCCGTATCGCTCACAAGCAACCGTCCAAAGGCGAAGCAGATCAGCATTCCGGTCATGCGCGCCAACCGCGGCCGCAGCCGCAGCCGTCTAGGCAGCAAAACGCTTTATCCTCAGGCCATTGCAGCGACCCCAGAGCTGCAGTCGCTAGTAACCGATGAGTCGACACAAGCTGCTGCTCCGCGACTTCTCAAAATCGTGCAGCGAGAACCGCGCAAGCAGCCCGAATGCCTGCTGATCTGCGGACGCATGGCCGATGTCTGCGCCGCGCTAGAACGTATGGCACTCCATGAGCAAACAGCGCCGCAAGTCTGAAGCACAGTGAGGTTTGACTGCCTGCACTTATGCAGCCCGAGCCCGACCCGCGATAGGCCTGCAGGAGATGCAACAAAGCTTCCATATGCATCCAACACAAAGCCATCTCAACACTCTTGGCCTATCGGCCGGCAGATATGGCGCCAGACAACTTTGCCAACAGTGCATAGGCAAAAAACTCGATACCGCCAGAGCAGGCCCTCTGTATTTGCGCCGAACGATCTGGATCGCCATGTAAATTTTTTGCTGATGTTCTGCCTGGGCCTGTCCGCGGGACGCATTTCGCACAATGCCTCGCAGCCTTCAGAACTCCTTGTCAGGCGCGAATATCCGTCAGAACGGATACCCGGATCAGGGTATTGCGGCACCTCTTCGACAGTGGAAACATTCATATACACATGTCAACGAGGGCGTCTTATGAGTGCCTACCGCAAGCTCTTGCAGCACATACAGGCCAAAGACGCCAATGGAAACCTGCGCCTGATTCTGGTCTATCAGAGTTTTGATGAGGTCGACATGCCACACGGCATCTCCATACGCCCATCTGCCATTTACTTTGAAACTTCCGATCACCAAGAGGTCAACTGGCTCAATCCACAACAGTTCGAGATAGAGGCCACTGGCGAAATCCTCAATCGCGTTCCTCCTTCGCCCGAGGAATGAGACAACTCGACGCGACCGCCCCTCGTTACAGAGTCTTACCTCCTGTCTACAACTCTGCTGCATTCAAGAACTAGGCATTGCGCAGCTCGAAATATTGGAATAGATTGATTCTCAGGCACATCTTCCGGCATCAGGAGGCTGAACATGTTCAAGCACCTGCTCATTCCCACCGATGGCACCAAACTGTCAGAGGCTGCCGTGCGTGCTGGCGTTCTGCTTGCACGTGAACAAGGTGCCAAGGTGACTGGCCTTTATGTCATGCCCGATTACCGCGCCATCATCTACGGCGCAGACGCGCTGTTGACATACAACAGCGCAGAGTTCGAGCGAAGTGCCAACAGCGATGCAGATGCGGCTTTGCAGTTCGTCGACCAGATTGCTAGACCTGAAGGCGTACCCTGCAACTTTGTGCGAGTCACCCACGCCTCTGTTTACCAAGCCATTGTTCACCAGGCGCAGGAATTGCAGTGCGACCTGATTTGCATGGCCTCACACGGTCGCAAAGGTATTGGCGGAATTTTGCTGGGCAGCGAAACCCAGCGCGTCCTGACGCACAGCCATGTCCCGGTGCTGGTACACCGGCCCGCCTCCACCGGCAAACATTAAGGAGCCAGAAATATCGAATAGCAGTCCTGCATGTCGCACGCTTGCCTCGGTACAGGATGGGCAAGTGATTTGCAAGTCATGGCTGCAAAATGCAGGCCAGCCAGTCAGGAGTTGCTGGCCGCACCCGATGGGGCAACCTGTCAACCGTTCAAACGCGTCAGCAACAGTGCAAGAGCGATAAACGGCGATTGAGGCCAAAGTAGCGCCTCTGCCAACTATTCAAATGCATTGACTGTGTGAGCTGCAGAACCGGATCGAGAGGACCCCAAAACTTGCCCGCCTTGCGCGGGCATTTTTTTGGCTGCTAGGCACATCGCTCCGATACTTCTCCCAATCGCTCACGATGCCCAGGCAAGGTGAACAGAATCTGGAGATTCTGCGAGTCCATTTGCTGCACCACGATGGAGCCGTCTTCGTGCAGATAGATCCGCACAGTGTGTGCATCATCCAGATCCCAGTGCGCAACGCTCGTATTCACCCCCCGCCAGCCATGCTCCTCGCACAGCCGACGCCGGCGCAAGGCCTTCAAAAATTCCTGCGAAGCACCAAGCTCTGCATTGGTTTGCACCCAGCTGTCGATCACCAACTCATAAGCCATCTGCTGCGTATGGCAAGGCTTGGCCAGCTTCATGTGCCTGATCCAGGCATCTAGACGGGAGGCAAAAGTGTATTGCAGGTGGTGGGACATGGGCTTTTTTTTGAATTCAGTAGGGCATCAGGCTAGATCGCCACTTGCACATCAAAATCAGAATTTTCCTACGCCCAATTTACCGAAAAGTGCAGCAGAAACAAAATCTACATCACCAATAGGTTCAGGGTTTAACACTGCTTGACGACCGGCCTGAGAGACAACTGGCAGAGCGAGACTTGCCAGAGCCACGGTGAACCCTGAGCCTGCACGGTGACATATCTCAAGGATTGGATAGGCTGGCTTTTGGACGCTTGCCAGCTGCTCAGCCACCGCATTGCCTAGTATTTCGGGAGCACCTACCGATGACTTGCCTGTTGGAATTCAGGCAAGGCGATTCAGCCCTGCTTTCGTTGACTCAGGCCAGAGCATCGTCATCCTGAAATTCAATGCGCCTCTCTCAAAATTGTCATCATCAGGCAATTTTTACGCTCAAACCCATGCCGGCTCAGAATAGATTTCATTAAAAAAATCTATCTTTTCACTCAGTTACTTAGCACGGCCACTTCATCAAGAAAAGATGACAGCGGCACCGGCAAAGCACCTCCCCAGCGCTTCAGAGAAGCTCACACAGCAGATCTGCTCTGTCCATTAGCGCGATCTGTAAGTGCCTACATACTTCCTTACATCCTCTTGATACAACATCAGTCAAATGCAATGAAATGTCAGCTCGCAGGTCCTGCGGCAAGTCGTTGAGCAACAGGGAGTGTCGTCATGAGAAAAGTTAATCCTGCCGCCAAGAACGCGAACCGCGCTTTTGTCCGTCTGCACACGTATGTGACCAAGCAATTCGACTGGGATCTCTTCACCAAGGACTACCGGGTAGTCCTGCACACTGACGAGGACGGAGGCGTCACGCTCTACATCGTCAAGGTCTTCGACAAGGATGGACAGCCTGCCGCACTAGGCCCAAAGATCCCTAACCAGATTACGTTCTCTTACCGTCAGGCTCCCATCATGTCGGTATGGACAGAGTTCTTTAACGACGGCAAATTCAGTTGGCGCAATGTCTCCTGCCGCTAGGGCGCGGCGGTGGAGGATGGTGGATTGGCTGTCGGCATAGACACCCGTCGCTGCGCCAGGAGCGCCATCCTGTCCAACACATTCAGGAGAGTTGCATGACCCGCTTCCAACCGATGCTTGCAACTGCTGCCCTGCTCAGTCTCATGACACTACATCTCAGCAGCAGCTCCATGGCACAGGCCGCCTTTACAACCCCGGGCGGCTACACCAACTCCTACAGCGGCCAGATCACGGGCAACGGCATCGTGCAATACGGGCTCGAAACGCGGCCCTTCCAGCGCATGACCGTCACGCTCAATACCAACAACCCCTCCAGCCAGATGAACGTCTTCAAGGACGGCTCTGCCCAGCCCCTATGCCAAGGCTCGGCCAACAACAACATCTGCACCTTTCGCATCGAACGTGGTGCCAGCTATCGCGTGCTGATCTTCCTCACGCGTGAAGCCGCCCAGCGCGGCGAAAGTGCACGCTTTACGCTCACCACCGAAGAAAGCACCTGACAGCTTGACTGCCGTCAAGAAGCCCTCAGTCCATGGCTTGTAAACTGGCTTCAACAGATTCAAAGTGAAAGCCCGTTACACGATATGGAAAACTTTCCCAAAGACATCTACACCGAGCCCACGCCCGATGTGAATACCCTGGCCAACCTCGGCCCCCTCACCGGCATGGCCGGCATCTGGACCGGCAAGCGCGGCCTGGACATCAACCCCAAGGCTGACGGCCCCGAAAAGCAGGCCTTTATCGAGCACATGGAGTGCCAGCCCATCGATGCGCAAACCAACGGGCCACAGCTCTTCTATGGCATGCGCTACCACACACGCATCGTCAAGCCCGACGATGTGGAAACCTTTCACGACCAGGTCGGTTACTGGCTGTGGGAGCCTGCCACCGGCAACATCATCCAGACCCTGACCATCCCGCGCGGACAGACCGCCATGGCCACGGGCAAGACCACGGCCGACGCCACCAGCTTCACCCTCAGGGCCGAGCGCGGCTCCACCGTCAACGGCATCTCCAGCAACCCGTTTCTGGAGCACGCCTTCAGAACCGACGCCTATACCATCACCATCACCAAGCACTCGGACGGCACCTGGTCGTACGAGCAGGAAACCACGCTGACCATCCCCGGCCAGAGCGAACCTTTTGCCCATACCGACCGCAACACCTTGCACAAGATTGGCGAGCCCACGCCCAACCCAACGGCAAGGGCCGCAGTTGAAATCTGATTACGACTCTCAAAGGACTCCACGCCCCCGGCCGAATTCACTGGATCCGCAGGGCGCACACTCCCCGATTACCGCATCGTCCGTGATGGCCTTACGCTGCTGGCCATGGCCCTTACAGGCAAGAAGGCGCTTGCCTTCAAACCGGCTTATATAGATGCCTTTCAGCGCATGGAGGCCGTTCGCAGCAGGCTGCCGGCATTCGGCGCATGGAGCTGACCTTCAATCTGGTCGCGAAGGCTGAGGCGCAAGTGCACCGCACTGCGTTCAAGACCTTGATACAGGGCGATGCCGATAGATGAGCGCACAGCAGCCACCTGGCGAACCTGAATTACGGTCGCCCACCCTGCGCCATATACAGCCGATTGTGACCGAGCTGAGGCAGGCCTCCTTCGACAGCCTGCCATGGCGCATTGCCGACGGCGAGACCATCGGCTCGACCGATGCCCAACTGGCCAAACTGACAACGGCCTGCTCCCAGCACCGCGAGAGGCAGCCCAGCCTGCCGACCGGCAACAGCCGCAGAGCAGGCTGCGCAAGACCTTCGGATAGTCTGCTTTTGATAGCTTCCAACGCTTTATGGATAAGGGCTTGAGGCGGATTTTACCTGCAACCTCATGAATTTGATTTCCATCAAGAAACCGTCTGAATACTCATTTCAAGGTGTTGCATTAGCAGCCCTGGAGTGTGAGTATGAGTTCGGTGATCGATCGAATTGATTTGGCAACAAAACGCGCACCTATGCGCAAGGAGGCTGGATATGTTCAAGCACATTTTGATTCCTACGGACGGCTCTAAGCTCTCTGAGGCCGCGCTGCGCGCGGGCATACAACTGGCCAAGGAACAAGGCGCACAGGTGACGGCGCTGTATGTGATGCCGGATTACGCAGCCATGATTTACGGAGCCGAGGCGCTGATCGCCTACAACTCTGCAGAGTTCGACAAAAGCGCCCAGAAGGAAGCAGATCAGGTGTTGCAAGCTGCCCTGGACATTGCCAAGACCGAGGGCGTGGCCTGCCAGACGGTGCGGGTCACGAATATCTCCATCAATCAGGCCATCATCAAGCAGGCGCAGGAGGGTAACTGCGATCTGATCTGCATGGCATCACACGGCCGCAAGGGCATTGCCGGCATTTTGTTGGGCAGCGAGACCCAGCGCGTACTGGTCAACAGCAGCATTCCGGTTCTGGTGCACCGCCCGGTTTAAGCATGCTCGACTGCAGCGCAGCCACTTCTCGGCCGCTCTCATAATGCAAGCAACGCCCCATCGCCCTCGTGCGGTGGGGCGCTTTTTCATGGCCGATCGTCGTGTAGCATCGGTGCATCAAATTGTGAGCCTTTGGTTCCATTTGTCACGCCGGCAGCGACGTCTCTTGTTCATTTTGAAAAAAGGGAAAAGCAGATGAATCACGCAATCGCAACCGCTGCCGGCCTGGCGTGGCAGACCGGCCCGATTCGCCCGAGAGCCTGCACCTGCGGCAGCGTGGTGTGCCAGTTGCTGCATGAGCGGGTGATGAGCGATATGTCGCGCCGCATGTTTGTGGGCGGGGTGGCGGCCATGATGGCGCCATTTGTGACCCTGCATGCTGCCGAGACAGGCGCGGGCGGGGCGGCCAGGCCGGCCGACCGCCCCGTGTTGCTGACCAATCTGCGCCTGTTTGACGGCACGGGCAAGTCGGTGCGCCAAGGCGTCCAGGTGCTGATCCAGGGCAAGCTGATTGCCGCCCTGCCCTCTGCCGGCGAGAAGGTGGAAGGTGCGCAAGTGATCGACTGCCAGGGCAAGCTGGTGATGCCGGGCATGATCGACACGCACTGGCACACCATGCTGGCAGCCATTCCGCAGATGACGGCCATGACGGCAGATCTGGGCTATCTGTATATCTCCGCCGCGCAGGAGGCGCAGCGCACGCTGATGCGCGGCTTTACCTCGGTGCGCGACGCGGGCGGCCCCGCCTTTGCGCTCAAGCGCGCGATCGACGAGGGCATGATCCCGGGCCCGCGCATCTATCCCAGCGGGGCGATGATTTCTCAGACCTCGGGCCATGGCGACTTCCGCCTTCGCAGCGATATTCCGCGTGCAGCGAACGAGCCGCTGAGCATGGTGGAGCAAACCGGCGTGGCCATGATTGCGGATGGCGAGACCGAGGTTCTGCGCCGCGTGCGCGAGCAGTTGATGCTGGGGGCATCGCAAATCAAGATGCTGGCAGGCGGCGGCGTGGCATCGCTGTACGACCCGCTGGACAGCACCCAGTTCACCGAGAAGGAGTTGCGCGCCGGCGTGGAGGCCGCCGCAGACTGGAACACCTATGTGATGTCGCATGTTTACACCCCCAAAGGCATCAAGCGGGCCATCAAGGCGGGAGTAAAGAGCATCGAACACGGCCAGTTGGCCGACGAGGAAAGTGCGCGCATGATGCGCGACGAGGGCGTGTGGTGGAGCCTGCAGCCGTTTCTGCAGGACGAGGACGCCAACCCCTACACCGATGCAGTGCGCCGCGAGAGCCAGTCGCGCGTGGCCCAGGGCACGGTGCGCGCCTATGAGATGGCGCAGAAGTACGGCATCAAGACGGGCTGGGGCACGGACATTCTGTTCAGTCCCAAGGGCACGGTCACACAGGGCAAGCAACTGGCCAAGCTGACGCGCTTTTACGACCCCATGACGCTGCTGAAGCAGGCCACGGGCACCAACGGCGAACTGCTGGCCCTGTCGGGCGAGCGCAACCCCTATCCCCAGCCGCTGGGCCGCATAGCCCCTGGCGCATTTGCCGATCTTCTGGTGGCCGATGGCGACCCGACGGTGAATCTGGACTTCCTGAGTAACCCGGAACATAACCTGCGCCTGATCATGAAGGATGGCAAGGTTTACAAGAACACGCTGTAAGAGAGACAAATGACCCAGCACATCAACACCACTCCGGGTATGGCAGCGGCGGCGCTGGCCGTGAGCCTGCTGGCAGGCACGCCGGCCTGGGCACAGGACAAGACGGCAGCCGATGCATGGCGCTTTCAGCTCACGCCCTATGTATGGATGACGGGGCTGGACGGCAGCGTCCGCCCGTTCAGAGGAGCGCCAACGGTGAGCGTGAACAAATCGTTCTCGGACATTCTGGAGGACCTGGACGCTGCAGCCTTTGTGAACGGCACGGCACGCAAGGGACAATATGTGCTGCAGGGAGATTTCAGCTACGCCGCTACATCGGACAAGGCTGCCTTACCCTTAGGCCTGAGCGCAAATGCCAAGATTCGCCAGACCTCGCTGACGATGACCGGCGGGCACAACTGGATGCTGAGTCCGCAGTCGAGCGTTGACCTGATGGCGGGCCTGCGCCTATGGCAGATCAAGGCCGAAGTGAGTGTGCCAGGGGTGGGTTCGGCGCAGTCCAACACCTCGTTCGTCGACCCAGTGGTCGCCGCACGCTGGCGCTACGATATTGCGCCGCGCTGGTCCACCTTGGTGTATGCCGATATGGGTGGGCTGGATGTGGGCTCGAAGTTCACCTGGCAGGTGCACGGCTCGGTGAACTACCAAGTCAAGGAAAACATCTTTGTGTCCGTGGGCTACCGCCACCTGAGCGTGGACTACCGTGACGACGGCAAGCGACTGGACTTCAGCCAGAGCGGCCCGATCGTCGGAGCGACGTTCAGGTTTTGATCACCACCAGCGGATAGCCAACACCCAGCCCCTCAGACCTGCGGCTGCAACGCCGCATGCAGCAATGGCATAGGCGATGGCAATCGCTGCGGGCGAACCAGGCTGCACCAGGCCCTCTATAGCACTGGATTACCTGGTGCGTGATCTCGCTCGGTTTCAGCGCATGGAGTCTCCTCAACCACCGGGGAGTCAGAGCCTGAAAACGCGCTCGAAGCACCACCACAGGACAAACCAGGGACGTGCGCACTCATTGCTGCAGCCTGCCTTTCCTTGCTCCATCAGCCGCCCGCGCCAGACGACAATGTCAAAGCAGCACCAACTGACCAAAACCAGAAATCCGACAGGCCACAAGACATCAATGAACCGCACCGAATTTCTGCAACAGCCCGAAGTCATTGGCTTTACCGACTGGCTTGCAGCCACACTCCCCCAGCGACAGATTCAGTTGAACATTCGCTCTTCCAGCTACGTACCCAAGGGCTTGATGGCCACCACCCGTTTTGCCGATCTGGTACCTCACCACTACCGCTGGCGAGCGACTGGCCTGGCAACAGGCGACTGGGCCGAGTCGTGCATCAAGACAAGCGCTCTTTCTGCCAAGCTGCGCGCTGCCGTGCAGGCCAACGATGCGACAGCCACCCTGGCCGCCTGTAGCGATGTGCTGGACTGGGGCGGCGAGCGCAACCCCAAGGAAGGCGCGCGGCCCTTTCTTGTAGGCCTTGGCACTAACATCAGCCACTACATTGCCCAGACCCACCAGGAAATGGCGCTTGGCTCGGCCAGCCTGCGCACCGGCTTTCCGACAGTGCGGCTCATGAACTCCATGCTCACCAAGGTGCACGCCTTTTATTCAGCCGAAGGCTTGCCCATCTATGACTCACGGGTCAGCGCCGCGGCGGCTGCACTGGTGGAGTTCTGGCGCCGCAGCAGCGGCAGGCCCCACCTGCCCGATACACTGAGCTTCCCGCTGGCCGGCGGCAGCCAGAAGCCCCAGCACAAACTGGCTTGCCTGTTTGACCAGCCACCGACGCCGGGCACCCTGCTCTACACCAGCCAAAGCACGCCCCAGCGCTGGGCTGGCGCCAAGGTGCGGCTGGCCTGGGTAATGGCCGAGACCCTGCGCAAGACCCCCGGCCTGTTTTCAGGCCAGCCTGATCGCATGCGGGCCATGGAAGCTTCACTCTTCATGGTGGGCTACGACCTGAACTGCCTGGCCTGAACAAAACAGCCCCTGCCAACCAGTCGTTGCAGGGGCTTTTCTCCGCATCCAGGCATTTAGGTCAGATAGGCCTCCAGCGCTTATCCATCAAACGCCGGAAGCTATCAAAACGGCTAGCTCTGGAAAAAGCCAATGGGCCTGTCGAATGCGGACAAGGGCAAAACGGCAAGACTGGCGGAATCACGGCAACGCTCTTCACCAAGGCATAAGGCCGGCCGTTGGACATGCTTCATGGGTACTGCGGTTGGAGCGACTTGCATCGGGGAGGCAGCGATCGCAACCCTGAGTGAGCCCAAAACCCAGCACATCCTGCCGCGCATCTGGATGAATACTGTGAGGAATATCGAGAGTTCCGCCTCAAACGTAAACCAAATGCTACGTAATGGCCGTGAATTCACAAAATTCAGCGTTGCGCCACGTTCTCCTACAGAAGGGTTTTCCATGACTCGGCGACCATGCACCCACAGCAAGCCAACCCGGTTTGCTGGTCACCAACCTGAAGGAGTGAAGGACATGACGCAACAAGCGAACCAGCAGCACAACCCCAGCCAACAGGACAAGCAGCAACAGCAGCAGCAAAACCCTGGGCAACGCCAACCAGGCCAGAACACCAGCCAACCCGGCCAGCAGCAACAGCAAACCCCAGGACAGCAGAAGACCCCTGCTCAACAACAGCAGCCCGGGCAACAGCACAAAACGCCCCAGCAGTGAATGTGAGCGCCTCAGCGCTGGCCCACCTTGCCAGCGTTGTTCTGTACCACGCAAAGAAAGGAGCAGGAATGCAACCAGCCTCACCTGTCATCTCATCCGATCGTGTCAACGGCACCAGCGTCTACAACCCCAACGGCGACAAGCTGGGGGCTATCGACTCACTGATGATCGACAAGCTCACCGGCAAGATTCGATATGCAGTGATGCAGTTTGGCGGTTTCCTGGGCATCGGCTCAGATCTCTACCCACTGCCGTGGGATAGCCTCAAATACGAACCCAGCCAAGGCGGGTACGTGGTTTCCGTCACCAAGGAACGGCTTGAAAACGCCCCTCGCTACGAGGGAGGCACATTGCCTGAATACACCGACGACTACGGCCGCCGTGTTTATGACCACTACGGTGTGCCCTTTGTCTAACCCCGGCACGCAACCACACATGCGCTAGTGCCCAAACTCAAGAAGAACCGCAGGCCGGTCGGCGCCGGCCACCAACCAGTTGGAGTTCAGCCCACCTCGCGGTCGGCTTTTTTTTGCGCGGAGATTTTCAAATGTAGCCTCCTGGCCCCGCGGGCCTTAAGCGCGACCTCTCCCCGCAGGGTCAAGCGGGGCCATCTGGTGTGATGGTTCCCGGTACAAGGTATTGCTCAAAATCGAGGCCTGAAATACGCTTTACCAATACCGTGGTGCACAAGCCGTGAGCTGCGGTCTGAGCGGTCACACCAGATGGTGATGATATCCATTGCTTTCTGCCGAGCCTGAGGTTCTCTACCCTCCCTCTGCTTCCCCAGGCACGCCGCAAGGCATCGGCCTTTACACGCAAGCCCACCAGCCAACGCCGGTGGGCTTTTTCTTTGCCGGTAGACGCTCAGTGCAGCCACGCAACACATGAGGTCGATGTCTGTTGACGCGCTGTACAGGGGAAATTTAAACTACTGTACAAATGAACAGCACTGATAAAAATAACAGTAAAATTCAAGGCAACAGCTTGCTGCGCCAGAGCGCGAAGCGCATTCACTCCACCATACCTTTGTGGGTTTCACCGGCTCTCAAGAGCGCTGGTCTTTTTTATCCGACCCCGCCCATCCAGCGGGCCTGCTTCTCGCCAAAAGGAGACTCCATGCTGTACAGCACCGTTCCTCAACCCGTTGATGAAGACCTCGTGCAGCGCCTGCGCGAGAAGGGAGGCCTGTGAAATGGCCACACATCCCCACCGTCGCGCTCGCGCTGCTCCTGACAGTCCTGCTCTTGATCGCCCCGGCCTTGGAACAAAGCTACTGACCGCCGCGCAATGGGGCCTCAGCCTCCTGGGGATTGTTTGCCTCATCGGCGTGGCGGTCGTCATTGCCACCACCCCGGAAGCCTGGCCGCTGTGAACGGTCGACCTCATCGATTTTGATAACCACAGGCGTTTTCCTGACAAGCGCCAGACCGGAGAAATATCATGGAAAAGATCATCGAATCCCTGATCCTCGTCGCCGCCATCTTCATGGGCGTACTGTGGCTTGCCACCCCCAACGCCCAGGCAGACGAACCCACCACCCTCACCAAATCCGTGCGCGACGAGTTCGCCTGCCCGGGCATGCACGCCGAATGGCTGGACGCCCACACCGTCCAGTGCCTGCGTGAAAAGCCCTGATCTACCGTCCCGCTGCCCCCGCGAACAGCCCATGCCCCATCGACACCGTACGGCAACGGCAACAGCTACAGCACCACGACAGCCAACACAGCCGGCTGCTGCCTGCTATGGAAAGCAAGGCTGCTAGTTCAATCCAGACGATGCCATCAGCTGCAGCACACTTTCAAATGCAGATAGGGCGGGCGCAACGCAATCGCCAATTCAGAAGCTCGGAAGCGCCCGCCAAGCAGACAAAAGCCCGCAAGGTTCCAGACCTGGAAGGCTTTTTTGCCAAGTGGTTGGCATGTACTACCGCTACCTCAATCTGCTATGGCAAGCCCGCAAGCACTTGCGCGAGCGTTACTCGGAAGGTTTTGCGTAGACCTCTGCACTCAGCACCTCAAGGCCGACAAAGGGTTCAGTCCCTTCGACCCAGGCATCATGACCGGGTGGGATGGCGTAGGACTCCCCTGCGCTGAGCATTTTCTGAGAGCCGTCCTGCATTTGAACGGTGAGCTTTCCCGAAACGACGTGCCCCACATGCGAGAGCTGGCAGTATTCAGTCTTCACCACGGGCTTGATGCATTCGGACCAGCGCCATCCGGGCTCAAAGTTGAACCGTCCAATCGTGTAGCCCTGAAGCTTTACGAGCTCCACGCGAGTTTTGCTAGGTGTGCGAAGTTCATCAGGCTCGCTGTGTGACCTGACTTCTAGCTTCTCAACGCTGACTGGAGTGGCCATGATTTTCTCCTTCATAAGAGCTGCACCTCGAGCCCCCAAGGAATTCTTCAGGTATAGCTGGTGAGCCGAAGGACAGATGAAAAAACTTATCACTACGTCATTCGCATGGCATTGCCAGGAGCACTTATCAGTTACCAATTGCTGCATGCGGCACGGCACTGTCTGCGCCGCCCAATTCACGGCTGACAGCAAAAAGCATGCTTTGACATACGGGGTGCCTACGCGGCCCATCTAAAGCGCCACAAGTTCGCACAGATTTTTCAGATTTGCATACAGCAAGCAGATCGAATGCAGCTGCAGCAAGAACGGCATGACTTCTTTGCGCAGCCCCAAAACAGCGCAGTGCTGGCTGTTTTGGGCGCAGCCAATGCCTTAGCCATTGGTAAAGCTGGCTGAACTGTCCAGACCCCGCCCACCCAGCCTGCGCCATATGGGCTTTTTTGTCTGCCATTCACGGAGGCACGATGGATCGCGCCGCCCCCTTGGCCTCAGCGAGGTAAATGCCCGAGTCATCCGCCGCGCACCAAGAACCTACTAGCACTTGAGCCCGCTGATGTTAGGACTACGGCTCGGTTACTTTGCAGGGTGGTCGCGGCGGAACAGCTCCCACTCGTCGATTTCCGTGCCGTTGGGCAGCACGCAGATGCCGCGCTCTCCGGCAGTGGTCTTCTCGATGCGGGTCCTGCCGCCCAGCTGGGCACAGTACACCGATGCGGGGTTGGCCATGCCGATCACAGGCGCAGCGGACTGAGGTTGGGCGCAACCGCTGATGGCCAGTGCAGAAAACACTGCGCTGGTGGTTCCAAGTGCTTTTTTCATGGGCTCAATGTAGCAAATGCCGCCTTTTTCATTGAGCCGCAAAAAATCCTGACTCACATCAATCTCTCGTTTCCTTCATACATATGGGCTAAGGGTTGGCACCGACGATGTTGGCGGCACTCTGTCAGCCAATGTCACTTTTAGTTATTTCACCTCCAAAAGAGGAAAAGTGAACTGTCAGAAATCGCAAGAAGTTGTTAATTTGTGATCCGGAAGATGAGCGGCTGACACATTAATGGCCGCCTTGGCATTTAGATTTGACTAGAGATATGGCCAGTCTGGCCTGTCTGTTGGTGATCACTAGCAGAAGGGCTGTGTGTATGCATACGAGCAACGACCACATCTTTGTGTTGATGCCATCTCTGTCCCTGCTCTTCCTGGCCGGCCTGCTAGGAGTGTGCTGGGCGACCCAGCCCAAGCAACGCTTTCTACTCTGGCTGTGCGCCTCTTTCCTGCTAACCGCAATGTCCATCAGCATTCGCAGCGTGCTGAAGTTTGAAGTCCTCAATCACTATGTGGTTCTCGTCAACGCACTGTTTCTGGCGGGAGCTTGGTGTTTTTCCAAGAGCTTTTCAGAGCGTCGGTGCGTACCCACATATCCGCTTGCAGCCCTTGTCTTGTGTGCCGCGACGCTGGCCTCGCTCTACTATTTCGCCAACGTGGCACAGAACCAGGTGGGTAGGCTGCACACATTCGGTATAGGCGTAGCTCTGATGCTCTTGCTGCCAGTGCCGGCAGTTCTCAAACGGGGCCTCACCAACGACTGGCTGGATAGGATTTTGCTGTGGTCCTATATGTTTTATGCCGTCTTTACCATGCTGCGCCCGACGCTGGTCGCGACTTTCGCGCATAACGGTCTCGGCGATGCCATGGATGCCAACTCAACCTATTGGCTGACAACGCTGATGAGTATTTTGCTTTTTGCATTGCTCTTCACGGTTTTAGTCTGTGCAGTCACCATCAGGGACACAGTCCGTCAACTGCGCACTGAACGCGACCTGGATGCTCTGACCCAGATACTGAATCGCCGCGCATTCAGTGAAGCCGCACAGCATCGCCTGGCCGACCAGCGCCTGTATCCCATGGCGCTTCTGGCCAGCGATATTGATCATTTCAAACGCATCAACGACAACTGGGGGCATGACAAAGGTGACGAGGTCTTGCAGCTTGTCGCCAGAGCGATGCAGCACAATGTGCGCAGCAATGATCTGGTTGCACGCTTCGGCGGTGAAGAGTTTATGGTTCTGCTGACAAAGATCGATTTGCAAGGTGCCGAGCAAGTCGCCAAGCGCATTGGCCTGGAGTTGAGAAATGACCAGGAGCTATTGCCGAAAGGGCCAGCCCTGACGCTGAGCTTTGGCATCACTTCAATCAGCAATGCCGACCAGCTTGAAGGTGCACTGAGGCAAGCCGACCAGTTGCTGTACAGCGCCAAAAATGCTGGCCGAGACCGCGTTCATGTGGAAGGCCGCACTTACCCAGACATCAGCTTTGAACACACCTTACCGGCAGACCACCCCATGGCATTGCTGATGTAAGCCGGTGAATTCGCTGACCCATGCCATCACGCACCAGGCAGCTCACGTATCCAAGTTGGCCCACAATGATTCCTGCATGGTCGCTGGCAAACCAATTTGCCAGCATTGATGCACCCCGTCATGGGTGCACTTTTGTCAGTGGAATCCTTGATGCGCAGACTTCGCCATCTCACCAACCGGCATCGCACGCCGTCCACCAATGTCGCCCTGGGTCTGCTGCTGGCCTTTAACGCAGGCGCGGTCAACGCTGGCGGCTTTCTTGTGCTGCGGATGTATACCTCGCACATGACGGGCTTTGCCTCTCAACTGGCCGACGGCCTGGTGCTTGAGAACGCCAAGCTGCTGCTGAATGCGCTTGGTGCCATCATCGCCTTTACAACAGGCGCGGCCGTCTGCGCGTTGCTGGTGAACTGGGGGCGCAAACGCCATCTGTACAGCGTCTATGCCCTGCCGCTGATGCTGGAGGCCGTCATGCTGATTGCCTTCGGCCTGATGGGTACAGTCACCTTGACCTGGAACACTCCCTTCGCAGTGCCGCTGACCGTTCTGCTGCTGTCCTTCATGATGGGTTTGCAGAATGCCGTAGGTTCCAAGACATCCGGCGGCAGCACTCGCACCACGCACATGACCGGCAATTTCACGGATCTGGGCATGGAACTGGGCAAGATGTTCTTCTGGAAGCGCCACGCCAACGCCGGCCTTCAACTGTCGCCCCTGGTTCGGCATGACTGGCGCCGTATGAAGGTGTCCGCAGGGCTGATCTTGATGTTTGTGCTGGGCGGCATTACCGGTGCACTGGGCTTCAAGCATATCGGCTTCATCTGCGTGGTTCCGCTGGCCGCTCTTTTGCTTGTACTGTCCGTGCCGCCATTTATGCGCGATGCAGCGCAGTCCGCCGAGCGGCCGTCACTCTTCAGCAAGAAGAGCTGAGTGCATCCGGTATCTCACGCCGCTGCCGCGACGTCCCCGGGTCCATGCACGACGACCTGATCGCGCCCAAGCTCCTTGGCCTTGTAGAGTTGCTGGTCAGCCCTCATTAGGGCTTCGCGCAGATCGCTGCCGAATGGACTGACAACGACACCCATGCTCAAGGTCACGCGCTGACCATCGGGCAATGGCGCAATGATCTCGACCGCTCCGGCACGAATACGCTGCGCCACACGTTGTGCAGTCTCAATGTCGGCATGGGTCAACAGCAGCACAAATTCTTCGCCTCCAAAGCGAGCCACCAGGTCGGTTCCACGGACACTTGCCTGTATGACTTCCGCGACGGCCTTGAGCACTCCGTCTCCATATTCGTGCCCCCAGTTGTCGTTGACCCGCTTGAAGTGATCCAGATCCGCCACCACGATGGAAAGCGGTTGCGCTTTTCGATCCCGGGCCAGCGGGTCTGCAAGCTCCCAGAAGCCGCGACGATTCAACACGCGAGTCAGCATGTCGTGATTACGCTCGTCTCTGAGTGTGGCCATTGCATCCCTCATCGAAACGATGAGCATGAGGCCCGAGAACACCAGGCTGAACAATAGCGAGCCCAGCATGGTGACCAACCAGTAAATGGAGCTGAGCATGTCCTGGAGCTCAGTGAATCCCAGAAACAGCACCATGATGGGCCTGAACACTGTATAGATCGCAAAGGCCCCATAGGACCTGTAAAGCAGCTTCTCCAGCCCGTCACGTCTGACTTTTTTTAGCGCAATGGCAGGAAACGGTATGAAGTGAATGATGCCAAGCCCTGCGTTCAGCCAGAGCACGCGCGCAGCAATGTTGTCCTGCACGATGCTGTACTCGTAAAGAGCAGCAACCACGATGATCGATACCAGGGCCGAGATCTTGGGATATGAGGAGACGGAAAACTTTTGAGCGACGCCCCAGGTACAGAGCCAGGCACCAAACAGATAAATGGGCCCGGTGTAAACAGCCCACCGAACCAGTTGTCCGTGAGGTGTCAAGCATTGCCAGCCCAAGGCAAGCCCCGTAAGTGTCAACCCACAAGCCGTCGAGAGCAGAAACACTGAGCGGCGCTGTGCAAGCCAGCAAAAAGCCATGAGTGCGCCCAGTGCTGTTATGCATACCGGCGCGACCAACAAATAGAGCTGCAAATTGCTAGGCATGAATCAGCCGATCAGTAAAGCTCATTCGCGCGGCTACACATTGGTGGCTACCCATGCTCTGAGGTTAGGAAGAAGGAGTCCGTTTGATCAGTGGACTGTTGAATTCGGGGCGATGTTAGCAAGTGTCCAAAAGCCGAGAAATCGATTTCCCGACAAATATCAGTTACCGGCTCCGGTGCGCGGGACGGGCCAGGCGTCACGAGAGCCATCCCTGCTGCGCTCGAGTTCGTCGCCCCGGCCCGGATAGCGAGCCCTCCGGACCTGATTGCGGCCCGAACTCTTCGCCCGGTACAAGGCCATGTCGGTGCGGCGCAGCAGTTGCGCAGAGGCTTCACCGGCCTGCCAGCTGCCCACGCCGAACGACATGGTGATGGTCCCTGCCGCCGCGTAGCTGCGCGATGCGATGCTGCGGCGCAGCCGCTCGGCCAGCTCCAGGGCCGCCTGCAGGCCGACGCCCGGTACGATGATCAGGAACTCCTCGCCACCCCAGCGCGCAACATGCTCCGAGGACCGTACGGTGTTCCTGAGGACTTTTGCGATCTGCTGCAGGACCTGGTCGCCGGCCTCATGGCCGAACTGATCGTTGACCTGCTTGAACAGATCGACGTCGCACATGATCAGTGCATAGGGAACGCCTTGACGCTCGGCAATTCGCTGGCAATTTTCCAGCTCATAACTTCCGGCACTGCGGTTGGGCAAGCCGGTCAGATCATCCCGGTAGGCCCGTACCAGCAGTTCCTGTTCACGCTGAACCAGGTCGCTGATGTCTTTGGAAATGCTCACATAGTGCGTTATCCGGTGCCTGGCATCGCGCAGCGCCGAAATGCTCTGGGCGGCATGGTAGAGCTCGCCATCCTTGCGCCGATTGATGAAAGTCCGGCTGAAGTTTTCTCCGCGCACCAAGGCGTCGCGCAACTCGGCATAAAACTGTGCCGTATGTGAGCCGGAGTGCAGCATGGCCGGCGTGCGACCCATTACTTCTGCGGCGCAATAACCCGTCTGATGCTCAAAAGCATGATTGACAAACACGAGATAGCCATTGCGATCGGTAATGAATACCGGCGCATTGGCCGAGTTCAATGCCTGGATCATCAAATCCCGCTGCCTTTCGCTTTCCACCTGCCGCGTCACATCCTGCTGCACGGATACAAAATGCGTGATCTTCCCGCCTACATCCCGCACGACAGAGATATTCCAGGACACATGGTATGGCGTTCCATCCTTGCGGTAGTTGACTGCGCTACCTTGAAAAAAACGACCCTCGGCAAGGCATTGGCGCAATTGCTCAATCACCTGCTGATCCGTCTCGGGGCCCTGCAACATACGCGGAGACCGGCCCAGCAGCTCCTCTGTGGCGTAACCGGTCATGCTGGTAAATGCCTTGTTGCAATAGCTAATGAACGGGCCACCGCCAGCCATTTCGGCATCGGTTATCACCACGGCATTAAATGCCTGGGCCACAGCCACCTCAAGCAGTTGCGGTTGGGTATCCAGGCGAGAATCAGAAAGTGACGAAATATAACTATTCTTCTCCATCGCCATATTCTCACCTTGATTGGGAACGCGGCGACACATTAATTTCTGACCGACCCTGACACCCGCACAGTCATCGATATCCGCGCCGGTATTGAGCAAGCAGCCGGCAGAGATGTTAATGATTGGACATATATGAAATGCTTGACAAACGTTTTACCCATATGGACCGGTTTGCGAACCGGTTTGCATTTGGCAGCGCACCGAAAATGACCGCCTGGTCAACAGACCGGAGGCGCAAACCTTTGGCCTCTGAATCAGGCAGAAGATATTACAAAGCTGCTGCACATCGGGCAGGCTCGAACGGTCGGGGCTGAAGCAGCCAAGCCGCAGATGCCACGAGTGCCCGGCAGCCCGGCATTTGCGGATCGTGTTGCCTCGATGCGCTGACGCACCGGTCGTCTGCGTACCAGCTCGAACATACCGGTAAACCCCAGTTTTGCCGGTCACAGCCACTGCAAGCCACGGACCGTCTCCGGCCTGGATCACAATGGCATTCGCAACCCGGAGCTTCTTGGGGCATGGTCATCAAACGCCTGCAAATGCCATGCGTCAGCCTGGCTTTCAAAACCGGTGCCAAACCTGAGCTAAGCTCTGGTGTGTGTAGGGTGTGCACGCAGGGAATCTGGTGGCGTCGATTTGGCGTAAGTTTTCACGAGAGCAATCCTAAGCCTTTGATCGCATTGAATTTCATTCAATAAACTCAGCCACTTACTTAAGGATGCCAGTGGTGAACATCGTTATCCTGGACGATTACCAAGACGCGGTTCGCAAGCTCGATTGCGCCAAGCTGCTCGATGCCTTCAACGCCAAGGTCTACACCAACACCATCAAGGGTGTGGGACAGCTATCAGTCCGGCTGCGCGATGCGGATGTCATCGTCCTGATTCGCGAGCGCACCCAGATCTCGCGCCAGTTGCTCGATAAGCTGCCCCGGCTCAAGCTGATTGCCCAGACGGGCAAGGCGGGCGCGCATATCGATGTGCAGGCCTGCAGCGAGCGTGGCGTGGCGATCGCGGAAGGCGTGGGCTCTCCGATTGCGCCGGCAGAGCTGACCTGGTCGCTGATCATGTCGGCCATGCGCCGCCTGCCGCAGTACATCGCCAATCTCAAACATGGTGCCTGGCAACAGTCGGGACTCAAGGCGGCATCCATGCCGCCCAACTTCGGGCTGGGCAGCGTGCTGCGCGGACGCATGCTGGGCATCTGGGGTTATGGCCGCATCGGGCAGCTGCTGGCGGGCTATGGCAAGGCTTTCGGCATGCAGGTCTGCGTCTGGGGCAGCGAAGCCTCGCGCCGCAAGGCCGAGGCCGACGGCTATCTGAGCGCCCCCTCCAAGGAAGCCTTTTTCGAGCAATGCGATGTGTTGTCGCTGCATCTGCGTCTGCACGACGCGACGCGGGGCATCGTGACGGCACAGGATCTGGCGCGGATGAAACCGACCGCCCTGTTCGTCAACACCTCGCGCGCCGAGCTGGTGGAGCCCGAAGCCTTGCTCTGCGCCCTGAACCGCGGCCGCCCCGGCCTGGCCGCCATCGATGTCTTCGAAAGCGAGCCGATACTGCAAGGCCATGCCTTGCTGAGGCTGGAGAACTGCATATGCACACCCCATATCGGCTATGTGGAACAGGACAGCTATGAGCTGTATTTCCGCGCGGCGTTCGAAAACGTGGTGAACTTTGCCAACGGCCAGCCCAGCAATATTCTGAACCCCGAGGTTTTCAACGGTCCGCTGCGCCTGAACCGCTAGGCTAGGGTGCCGCGGCCAGCGGCTATCGGCTATTGCCGGGTCTGCTGTGCAAGCTCGGCCTCCACGGCTTCGTAGACCGATTGACGCACCACGGTCTCCACTTCTTCACGCAGGCGCAGCACCATGGATCGGGTCTGTGCTTCCACAACCTGCGCTATCGCTTCCTTGAGCTTCTGCTCCAGAACCAGATCCACCCGCTGCATGAGTCTGTGGACCAGATACTCTTCGGTCACCACGGCACCGTGCGCATCCAGTGCCTGCTGCAGGCCGGCTGCCCCAAAGACCGGGGCGGGTTCAACAGCCTGCTCCACATCTTGCGCCTGGACGAGTGGCTCGGCGGCTTCCTCATCAAGTACCTCAGACCCGGGGGGAAGCTCTTCATCCTGGGGTTGGTCAGCGTCCGTAACGGATGGCTGCTCCGCCTGGTCTGCGAGCGGAAATGCCTCCACGAGTTCGGCAGTTACCAACTCAGTCTCAGGCTCCACCTGCCTGGCCGATATTGCTTCTACCACCTCCCCAGCCATGCTCTGCGCAAATGACTGCTGCGGCGGCAAGGATTCCGGCAAAGGGGGCAGTTGATGCGGAATACCTGCAGGTCGGCCGCGGCCGTAGAGACCGTCCGCCAGCCATGAGGTGTGAAACGACGGCCTCGCCAGAGGGACAACGCTGTCTCCCAGCGTCCGCGGGCCTAGCACCTGCTGCGCAGCTCCCTGAGACTGCTCCGGCGGCACCGGCTGAGCGCTGTCCGCAGTGTCTTCAAGCGCGGCAGCTTCGGGCTCAACCACCTCGGTCAGGGTGGGGACGAAGCGTGGCGGAACTTTGGATGAGGAGTTCATGACCTAGCCCTTGAGATTCAGATCGTGCCGGACGATGGAAAAACCACGCGCTGCATAGTCGCGCCAGCGGGCACGCGCATCCTGGCGATCCATCTCATCGCCGGAAGAAACGATTTCCACCACGCGCGCGAAGCGCTCAAACCCCGACGGCACCTGCGGCGTGAGATTGACCAGGACATCGTAATGAGGCAGGTCCTGCAGGTGTTCGGCCAGGATGACGGGAGAAGCAGCAAGCATCCGCGCTCCATCCGACTCGCAAGCATGCGCGAGAAAATCCGTGGCCGACACGCTCCACAAACGGGGCGAAAGCCGGCTCAGCGCAGCTCCATCCCCCAGAACCACGATACGCGCACCATGACGCAGAGCCTTGCGTGCGAATCGGCACACATAGCCCAGCTTGTCTGGTGCATTGAAATGAAAGGCAATTTCTGTCACAACTCTTGGCGGCAGATGCGGCCTGAAACCAGGCCGCATCTGCCGACTTTTCTTAAGCCGAAGCCTTGGCAGTCACACGCGTGCGGCGCGAAGCCGCAGGTTTGGCAGCACTCTTGCGAGCCACCGGGGTCCTGGCAGCAGTCGCTGCTGCAGCGGCAACCCGGCCTTCCTGACCCAGCAGATATTGCACCAGCAGGCCTACGGGGCGACCCGTAGCTCCCTTGGCAGCACCGCTCTTCCAGGCAGTACCGGCGATATCCAGATGTGCCCAGGGAATATCGCCCACAAATTTCTGCAGGAACTTGGCGGCCGTCACCGCACCTGCGGCGCGCCCTGCCACGTTGCCCATGTCCGCAAAATTGCTCTTGAGACCATCGGCGTACTCCTCGTCCAGAGGCATGCGCCAGCAAGGATCAAGCGCAACATCGCCAGCGGCCTGCAACGCGGCTGCCAGCTCGTCGCTGGTCGAGAACAGGCCGCTGCGCAAACCGCCCAGGGCGATCACGCAAGCGCCAGTCAGCGTGGCCATATCGACCAGCGCAGAGGGCTTGAAACGCGCTGCGTAATGCAGCACATCGCACAGCACCAGGCGACCTTCTGCGTCCGTGTTGAGGATCTCGATGGTCTGACCGCTCATGCTGGTCACCACATCGCCGGGCTTGATGGCTGCACCGTCGGGCATGTTCTCGCATGCAGGGATCAGGCCCACGACATTGATGGCCGGCTGCAGCTTGGCCAGCGCCTGGAACACGCCCAGCACGCTGGCAGCACCGCCCATGTCGAACTTCATCTCGTCCATCTCGGCTGCAGGCTTGAGCGATATGCCGCCGGTGTCAAAAGTGATGCCCTTGCCCACCAGCACGATGGGGGCCACGCTCTTGGCCGCACCGTTGTAGTGCAATTCGATGAAGCGCAGGGGTTCGCGCGAGCCCTGGGCCACCGCCATGAAAGCACCCATGCCCAGCTTGGCCACATCGGCAGGGCCGTGAATCTTGCAGCTCATGCGTGCTGCCTTGGCAATGCTCTTGGCAGCATTGGCCAGCAAGGTGGGCGTTGCATGGTTGGCCGGGCGGTTGGCCCATTCGCGGGCCATGGCAACGCCCTCCTGCTGCGCCACTGCGGTATTGAAAGCAGCGGTAACAGCAGCCGTCTTGGACGATACGCCCAGCACGAGCTTGGTCAGCGCAACGGGCTTGGCCTGGGATTTGGTGTGGGTATAGAGGTAGGTCGCATCGGCAACCGCCTGCACGGCAGCCGCCACAGCCTGGACATCGGCATCAAAGGCAAAGCTCACAACGGCCTTGGCAATGCCTTCGGTCTTGAGCACCGCGCCGCAGCCAGCCAAGGCATTGCGCACGTCCTTGGGAGTACCAGCTCCCACGCCCAGCAGCACCACACGACGTGCGGCAATGGCGGGCACTTGGTACAAAGGCAATTGCTTGCCGCAAGACAGGGCAAAATCACCCTGCTTCACCGCATGAGCCACCATGGCTCCGATGGCGTCGCTGCCGAATGTGCCCGATGCTGCCTGTTCAGAAACAAGCACCAACAGCAAATCACATTTTTCGCGCGCTGCAGCGGCAGCGGTCAGAGCCTTCAGTTCAAAGTTCATAATCGGTGTTTTCCTTTTAGCCAATGTTATTCGATTCATCCATACGCAAAGAGCTGGCCCGCAGCTTTGGTGCGACGGCCGTGGTTCTGATCACTGTGGTGATGACCATGATGCTGATCCGCACCCTGGGTCAGGCTTACAAGGGCAGTGTCAGCCCTTCCGACGTGATGCTGGTCATGGGTTTCACCGTGCTCGGACAACTCCCGACCATTTTGGGCCTGAGTCTGTTTGTCGCCATTGTGGGCTCTCTGTCCCGCATGTACCGCGACAGCGAGATGGTCATCTGGTTTGCCGCCGGCCAGGGTCTGGCCAGCCTGCTCAAACCCTTGCTGCGCTTTGCCTGGCCGGTGATTCTCATCACGGCCGTCCTGGCCCTCGGCGTGCTGCCCTGGTCCTATCAGCAAATCGAGCAGATCAAGACCCAGTTCCAGCAGCGCAGCGACTTGGATCGCATCGCACCCGGCGAGTTCCAGGAATCGGCCGGCGGCACACGCGTGTTCTTCGTGGACAAGGACTCTCCCTCGGACATGGCGGCCAGCAATGTCTTCGTGGTCTCGCGCGACCCGGGCAAGGAGTCCGTGACCTCGGCCAAGGGCGCGCATCTGGCTGTCATCAAGGGCCAGCGCATGGTGATTCTCGAAGACGGCCAGCGCATGGAGACACGCAGCGACGACGGCTCGGTGCGCATCACCGAATTCAAGGAATACGGCGTGCAGGTCGACAACGACAACCCCGTTGCCATCGAGGAGATGGCGGCGCGCAGCATGCCCACCAAGGACTTGATCGGCAAGGACGAGCCGATTGCCCGCTCCGTGCTCGCATGGCGTCTGGGCCTGCCGTTTGCCGCGCTCAACTTTGTCATTCTGGGCCTGGCCATCTCCAGCGTGAACCCGCGTGCGGGCAATAGCAGCAGCCTGATGATCGCCCTCTTCGCCTTTATCGTTTACTACAACCTCATGACACTGGGCGAGAGCTGGGTCAGCGCCAACAAGATAGGCATGTGGGGCATTCTGGGCCTGCTGCACGGCAGCATCCTGATCGTCAGCGTGCTGGTGCTGCTGGCGCGCCATTTCCGCTGGTCGCCGCGCGATCTGCTGCAGCGCTCGGGCACCCGCAAGGAGGTGGCACGATGAAAGTCCTGCGCAACCTG
This sequence comes from Comamonas sp. NyZ500, assembly GCF_016772095.1. Taxonomy (NCBI): domain Bacteria; kingdom Pseudomonadati; phylum Pseudomonadota; class Betaproteobacteria; order Burkholderiales; family Comamonadaceae; genus Comamonas; species Comamonas sp. NyZ500. The sequence continues at coordinate 145,045 of NZ_JAEIJE010000007.1, read as the reverse complement.
ATCTATCGCGAGGTCATACAGGCCGTCCTGTATGTCTCGCTGGCCTTTCTGGCGCTGTTCTTCTTCTTCGACCTGGTCGATGAAATGCGCTGGGTAGGCAGCGGCAACGCCGGCTACACCGCCACGCGCGCCCTGCTGTTTGTGGCCCTGTCCATTCCGGGCCACCTCTACGAGCTGATGCCGATTGCCGTGCTGATCGGCGCCATCTTCGTGATGGCCAAGTTCGCCCAGAGCTCGGAGTTCACCATCATGCGTACCAGCGGCATGGGCCCCTGGCTGGCACTGCGCACGCTGCTGATTCTGGGCATGAGCTTTGTGCTGCTCACGGTGCTGGTGGGCGACTATATTGCCCCCGCTGCCGACAACTTCAGCCAGAAACTGCGTGTGGTCAGCAAAGGCCAGATCTCCCGGGGCGCGACAGGCGCCTGGCTCAAGGAAAAGCAAGGCGATCACTCGGTCGCCATCAACGTCGGCGCCGTCAAGAGCCCTGGCGACTTCGTCAATGTGCGCATCTTCGAGTTCGACAGCAAGGGCCGTATCGCCGCGCAGATCAACGCCCAGTCGGCCCAGGTCGATGAAGACAGGGAGCAGTGGACGCTGCAGGGCGTGCAAGGCAGCAAGGTGACACAGGATGGCGATGTCACCAAGCTAAGCCCAATCAGCGAAGCCAGCATGAACTGGCCCACCAAGGTCACTGCGGCCATGGTCTCGGGCGCGCTGCTCAAGCCTGATCGCATGACCACGATTGCGCTGTTCCAGTTCATACGCCATCTGCAGGACAACGGCCAGGCCGCGCAAAAGTACGAAATCGAGTTCTGGCGCAAGGTCTTCTACCCGCTGAGCTGCCTGGTGATGGTGGTTCTCGCCCTGCCTTTTGCCTATCTGCATTTCCGCTCGGGCGGCATCACGGCCTATGTGTTTGGCGGGGTGATGGCCGGCATCAGCTTCTTCCTGCTCAACAACGTGTTCGGCTATATCGGCACCCTGCAATCCTGGTGGCCCTGGCTGGCCGCCGCGGCGCCGGGCCTGCTCTACACCGCGCTATCGCTCTCGGCCTTTGGCTGGCTGGTACTGAGGCGCTAGCCATGGATGACGCAGCCAACCACTCTCCAGCCCGGGCCGGCCTGATCCTGCTGGCCCATGGCTCCAGAGACCCCCTCTGGCGCCAGCCCATAGAGGCCGTGCACCAGCTGCTGCAGGCCATGCAGCCCGGCCTGCCCTGCATCTGCGCCTATCTGGACGCCTGCGCCCCGGATCTGCCTGCCGCCACTCAGACCCTGATTGCCCAAGGTGTCAGACATCTGATCGTGCTGCCGCTGTTTCTCGGCACTGGCAAACACGCACGAGAAGACATTCCGCGCCTGCTGGACGAACTGCGCTGCCAGCACCCCGGCTGCCAGTTCGATCTGCAGACCGCAGCCGGCGAGAATCCGCGCGTCACATCCCTGCTGGCGCAGCTGGCGATAGAGGCTGTCGGCAGCACCGAAACACTCAAACATACAGATTTCAAATAAAAAATAGCTTCTTTAGATATTTGAAGCATAATGATGCAAGTTCTTAGTCCATGCCGTCATGAACCTGCATCAATTCCGCTTCGTTCAGGAAGCCGCCCGCCGCAATCTCAACCTCACCGAGGCGGCCAAGGCCTTGCACACCTCCCAGCCCGGAGTCTCCAAAGCCATCATCGAGCTTGAGGAAGAGCTGGGCATCGATATCTTCGCGCGCCACGGCAAGCGCCTCAAGCGCATCACCGAGCCGGGACAGGAAGTCCTCAAGAGCATAGAGCTGATCATGCGCGAGGTGGGCAACCTCAAGCGCATCGGCGAGCAATACAGTGCCCAGGACAGCGGCACGCTGAGCATCGCCACCACCCACACCCAGGCCCGCTATGTGCTGCCGCCCGCCGTGGCACGCCTGCGCGAGCTCTACCCCAAGGTCACCATCAGCCTGCACCAGGCCACGCCTGCCGAAGTCGCGCGCATGGTGATCGACGAAGTCGCCGAGATCGGCATGGCCACCGAATCGCTGGCCGACTACCCCGATCTGGTGACCCTGCCCTGCTACGAATGGCAGCATGTGCTGGTCATCCCCACGGGCCACCCGCTGGCGCAGAAAGAGCGCATCACGCTCGAGGACATCGCCCAGGAAGCCCTGATCACCTACCACCCGTCGTTTACCGGACGCGGCAAGATCGACCAGGCCTTCGAGATGCGCCGCTTGCATCCGCATATCGTGCTGGAAGCCATCGATGCCGACGTGATCAAGACCTATGTGCGTCTGGGCCTGGGCATCGGCATCGTGGCCGAGATGGCCATGCGCGACGATCCCGTCAACGACCTGGTGGTGCGCCCCGTCGGCCATCTGTTCGGCACCAGCGTGGCCCGTGTGGCCATCAAGCGCGGCGCATACTTGCGCAACTTCGTCTACCGGTTTGCCGAGCTGCTCAGCGACCGTCTCTCGCGCGACCTCATCATGCGCGCCATGAACGGCAGCGTGGACGACTTCGGACTCTGATCCTGCCCGCCTCAAGGGCCGGTGCCTGTGCGCCCGGCCCATGCATTGCAAGACTATCGTGACTCCCAACTTCCCCAGCAAGCTGCCCAATGTGGGCACCACCATTTTCACCGTCATGTCGGCGCTGGCCGCCGAGCACCAGGCCGTCAATCTGGGCCAGGGCTTCCCCGACTTCGGCTGCGACCCCAGGCTGCTCGACGCTGTCAACGACGCCATGCGTGCCGGTCACAACCAGTACCCGCCCATGACGGGCTGGCCTGCACTGCGCGAGGCCGTGGCTGCCAAGATCGAAACGCTGCACGGCCGCCGCTATGACGCGGGCAGCGAAATCACCATTACCGCCGGTGCCACCCAGGCCATTCTCACAGCCATTCTGGCTACCGTGCATGCAGGCGACGAAGTCATCGTGCTCGACCCCTGCTACGACAGCTATGTGCCCAATATCGAGATGGCCGGCGGCGTGGCCGTGCGAGTGCCGCTGACGCCCGGCAGCTTCCGCCCCGACTTTGCCAGGATCGCGGCCGCCATCACGCCGCGCACGCGCCTGCTGATCATCAACAGCCCGCACAACCCCAGCGCCACCATCTGGACCGATGCGGAAATGCGCCAGCTCGAAGCCCTGCTGGCGCCCACCAATGTGCTGCTGATCAGCGACGAGGTCTACGAGCACATGGTCTTCGACGGTGCCGAGCATCTGAGCAGCGCCCGCTACCCGGGCCTGGCCGAGCGCGCCTTCATCGTCTCCAGCTTTGGCAAGACCTACCATGTCACGGGCTGGAAGGTCGGCACCGTGGCCGCGCCCGCCGCCCTCACCGCCGAATTCCGCAAGGTGCACCAGTTCAATGTGTTCACCGTGAACACGCCCATGCAGGCGGGTCTCGCACAGTACATGCAGGACCCTGCGCCCTATCTGGAGCTTTCGGCCTTCTACCAGGCCAAGCGCGATCTATTCCTCGGCGGCCTGCAGGGCTCGCGCCTGAAGCTGCTGCCCACGGCCGGTACGTATTTCCTCTGTGCCGACATCTCCTCGGTCTCGGATCTCAACGAGGCCGAGTTCTGCCAGTGGCTGGTCCGGGAAATCGGCGTGGCCGCGATTCCGCTGTCGGCCTTCTACGGCGACGGTTTCGACCAGCGCGTGGTGCGCTTCTGCTTTGCCAAAAAGGACGAAACCCTGATCGAGGCAGCCGCACGCCTGCGCAAGCTCTGAAACGCTGAGACCCATAAAAAAGGAGCGCCTACTGCGCTCCTTTTCTCATTTTCAGCAGGTTTTCATGCTGAGTCTGTTTACTGACAGGCGCAAGCAGCTATCAAACTTATCGGGCTTCATGCCGTCTCTGCCAGATGGCGCAGCATTAGCACCGCCCCCAGCACAATGCCGGCCAGCGCCACAAAGCTGCCCAGGCTGAGCATGGAAATCGCACTGATGCCCTGGCCCACGGTACAGCCCATGGCCGTCACGCCGCCCACGCCCATCATCAGCCCTCCCAGAAGATGGCGGGCCAGATCGCCACGGTCGGCAAAGCCCTGCCACTGAAAGTCCCTGCGCCACAGCGCATGGACAAAGCTGCCCAGAACCACGCCCGCGACCGAGGCAATGCCCCAGGTCAGCACCTTGTTGCGGTCGCTGAAGAACATCAGCCAGTCCAGCGTGTGCGCCACCGGCGTGACAAAGCTGAAGGCCTCGATACGGCCGCTGTAGGTCGCGGCATAGACCTGCTCCAGCGTCTCGGGGTGCTCGGCCACCAGCGCCAGATGGCCGCTGAGCCACCAGGCTGCCGTCACGCACAGGCCGACCAGCAGCCCACCCAGCAGCACGACCCGGCTGCGCTCGGCACCGGGCCGGGGATCGAAGGCCAGCAGCAGCAACAGCGCCCCCAGGCCCAGGCCCAGCACGCCGCGCAATGGCGTCAAGGGCCAGGCCATATGGCCGGCCAGCCATTCGGGCAGCAGGGCCGGGCCCGCGAATTCCAGATGCACGCTGTCCAGCCAGCGCACCCGCGCCACGGCAGTAATGCCCTTGAGCGTGGCAAAGGCGGCCACGCCCATGACCAGCAGCACCACCAGCGCCTTGAGGCTGCCGCTGCCCAGCCGGGTCAGATTTCTGGCCCCGCAACCCGATGCCAGCACCATGCCGCCGCCAAACAACAGCCCTCCCGCCAGGGCCGACAGCCACAGCAGGCGGCGGCTGGCATAAAGGGCATCACCCACCTGCAACTGGCCCCACAGCGCCAGCGCCGTGAAGCCCAGCATGCTCACGGCGATGGCCATGCACCACTGGCGCGCCCGTCCCCAGTCCTGCAGATACACCACATCGCTGATGGCACCCACGGTGCAAAAGCGGGTCTCGCGCATCACAAAGCCCAGCACAGCGGCCAGCAACAAAATGGCCACCAGAACGGTGGCCGTCAGGGAATCAAACTCGGCAGGACTCATGCGGGCATTGGACGGCGCGGCCCGGCTTCAAGGCAATGGCATATACCCCAGCCCGCGTGCTAACGCTGTCTTAATCGGCTTTCCAATCAGCTTTCATCAGGCCTTGGCCAGCCCCTGATTGCCGCCGACATTGATCAGTCGGGGCTCGTCAAGCCGGCGCGGCCCGAGCGTCTTGCGGTCCTTGAGCCAGGGCTCGACCAGCTCCCAGATCGGCTTGTTGCCGGCCGTCCTGGCTTCCTCGGCCACCGGCGCCCAGCCGGCCACCTTGTATTTCTTGTCCGCTTCCAGCAGCTGACCGTTCAGGCGCATGTCGCTGATGCGTTGGCCCGCGCCGGCCGCCGGGTCGCACTGGTAATGCAGGCCACCCACGCGCACCATGTCACCGCCCTGCTGGTAGTAAGGATCGGGGTTGAAGAGATTGTCGGCTACGTCTTCGAGCACCGTCTTGATCGTGGCACCCGTCATCTCGGTCACCGTGGCATAGGAATAGGTGGTGGCCGTCATGTCCATCAGCCATTCGCGCGTGATGTCCTGCCCGGCCAGCAACGATGTCCCCCAGCGAAAGCCCGGCGAGAAGGCAATCGGCGCATTCTGCACCTCCATCATGGCGTCCAGCAGCAACTGGTCGCCCGTGCCGTTGAAGTTGCCACGGCGGTACAGCGTGCCGTCGGTGCGCGCCAGCACTTCGCCCAGCCGGCTTTCATAGGGCGCACGCACCCGGGTGATCAGTGCCTGCATCTGGGCATCGGCAGGCAGGATGTTGGCGAACACAGGCAGCAGGCGGTACTGGAAGCCACGCACCTTGCCGTCCCTCACATCAAAGTCCAGCACACCGAGAAACTTGCCGTTCGAGCCCGCGTTGGTGACTATGGTCTTGCCGCCTGCGTTCTGCACCAGCGTGGGCACTGGCATGCCGTCATGCGTGTGGCCGCCCAGGATGGCGTCTATGCCGCGCACGCGGCTGGCCATCTTGAGGTCCACGTCCATGCCGTTGTGCGAGAGCACGACCACCACCTTGGCGCCCTTGGCGCGAACCTCGTCCACCATCTTCTGCAGATTGTCGTCCTGAATGCCGAAGCTCCAGTCCGCCACCATGTAGCGCGGGTTGGCGATCGGCGTGTACGGAAAGGCCTGGCCGATGATGGCCACGGGCACGCCGTTGATCTCGCGGATCACATAGGGCTTGAACACCGGATCGCCGAAATCGGCGGTCTTGACGTTTTGTGCCACAAAGTCGAGCTGCGTGCCGAAATCCTTGTCGATGATCTCCTGCACGCGCTGCATGCCGTAGGTGAATTCCCAGTGGCCCGTCATCACGTCCACGCCCAGCAGCTTGCAGGCATCCACCATGTCCTGGGCATTGGTCCAGAGCGAAGTGGCAGAGCCCTGCCAGGTATCGCCGCCGTCCAGCAGCAGTGCGCCAGGACGCGAGGCGCGCATGCGCTTGACCAGCGTGGACAGATGGGCAAACCCGCCCACCTTGCCGTAGCGCCTGGCCGCCGCCTCGAAGTCCAGATAGCTGAAGGCATGGGCCGACGCCGTGCCTGGCTTGATGCCCACGGAGCGCAGCAGATGCTCGCCCACCAGATGCGGGCGCTGGTTCTTCATCGCCGCGATACCGAGATTGACACTGGGTTCGCGAAAGTGAATCGGGTTGAGCTGAGCATGGCAGTCCGTCATATGCAACAGGGACACATTGCCGAACGGCGCCACCTCATACAAGGCCTTGTCGGCCAGCGACTGATCGGCGTAGGCATAGCGCTGCAATCCCATGCCCGAGACACTGGCTGCCGCCAGCACTTGCAGAAATTCGCGTTTGGAAAGACTCATGCTGATATCCGTTGGTACCTATGCAAACAAGGAGGCAAGCACGGGCATTTCCACCCTGCCCGATCCGAATTTGCATAAGTTGTGTGCGTAATGCGGCGCGCCGCAACTGCTTGGCAAACGCCAGGCAAGGGGTGCGAAGGGTCATCCCCTCTCGAATTGCGAAGCAACGCGAGAGAGGGGCAAGCGGCACAGCCGCTCAGAGGGAGCTATTTGTTGACGGGAGAGGCAGGATCGACAAGCAAGGCGACAAGATCTCGTGTCTGCGCTTCGGTGAGGATGCCGGAGTGACCGAAGCGGGGCATGCCCGAGCAGGCGTTGTAGGCCTTGGCGTTCCAGATCTTGCCCCAGGTGTACTCGACGATGGCTCTGGACTCGGGGCTAGACGGATCCTTGATGCCGCGAATCTTTCCATAGTTGTAGAGACTGGGGCCCAGCGTGCCAAAGGAGATTTCTTCCTTGCTGATCTGGTGGCAGTTGTAGCAGTTGCCGCCATTGGCGCTGCCTGCCTTGTCGCTCCAGGTCATGCCTCTACCGTTCTGGGCGATTTTTTCGCCCTCCTTCCAGTCGCCGAGCAGCTTGCCATCCTGAGGCCATTTGACGGTCTTGAGATTGGCAGCTTCGATGGCTTGCGCACGCGCAGGTGCCAACGGCTTGCCGGATGCATCGGCAGCGCTGCAGGCCGCATTCGATTCGTCCTGCTGCAGGCGATCGACCTTGGCGATGCCCTGGTCGCGGAAAGAGGTCTGCACCATCCTGGCCGTCAAGGCATCGATGTCCGCCGCCCCGTCGACGGAGGCACAGCCCAGCACCAGCAACGATGCGGCCACGGCCAGGTACGGCATGTGTTTTTGCTTGCGCATAGGGCCTCCTTATCGCTTGATGGCCGGTGCGGTCGACGTCCCGCCCTTGCCGTTGACGCCCATGAACACCCCCAGCGCCACCGTCACGTCGCTGGCGTAACCGGGATAGGGAAAGCGCTGCTGACGGAAGCAGTCGTTGAGGCGGCGCTGCATGCTCCAGAGCTCGCCTGATGAAACCCGATAGGCGGGCCAGGCGCCAAAGCCTTCCGCAGCCCCGGGGTTCCTGGTCAGATTGGGCAGATCCTGCATGCGGATGCGCTTGCCATCCGCACCATGGCAGGAAGCACAGGCAAAGTCATGCGGGCCGCCGCGCATATAGAACATGCGCTTGCCCGCCTCGTACATCTGCCTTTCCTGCGCATGGCCTTGGGGCAGGTTGAACTTCATGCCTTTGGACTGCGATGAAATCCAGGCCACCAGCCCTTCCATGTTCTTTTGCTCGTCCTTGCCGAACGGTGTTGCCGCAATCTTTTGCGCGTCCAGCCCCTGAAGCCTTTCCATGCAGGTCAGCAGGCGCGACTCCAGATCCTGCACCCTGCCCGTATCGGTAAAATAGCGCGGCAGCTCCACAAATACGCCCTTGACCACGCCCGGCCCCTTGCCCAGATCGCACTGCTCCATGGACGCCTTGCGGGGGCCGCGCTTTTGCTTCCACAGCTCCTCGCCCTTCATCTCGAACAGCTCGGCAGGGTTGCCGTCCTGCAGCATCTCGCGGTACTCGGCAATGCCGTCGGCCGTGGACTTTTGCGCCAGCACCGGCGCGGCCATGCACAAGGCCAGCACGGCGGCAGCCGCCTGGCCCGGGGAGGAATGTCTCATGGGGCACCTCTCTGTTTTTGATTGATTCTGGACTGGGGTGAAGGCTGGCCGACGGCCAGCCGCTGTCTCTGCCGTGCTCAGCTCACAGTCGCTTCATCGGTGCGGGTCTCGCCCTTGTTGTCCTTCCAGCTCACCGAGATCTTGTCGCCAGCCTTGGCACCCTTGACCACGAACTGCAGAAACGGGTTCTTGGAAACCGCAGGCCCCCACTCAGCCTGCAGCACCTGCTTGCCGTTGTGCGCGGCCGTCACCTCCTGAATAAACCAGGCGGGCACGGTCTTGCCTTCCGCATCCTTGCGCTGGCCGGTCTCCATTTCATGGGACATCAGCACGCGCACGGTGGTCTTGTCACCTGCAGCCTGGGCACGAATACGCATTGGATCAGCCATGTTCTTCTCCTTTTTCAGATGATTGGTTGCAATCAACCGCCGCAGCCACCGAGGGTGACCTTGACTTCCTTCTTGGCATAGAAAGCCTTGCCGTCATTGGTGATGGCCACGGCATACACATCGGAGGACTGGCCCAGCTTGGCGCGGGTCAGGAAGTTGGCTTCCAGCGCCTCGTTGACGGTGAAGGCCGCAACCAGCGTGTTGGGATTCTTTTCCACCAGCACCAGCATCTGCTTCACATTGGGCAGGCTGGTCGCTGCGCCCAGAGGCACGACGGCCCCGTTTTCGGCGATGTCGGGCGCCGTCAGCGTCACGTCCTTGCTTTCGGCAGGCGCAGCAGCTCCCATGGCCTTGAGCACATCGGCCACGGTCTTGGCGTCGAAAGCGGTCTTGTTATAGGCAGCCTGCGCTGCTTGCGGCAGCAGGCCGGCGGCCATCAGCATGCCGAGCACGGCCGCACTGTTCCTGAGGGCGTCTCTACGTTTCATCTTTGTCTCCTTTTCATTCACTTCACAGTCGCACGACACAAGCTGCATCAGGGCTTGGCGCCCGCCGCCAGCCACTGGGCAATCACCTTGGCATCAGCATCGCTGAGATTGGGCTGGGGTGGCATGGGTGTTGATCCCCAGACGCCGGAGCCTCCGACCCTGATCTTGTTTGCCAGATAGTCCAGCTGGCCACCGTGCTTGCTGGCAATTTCGCTGAAGGCCGGGCCGACGAGTTTCTGCGCCATGCCGTGGCAAGCCATGCAGGCGTTCTTTTCCAGCAAGGCTGTCGGTGCCGCGCTGCCCGATTTCCTGTCAACCGCAGGCTTGACCGCCTTGCTTGCACCTCCATCGGTCTCGATGCCGCGCTGGGCACCGACCAGCCGGTTCTGCTGGGCCAGATTGCCGTGGTTGTTGCTGGCATGCTCGGGCAAGGCCGAGCGCAGCCTGGGCTCGGGGCCGCAGTTGCTCATGCAGGCAGTAGCCAGCACATCGGGCCTGACGCTCTTGCCGAACTCATTGCCGGGCCACAGAGCATGCCGGGTCGTCATGCCGTTGCGGTTGGGCAGCTTCCGCTGCACCTCGGCAATGTTCGTGTCGCTGAGCGTGAAGCTCTCGGGCACCACGCCACCGAGGTTGAGCAGATAGGCCGTGACGGCATACACCTCTTCGGTGGACAGCGACTTGGGCGCATTCCAGGGCATGGCACGATTGATGTAATCCCACAGCGTGGACACCGTGGCCACCTTCATCAGGGTCGTGCGGCCCGGAAAGGCCGGATCCTTGAGCCGCGCCACATGCCCGGTCTTGATGTCCTCGGCCGTGGTGCCGCCGACCAGCGGGCTGAACACCTCGTTGGATTCGCCGAACACCCCATGGCAGGACGCGCATTTGGCCTCCCACACATCCATGCCTTTTTGCACCGAGCCCGAGCCTGCGGGCAGCCCCTTGAAGTCAGGGCGCACATCGATATCCCAGGCCAGAACCTCCTTGCCCGTGGCATTGCGGCCCACGCCGGGATAGCGGTCTTCGGCAGACTTGCTCTGCGCCGCAGCGGGCCCGGCGGCCACGCCCATGGCAAGCAACGTCAGCAGGAGCAGAGGTTTATGCAAGCTGAACATTCGCGACCTCCCCGTTGGCACGTACCGCCCAGGACTGGATGGAATTGTTGTGATAGATGGAGCGCGTGCCGCGCGCGGCACGCAGTTGCTGGTAGCTGGGCTGCACATAGCCGGTCTCATCCATGGCGCGGCTCTGGATGATGCATTCCTCGCCATTCCAGACCCAGTCCAGGTTGAAGCGCGTCAGGCATTTGCCCATCACCGGCCCTTCGAGCCGGGCCGTGCGCCAGTTGCGACCGCCATCCACGCTCACATCCACGCGCTTGACCTTGCCGCGCCCCGACCAGGCCAGGCCCGTGATGTTGTAGAAACCCTTGTCCAGCAGCATCTGGCCGCCGGACGGCGTGGTGACCACACTCTTGCACTCCTGAATGCTCGAGTACTGACGGTGCTGTCCATCGGGCATCAGGTCCACATAGTGGATCGCCTCGTCCTTGGCTGCATAAGGCATGTCGCCCACCTCGATGCGGCGCAGGTATTTCACCCAGCTCACGCCCTGCACGCCGGGCACCACCAGACGCAGCGGATAGCCCTGCTCGGGCCGCAGCATCTCGCCGTTCTGGCCGTAGGCGACCAGCACCTCGCCCGAGGTAATCAGCTCCACGGGGATGGTTCGCGTCATGGACGAGCCGTCCGCCCCCTCGGCCAGAATGAACTTGCCCTTCTTGAGATCGGCACCGGCCATCTCCAGCAGGGTGATCAGGGGCACGCCCGTGAACTCGCTGCACGACAGCATGCCGTGTGTGTACTGCACCGTGGGCACGGCCACATTGCCCCACTCCATGCCGGTGTTGGCGCCGCATTCTATGAAATGAAAGCGCGACACCGAAGGCAGACGCATGATCTCGTCCATGGTGAAGACCTTGGGATTCTTCACCAAGCCGTTGATCATCAGCCTGTGCTTGGAAGGGTCGATATCCCACCAGCCCTGGTGGTGGCGCTCGAAATGCAGACCGCTGGGCGTGACGATGCCGAACAGCGACTGCAGCGGCGCAAATGATACCGAGGCCTGCTTGGTCTGGGTCAGACCCGGGCTCTGGCGACGCTGCACATTGGCCTCGTACCTGGAGGGCTTGCCGTAGCCGTCGGTGACCACCGGCTGGCCCAGCCCCTTGCTGTGTGCGGGCAGCTCCAGAATATTCGGGTCCCCATCGCCGCTCACGGCCTGCCGGTCCTGCGCATGGACGGCTACAGCGCTGGCTGCAGCGGCCGCGAAAGCCCCGCGAATGAAGTCACGCCGACCTGCCCTGGCTTCGGCAAACACCGTACCTACATCGTCCGCCCGCACAAAGTTTTCGGGTGCCTTGCGCACCTTGCCCATCAACTGGCTTTGCATAAGCTCTCTCTTTGATCGTTGGTGGCGCTTACCGGGAAAGCACGACACGCCTGTTTCATTTGGAACCCTTGAGAATCCAGGCCGCCAGCGTCTGGGTGTCCGCATCGCTGAGTGCTGGCTGGGCGGGCATGGGCACCGGCCCCCATTTGCCGGAGCCACCGGCCTTGATGCTTTTGACCAGATAGGCCTGTGCATCGGCCTGGGCCGCATATTTCCTGGCCACATCCTGGAACGCCGGGCCCACCAGTTTCTTGTCCGCCGCATGGCAGGCCATGCAGGCGTTCTTCTGCGCCAGCGCCTGATCCGCCTGCGCCAGTGCAGGAACAGCCAGCCCCAGCAACACCGTCAAGCCACCCAGCCAGGATGCAGTTTTCATCGCTTGGTCTCCTTATATTTATATATAAGCATGTTGTTATTTAAAGTATCCAACAGCTCGTCAAATTTGAGATCCCGCGCTAACCCTCGTTATTCCCGAACAGGAACAGCGATACCCATATCCGGCTCAACGCCCCTGCACCGCTGCCCGGGCAGTCTTCATGCGCTCATCCAGATAAGCGCCATAAAAATCGGGGATGGAGCTGCCAATCAGGCGATCAGCCACTTCCCGTCGTCCTGCTCCATGAAAAAGCACGGTAGGAGCAACCTCGATCTCCAGTTGCCTGACCATGTCGCCATGCGTGGTCGCCGTGCCATCCCAGCTCTGCAAAGGCTCACGTGACAGAAAATGAATCTGAGTCACCAAAGCCCCGGACTGTTGCAACGGCAGCAGGTAATGTTCGCGCACGATCTTGCAGAACGGGCAGCCATGCAGGCTGGCCATCACCACCAACGGCTGCTTGCGGGCCAGCGCCAAGGCCAGGTCGTGCCGCAGACTCTGGCTGGTGGGCAGCAGGCGCTCAGAGGCATCGAGCGCCGCCCACGCCGGGGCCGCGCCCGCCAGCAGCAGCTGCAAGCACAGTCTTCTGCGGGCACGAAAGGAGCTGGCTGTTTCCATCACGGCTTTTCCTGCTCCATCAGCAAAAAGGTGTTGTAGGCATTCATGCGATTGGCTTCCTTGAACAGCGGGTAAGCCGAGAACCTGGACCAGTCCGTCGCCTGATAGGCCTCGTCAAACGGGTCGAGGTTGGCTGCGGCCTTGCCCATGGCCTCGCGCAGATAGTGCAGATAGTCTCGCGTCAGCTGCATGTCCTGGCGCGGCTGCTCGGAGGCCGGGCCGTGGCCCGGCACCATGACCTTGACGGGGAGCTTGAGCAACTCATCCAGCGCGGCAATCCAGTGGCGGCTGTCGGCCTGGCCCACATAGGGAATGCGGTTGCGAAACACCACATCGCCAATGAACAGCACACCGCTTTGCGGCAGGAAGATGGCCGTATCCTCCGGCGTATGCGATGGCCCCATATGCTGCAGCACAAAGTCCACGCCCCCCACCTTCAGCGTGGAGCTATCGCCCGACACCCATTGATTCGCGGGCACCAGGCGCGTGCCCTGATCGACCCAGGGCGCCAGATCCTTGCGCGAAGCCTCAAGCCGCAGATGCGCGGTTTCTGAGTTGATGTATTCACGCGCCTGGGCATGGGCCACGATTTTTGCGCCCAGGGCCTCGAACACCTGCAGGCCATAGATGTGGTCGGCGTGATAGTGGGTCAGCAGCACATGGCTGATGGGCTTGGGCGTCAGCGTACGGATTTTCTGCACTAGCTCTTCGGCCAGTGCGGGCGAACCCAGCGCATCGATCACGACCACGCTGTCATGGGTGATGACAAAGCCCGCATTGGAGATGAAGTTGCGATTGGCCGGGCTGCCCAGCGCCGATACGCCCTGCACAAAAAATACATTGGCAGCCACCTGTTGCAACTCCATCACGGGCGCGCTGACCGCTTGCGGAATGAGCGACCTGGGGGCTGCATCATGCGCGGCCGCTGTACCTGTCGCTGCAATCGCTGCCCACACAAAGCTCCTCAGCGCAGCTCCTGCCCAGCTTGTCATGGCTTTGTCTCCCTTGCATGGGCAGCGCGTCATGCTTGCATGTCGCCACTAGCGCTTGCCCTATTTTTGAATGTTTGCGTCATCGTTAATATAAGCAAGTGGCAATATTTAACCAAGGGCATCTTCCCTGATTCCCATAGACACCACAGGAGACATTCCATGAAGCGCCAGTTCATTGCCCTGAGCTTTGCCCTGTGTACGGCGATTGCCGCCGCTCAGGATGTGAAAGTGGTCTATCACGTCAACACCGGCGTGGAGACAGCGGCCGCCATACTCGCCAATATCAATAACGAACTCAACGCCTCGCCCACGGACAAGATTGTGGTGGTCACCCATGGACCAGGCATAGACTTTCTGCTGAACAATGCCAAGGATAGTAAGGGCCGCGAGTTCAGCGGCCAGGTCAGCGCACTGGTGGGGCGCGGCGTGGAGTTCAAGGTCTGCAACAACACGCTGCAAACGCGCAAGCTCGATGCCTCAAGCCTGCTGATGGAGGCCTCGGTCGTCCCCTCCGGTGTGGCCGAAGTCGCACGCCTGCAGGCCAAAGAAGGCTTTGTCTATCTCAAGCCCTGAACCGCACACGGCCATGAAAAAAGGCGCCTGGTGCGCCTTTTCTTCCTTTGGGGCTCAAGCCATCAGTTCTGTTCGATGGCAATCTGCACGCAGATAGTGCGGCACATATGGACGACCTTCTCGTTGGCGATGAAATAGTAGATGCTGACCCCTTCACGCCTGCGGCCCAGAATGCCGGACTGGTACAACGTGTTCAGATGCTGAGACATATTGGGCTGGGTCGTGTCTATGGAAGCCAGCAGCTCGGAGACGTTTTTTTCTCCGTTGCACAACGCGCTGATGATCTTCAGCCGCATGGGCGCAGCCATGGCTTTGAACAGCTCGGCCGCACTCTCGAAAACGCTGTCATCCTCAAGCTCTGACGATTCCATGAAACACTCCTGAACACCGCTTCAGACGGCAACCCTCAAATAGAGGTGGTACGCCATGGTGCATGGCACCAGTTTATAGGAAGGTCCTGCAGCGCCTGTCATCACCCGACGACAAACACTGATGGGCATCAGGCAATCCCGAAAAAGAAGCAGCCAGCGCCTGACTGCCATGAATTTCAGGAACTTTCATAGCTGAAACCCATTGCCAATATACGCAAGCAGCTATCAAAAAATCAAGCTGGCTTCCACTCAAGAGGCCAGGCACCGCTTTGCACGTTCTGCAGCCACAGGCAGCAGCTCAGGGTCTTGGCATCAGTGACCTGGCCACTACGCACGCCGTCCAGCAGCTCGTCAGCCGTCATGCTGCAGACATCGAGAAACTCGTCAGCATCGAGCTGGCGCTCGCCCGCGGTCAGGCCGCGCGCGAAGAAGATGTGAATGACTTCGTCGGAGTAGCCGATCGCCAGATGCATGGGGCCGGCATAGGCCCATTCCCGCGCGCTGTAGCCGGTTTCCTCCAGCAGCTCGCGCTGAGCGCAGATCAGCGGCTGCTCGCCCGCATCGAGCTTGCCTGCGGGAAACTCCGTCATGACCCGGCCCACGGGGTAGCGAAACTGCCGCTCCAGCAGCACGCGGCCATCGTCGAGCAGGCCTATCACCACCACGGCGCCGGGGTGCACCACATACTCGCGCGTGGCCTGCCCGCCATGAGGCAGACGCACGGTATCGAGCCTCACCTGCAGAAAACTGCCCTGGTGCACCAGCTCGCTTTTGATGGGGTGCTCGATCAGATGGGCTTCCTGAGCCTGTTTGTCTTGTTGGGTCATCTCCGACTCGTCTTTCAAAGCGCTGTGGTGACAGCGCAAATACATCCAAGGTTTTAATCTTCGCAGAAGCCGGCTTCACTTTCCTCCACTCAGACCATGATGCATCCCATCGACACAGCCCAGACAGACATACAGCGCCACCAGTTTGGCCGCGTGACGGTGTTTCGCGGCGCCAAGGGTGGCAAGTATCCGGACGGCAACCAGGTCATGATTCGCGGCAGCGATACGCTGGCAGCGCTGGATACGCCTATCGTTGCCAACCATATCGGGGCCGAGTTCGATGCCACCGAGCTGGTGGTGATGGGTCATGTGCATGAGGACCATATGGCCGGCCTGCACCGCCTACCAGACGCGCAGGTCTTTGCTCACGCGGGCGATCTGGCGGCCTTGCAAAGCTGGGAGGGCCTGGTTGCCACCTTTGGCTGGGCCGATTCGGCTCAGGCCGGCATCCTGCGCAGCAAGCTGGAGAGCGAATTCTTCTACGCCCCCAGACCCGATGCCAGGGGCTACGAGGATGGAGCCGTCTGGGAGCTGGGCCGGTCGCAGATTCGCGCCATTCATATGCCTGGCCATACCGCCGGCCATACCGTGCTGCTGATCGAGCCCGAAGGTGTTGCCTTTATCGGCGATATCGACCTGACAGGATTCGGCCCTTATTACGGCGATGCCTGCTCCTGTCTGACTGACTTTCGCCGCAGCCTGGCGCGGCTGCCCGAGATCGAGGCCCGGGTCTGGGTGACCTCGCACCACAAGGGCATTTACACGGAACGCGAGGCATTTATGCGAGACCTCAAGCGCTTTGCTGCGGTCATTGACGAGCGCGGTGCGCGCATTCTCGAATGGCTGGCGCAGCGGCCCATGACGCTCTCGCAGATGGTGGAGCAACGCCTGCTCTACCCGCAGGGCTTTGATGCGCCCTGGGTACAGGGGGCCGAGACGCGCAGCATTTCCCAGCATCTGGATGAGCTGCTGGCGGTCGGAGAAATCCTGCAGGAGCGCAACGTGCGCGGCGAAGACCTTTATCTGCGGGCTTGAATCCAGAGAAATAAAAAAGCCGACTTCTCAAGGAAGTCGGCGGTGGCAGGCGCTTGGCCACGCATCCACCAGGCAAGCGTGACAAACGCACAGCGGCTAGATCAGCCGGGCCCGGTCACCCGGGCTTTGAGACTCAGGCCA
Organism: Comamonas sp. NyZ500; assembly: GCF_016772095.1. Classification (NCBI taxonomy): domain Bacteria; kingdom Pseudomonadati; phylum Pseudomonadota; class Betaproteobacteria; order Burkholderiales; family Comamonadaceae; genus Comamonas; species Comamonas sp. NyZ500. The sequence continues at coordinate 128,325 of NZ_JAEIJE010000007.1, read as the reverse complement.
CAGCGTCCATGGGCTTGCGCAGAAAGCCCTGGTTGGCGCCCTTGCGGTTGGGCGCGAAGCCGTTCTTGGCCAGGGTTTCGTCGGCGGTTTCGTAGAACACGCCGATCTGCTTGATCTCGCGGGCCTGCTGGGCCGTGGCAATCGGGCGACCGAACTCGCCCGCAATGCGCACCAGCTGCTTGATCTGCTCCACGGTGCTCATCTTGCCGGTGCGGGTCTGATTCCACAGCACGTCTTCGATACCGCAGCGCACATGCAGACCCAGGGCCATGCCGATCATATTGATGGGCAGCACGTTCAGCACCGAGCTTTCCACCGTCACGATGGCGTTGTCGGGCACGGCGCGCAGCATATTGGCCAGGTTGTAGATATTGGCCTGGTCCATGCCGCCGCTGATGGCGACCCAGTTCATGACCAGCGGCCCCTTGTAGACGCCACGGCGGATCATGCGCTCTATGGTTTCGAAACTGTTGATGTTGTAGACCTGGAAGGCGCTCTGGATGCCCTTTTCGGACAGGCGACGGATATGTTCTTCGACGAAGCTGGGGTTCGAGGGAACAATCATGTCCTTGTAGGTCTTGTGCAGATGCGGGAAGCCGCGCGAGACACCGCGGAAGTCGTCTTCGCCGGCATGCTCGGTCACGTTCATCTGCGTGGTGTTCACGGTCACCGTCACCTGGTCGGGCACGGGTGTCAGCTCGGCCAGCATATGGCGGGTATCGTCGGAGAGCCACTTGGCTTCGCCGTCCGGGCCTTCGGGCGCAAAGCTGATGGAGCCGCCGACCTGGATGATCATCTCGGGCACACGCTCACGCACACCGGCAATAAGCTCGTTGAACTTGGACAGACGCTTGCTGCCCTTGCCGTCGTCTTCACGCACATGCAGATGCAGCACGGTGGCGCCGGCCTCATAGCAGTCCACGGCCTTCTGAATCTGCTCTTCCATGGTGATGGGGATGTCCTCGGGGAAGTCCGAGGGAATCCAGCCCGGAGCGTAGGGAGCTGCAGTGATGATCAGCGGTTGCTGGTTTTCGGGATACAGGTGACCGTCAAGAAAGTTCATGGTTGTTGTCTCCGGTTTGAGTGCGAGAAATCAGTGTCTGGACAAACTGCATCAGCCGATTTCAGGCCATTGCCGATGCGTGAAGCCAGTATCAAATGCCGTGTGAGATGCCACTTTGCATTTCAAGACACGCGCTTTCTCAAACGCGACAAGACCAGCAAACCATGCCTGAAGGTGATTGGGGCAGGCAACGAGAGACGACATCGGTTCATGCACTGCAAAAGTCCAGGCGACTGCCGCGCACCATCGGCAACCTGCGATATCCCCCTCCTCGCGGCTCCGATTGCAAGGCGCCCATACCGCGCCTCAAGCACGCATCGAAGCCATGCAGGCTGCAACCCTACATCGGGTAAGTGCGGAGTACTGCAGTCATCAAATGCGAAGTCGCAGGCATGAAACGCCAAGTCACCGGACTTGCGGACCTCCATCATGAATTGGTGCATTCCTACACCCCAAGCACAAGAGCGCAGGGACATGCCGGCAGATTCAGCGGATCACCTATTCGTTGGGTCTGCCCCCTGCGAGACAGAGATCGGCGTCATGCCGAATGTCTGTCCCCCATGAAAAACGACAGGAGACATCAATGACAACCGCTGTGAATTTTGCTGGACCACCCGGCCCGCAAGTGATGCCCGTGATTCGCGTCTTGCGAGCCAGAGCCGATAGCGCCGCAGCAAGACAAGCTCTGAATGCTTGCGTTCTTGAAGATGGGCGGGTCACAGACTCTCCCGCCAGCGCCATCTGAGCAACTCCATTTAGGGAGCAACACATGCGAAACATTCCTCGAACCCTGCGTTCCTGCGCCGCAATTCTTTGCGTCGGCGTAATGGCCAGCACCGCCGTACAGGCTCAGCCCCCTGCACCCGCCTGGCCCGTCAAACCCATCCGCCTCGTCGTTCCTGCGCCTCCTGGTGGCATCACCGATGGTGTGGCGCGCCTGGTGGCCGATCATCTGCAGACCAATCTGGGCCAGCCCGTGGTCGTCGACAACAAACCCGGCGGATCGGCCGTGATTGCCGAGCGCGCCGTGATGAATGCACCTGCCGACTGGCATACGCTGATGATTGCGCCCTCCAGCATCTGGACCGACTTTCCACTCACCGTGAAGACGCCGTTTGACGTGCACAAGACATTCACTTATGTCTCGGATGTAGCCTCCATGGTGCATATGCTGGTGGCCAACAACAGCTTTCCCCCCAACAGGATTCAGGAGGTGCTGGACTATGCAAAAAAGAGCTCCGGCCCTATCAATATCGCCAACCTGAGCCCCGGCACTCGTTCAGACATGCTGGGTGGGTTGCTGAGCGAGAAAAGCGGCGGCAAGATCACCGCCGTGCCCTACAAGGGCTCGGCCCCTGCCATCGTCGATCTGATCGGCAATCAGGTACAACTGACTTTTGAAGTGGTGACCAATGCAGCCCCGCTGGTCAAGGCCGGCAAGATCAAGGCCCTGGGCGTGGTCTCGCCCAACCGCTCGCGCCTGCTACCCGATGTGCCCAGCTTTGCCGAGCAGAACATGCCCGACTTTGTGCTGCCCGATGCCAGTGTGGGACTGTTCGTGCTGAGCAGCACGCCCCCGGCCCTGACCCAGAAGGTGCGCCAGGAAATGGACAAGGTGACTCAATCCGCCAAGTTTCAGGCGCAGCTCAAAACCCAGGGCTTTGACGCCCCCCAGCCCAGCACGATGACGGAGCTGCAACAAAAAATGCTGAACACGGTGGAGCAGAACCGCAAAATTCTGAGCAAGCTCAGAATCGCCAGCAACTGAAGGACGCTGGCGTAGCCGCCCTCTTCCTGGGGTGGCACTTTGGTAGTGTGTTTGGCGGGCCCTTACGGCCCGCTTTTTTATGCGCCGCCTGTGCCTTCGGTCTGCGCCTTGGCACGGCTGTCCTTGGCACTGCAGCCGAACTGGCTCTGATACCAGCGTGAAAAACTGCTGGGGGCCGTAAAGCCCAGCAGCTCGGCCACTTCGGTCAGAGAGCGGTTGCTCTCGAACACATAGCGCACGGCCAGCTCCTTGCGGATATCGTTCATCAGCGAGGAAAAGCTCTGACCCTTTTCCGTCAGCCGGCGCTGAATGGTGCGTGGCACCACACCCAGGTGCTCGCTGACTTTCTCAATGCTGCAGCGCCCGCTGGGCAACAGCAGCAAGATGGTGCGGCGCACATCGTCCAGCACGGCTTCCTCGCTCATGGGAGCCACGGACTCCAGCAGCTTCTGGGCATAGCGCACCATGGCAGGGTCGGCAAATTCGTTGCGCGTATCGAGATCGGCCTTGACGCAAACAATGCAGTTGAACTCTTGATTGAACTCCACGCGCGGGCCGAACATCAGGTGATGCATGCTCAGGTCCTTGGGCGCGGCGTGCTCGAAACACACCATGCGAGGCTGCCAGTCGCGACCTATCAGCTGCCGAATGGCGCGCACCATCACGCCCAGCGCCAGCTCCACGCGCTGGCGCGTAGGCTCATGGGCACGGCCGGCCAGCAACAGCTCACGGATCAGCACCGTGTCGGCCTGCTCATCCAGCTCCAGCGTCATGGCGCCGTTGAGCAGGGCCAGATGACGCACCAGCAGGTTCAGCGAATCGCGCAGCGTAGCCTGATCGCGAATCAGCAGGCCCACCGGCCCCATATTGGACAGCAGGCGCGAGCGCGCCATGCACAGACCAAAGCTTTCATTGCCCGACTGCGTGGCCGAGGCCTGCAGCAAACGCCCCACCTTGTCCACCGGAATCATCAGATCCGGCTCGTCGAGCACACCGGGGCTCAGGCCGGCATCGAGCAGCATGCGCGCGCCATTCAGCCCCGAAGCCTGGGCGACTTCGGCGTAATTGGTCAAGCAGGCGGCGCGAACGAGAGAGGCCATGGGGTTTCACTAACTTGGCACTAATTGCAAAGCACCAGTCATGTAATGACAAGCGCCGATCGAGGGGAGTTTTCACACTGGCGACATTGATTCTATAAGGAGACTTCCCAATGAAAAACGAGGTTGGCGCAGCACCCGCCCTTATCCGCTCCAGCTCTTTGACCCGCTCGCTGGAAGTCAATCCTCTGACCTGCTCCATCGGTGCGGAGCTGTCCAACGTTCACCTGGGAGCGGCCGCCGAGGACGAAGGCCTGATGGCCGAGATCCGCCAGGCACTGCTCAAGCACCGCGTGATCTTTTTCCGCGACCAGGACATCACACGCGCCGAGCATGTGGCGTTTGCGCGCAAATTTGGCGAACTGGAAGACCACCCGGTAGTGGGAAGCCACCCCGAGCACCCAGGCCTGGTGCAGATCTACAAGACCCCCGACAACCCTCTGGACCGCAACGAGAACTCATGGCACACCGATGCCACCTGGCGCGAGCAGCCTCCCATGGGCTGCGTGCTGCGCTGCGTTGAATGCCCGCCAGTGGGCGGCGACACCATGTGGGTGAACATGGTGATGGCCTATGAGAACCTGCCAGACGACATCAAGGTCAAGATCGAGCATCTGCGTGCCCGCCATAGCATCGAAGCGAGCTTTGGTGCCGTCATGCCTATCGAAAAGCGTCTGGCACTCAAGGCCCAATACCCCGACGCCGAGCACCCCGTGGTCCGCATCCACCCCGAAACCGGCGAGAAGATTCTGTTCGTCAACAGCAGCTTCACCACCCATTTCACCAACTACAACACACCCGCCAATGTGCGCTTCGGCCTGGACAAATCGCCCGGCTCCTCGCAACTGCTCAATTACCTGACCAGCCAGGCCATGATTCCCGAGTACCAGGTGCGCTTCAAATGGAGCAAAAACAGCGTAGCCTTCTGGGACAACCGCTCCACCCAGCACTACGCAGTGATGGACTACCAGCCCTGCCACCGCAAGATGGAACGCACCGCCATCATCGGCGGCCCCACGGACTGAGCCAGGAGACAGAAGATGGCCTTGAAGCACACGATTCTCATCATCCCCGGCCTGCGCGACCATGTGGAAGAGCACTGGCAGACGCTGCTGGCCAAGGAGCTGACTGCGCAGTCCGTCCCCTGCGTCACCGTGCCACCGCTGGAGCAGGACAAGCTCAGCTGCCAGGCCCGCCTGGACGCGATCGACCGTGCACTAGACGGTATCGACGGCCCCGTCATCATCGTGGCGCACAGCGCCGGCTGCATGATGGTCGCGCACTGGGCGCTGCGCCGAGCCCGTCCCATTCTCGGAGCCTTGCTGGCAGCCCCCGCCGATGTGGAAACCCAGATGCCTGCCGGCTACCCCCCCAAGGATGTGCTGGCAGCCCACGGCTGGACGCCCATCCCGCGCCAGCGCCTGTCGTTTCCCACACTGCTGGCAGCCAGCAGCAATGACCCGCTGACCCAGTTGGAGCGCGCGCGTGGCTTTGCGCGCGACTGGGGGAGCGAGCTGGTGGAGCTGGGCCCCCAGGGCCACCTGAACCCGGCCTCGGGCCATGGCCCCTGGCCGCAAGCAAAACAGCTGATCGAGGATTTGCAGGCTCGGATCGAAGCCCGACAGCCCGAGCCAACGGCCTGAACCGCCCGAAGACCATCACGATGAATGCGCAGCCACCCACAATATATAAAAGGTGCGCGCAGATGGGGAGCCAGATCTCCCCATTGAAGGAGACAAGCAATGAAGGCAACGACACCCGCCTCACGCAATTCAGTGGACACCGCAGGTTCTCGCACCGCGACAGCCTGCGCACTGCGCCGGAAATTAGGCCTGGCCGTCATGGCCGTGGCCGCCAGCCTGGCCTTGCCCGCACAGGCCGAGCAGACCGTGGACTGGCCGACCAAGCCCATACGCCTGATCGTCACCGGGCCTGCCGGCGGCACGGCTGACACCCTGGCCCGCCTGCTGGCAGAGGGCATGCAGCAAGAGCTCAAGCAGCCCGTGATCGTGGAATCCAAGCCCGGTGCCTCGGGGGCCATCGGCATCCAGGACCTCAAGTCCCATGGCAAAAACGGCTACACCTTTCTGGTGATTCAGGACGGAGCACTGAGCGAGGCGCCCCTGGCCCAGAAAGTCAGTTTCGACCCGTTCAAGGACCTGACGCCGCTGGCCCAGCTCACACGCACCGGACTGGTCATGGTCGCCAACAAGGATCTGCCGTTCCAGACCCTGCCCGAATTCATCAGCTACGCCAGACAGCAACGCGACGGCGTGGACTTTGCCTCCTACGCCACGGGCCTGAAGGGTCACACCTCGGGCATGCTACTGGGCCAGTTGGCCAAGATCAATATGCGCCATGTGGGCTACAAGGGCTCGCCCCCTGCGCTGGTGGACCTCATGGGCGGCCATGTCCCGGTGATGTTCGATGGCGTCACCACTTCGCTACCCCTGATTCGCAGCGGCAAGATCAAGGCGCTGGCCGCCGTCTACCCGAGCCGCCTGCAGACTTTGCCAGAGGTGCCGACCTTCACGGAGCTGGGCTACCCCCAGCTTTCCAAACCAGGCTGGTTCGCCCTGTGGTCCCACCCGCAAACCCCGGCAGCCATCCAGCAGAAGCTGCGGGACGTGGCGCTGGCACATTTCCGCAAGGAGGCCGTTCTCAAGCAGCTCGCCACGGTGGGCATGGAGCCTGGCCAGCCCCTTACCACGGCAGAAATGACGGCCGACCTCAAAGAGGCCAGCCGCAAGCAGGCAGCCCTGCTCAAGTCCATAGGCTACAAGCCCGAAAACTGAGGCCCGGGTCCTTGAGCAGTTGCCCTCAAGCTGCTCCATTACTTATCTGATTCAAGACCTCTGCCCGGTGCCCACCCTTGGCACCGTGGGCGGCCGCACCCAGCTCCAGTCCTTTGGCGGGATTAGAGCTGGGGGCTTGCCTGCGCCCTCAACCCATCCCCAGGCCCGGCCTTGCCCTGCTGTGTTTTTCGTCGGTTTGCCATCAGGCATCTTTTTTCAACGGTTCAAGGAGACATGAATGACTACAAAAAAAATGGCTTTCAATGCGCTGAGCGCTCTCGCATGCACGCTGGCGCCGCTGGCAGCCTCGGCACAATCCTCTGTGCAGGTCTATGGCGTGGTGGATATGGCCGTATCCAATTACCGCGGCGCTGGCGCAGGCTCGCGCCAGATGCTGACCTCCAGCGGCAATCAGGCCAGCCGCCTGGGCTTCAAAGGCCGTGAAGATCTCGGCAGCGGTCTGGCCGCCGGCTTTGATCTGGAAGCGGGTCTCAATACCGACAACGGCACCGGCCAGGCCTCCAACACCAACAACCAGCCTTCGGGGGCAGGCAGCAGCAACGGTCTGAGCTTCAACCGCAAGGCCCTGGTCTATCTGCAGAGCAAGCAATGGGGCGAGGTACGTCTGGGCCGTGACTATGTGCCCGCCTTCTGGAACATGTTCAACTACGACCCCTTTCGCCTGGGCGTGGGCATGAGCCTGCATGTGCTGCACGGCACCACTGTGACGGGCTTTCGGGCATCGAACAGCATTGGCTACTTCTCGCCCGGCTGCTCCAGCTCCAGTTGCAAAGGCCTGTTCTATCAGTTGATGACTGCATTCGGTGAAAACGATGCCGGCCCCAACCGCCAGGACGGCCGCGTCTATGGTGCACGCCTGGGCTATGGAGGCGACAACTGGGATGCAGCCGTCGCCATCACGTCCACCAAGAACCGTGCGGCCGACGATTACAGACAGATCAATGCCGCCGCATCCTACCTCTGGGAGGGCCACCGCCTCATGGTTCTGGCTGCCGATCACCGCACCGGCAACCGCCTGGCAGGTCTGGACAATGCCGACCATGTACGCTACTGGCAGCTGGGTGCCATCTGGAAGGTCGGCAACGGCAATATCCCCATGAGCTTCATGCGCCTGAACCGCAATGACAACAGCGGCAGCAGCTCCAACAAGTACGCCGTGGGTTATGTGCACAACCTCTCCAAGCGCACCGCACTCTACGGCACCTATGCCTATGTAGACAACCGCGGCAGCATCAACCTGCCGGTGGCCACGGGCGCGCTGCAAGGCCCGATTCCAGTCGCTGGCGGCAATGCCTCGGGCTTTGACATCGGCATTCGCCACACGTTCTGAGTCCAATCCATGGCAACCGGCACCTGCCGGTTGCCGACCAGAGGACATCAATCCTGAAACCATAGAAGAAGGCCCGCAGAGAAAATCTGCGGGCCTTCTTCTATGCACATCAGCGCTCGATGGTTTATCAGCAGTTGTCAGGCGGTTTGAGCCAGAGCAGTCCCTCTCTGACAAGAACTTCGTAGAGAGGAATCGTCATCTGCGGCGATGCCGTGCACTTGCCGCTGCGGATATCGAACTTGAGTCCATGCGCGGGGCAGCTCAGCACATGGGCATCGCAATTGCCACCGGCCATGGAGGCACCCGCATGCGGGCAGTTGTTCTCCAAGGCATAGAACTCGCCTTCGACATTCAGCAGCAAGATGCTCTGGCCACCAGGCGTGAAGACCAGCTTTCGCCCGCCCGGCGGCAAATCCCGCACGGCGCCGGCGGCCAGCAATGCGGTATCAGGCGAAAGCGCTGTCGGCAACACGGGCATGCTCCATGGCGCGCAGCAGCTCTGCGGGCGCCACAGCGCCCGTCACCTGCAGGCGCTGGTTGAACACCATATGCGGCACGCCACCGGCGTGGCCCACCTCGCTTTGGTAGCGCAGCGCATCAAAGCGGGAGGGATTCCAGTCCAGTGCTGCCGAATGCGCCAGCTGCTGCAGCACCATGACCGAGCCTATATCGCGGCCCTGCACAAAGTAAGCGGCAAAGATGGACTCCACAAAGCGGATCATGGATTCGCCATCGAGCAGAGTCTGGGCGTAGTTGACCAACGCACAAACCAGACGCGTGCTGGGGAAGGTTTCAATCAGCGCATGATTGATCTGCAGGCCCGCCGCGTGGGCCGCCGAGCGCACCTGGGCACGGCGAACCTCCACGGCCCTGGGACCGCCCAGCCTGGCTTCGTAGAAGGCCTGGTAAGGCACTCCATGCTCCGGGATATGGGGCAGCAGAGTGTCTGCATGCCAATGGATTGCAAGCTGCTGGTCCGGATATCTGGCCAGCAGCATCTCACGGGCGGCCAGCAGATTGCGCAGACCGATCCAGCACCAGGGGCAGATCAGGTCCAGCGAAAAGTCGACCTGCAGTGTCGTTGCAGCAGAGCTTTGAGTCATGGCATTTATTTCCTTGGGCAATCACCGGGGTTGATGCAAAAAAGGGCTGAATGGCTCAGCCCTTTTCATACCGAAGTGCTGCCTTTGGTATCTCAGAGCGTGAAGATGGCCGATCCCACAATCTTGCGGGCTTCCAGATCGCGGTGAGCCTGAACGGCGTCTTCCAGCGCATAGCGCTTGCTGATGTCCACCTTGATACGGCCTTCGGCCACATGGGCGAACAACTCGTTGGCCAGCTCTGCGCGTTCCGTGGGGTCGGCGATGTAATGCGCCGATGCGGGACGGGTCAGGAAGAGCGAGCCCTTGCCGGCCAGAATCTGTGGGTTGAATGGAGGAATGGAGCCAGAGGCCGTGCCCAGACAGACCATCAGGCCGCGCACCTTCAGGCTGTTGAGCGAGCCCTCGAAAGTGTCCTTGCCCACGCTGTCGAAGACGGCATTCACGCCCACGCCGTCAGTCAGTTCACGCACACGCTTGGCCACGTCTTCGTGGCTGTAGTTGATGGTGTGAACGCAGCCGTTGGCCTTGGCCACTTCGGCCTTGGCATCGCTGGAGACTGTGCCGATCACATTCAGGCCCTCCAGCTTTGCCCACTGCGACACCAGCAGGCCCACGCCACCGGCTGCAGCGTGCAGCAAGATGGTGTCGCCCTTCTTGAAGTCCCAGATGCGGCGCATCAGGTAAGCCGCCGTCAGTCCACGCATGGTGATGGCTGCTGCGGTTTCAAAGCTGATATTGTCAGGCAGACGGATCAGGGGGGCAGCAGAAATCAGGCGCTCCGTTGCGTAAGCGCCGATGGTGTTCAGTGCACCGGTATAGGTCACGCGGTCGCCGACCTTGAAATCCGTCACGCCGTCGCCCACGGCCGTGATCGTGCCGCAAGCCTCGCTGCCCACGCCCGCGGGCAAAGGAGCGGGATACAGACCGGAGCGGAAATAGGTATCGGCAAAGTTCAAGGCCACAGCGCCTTGCTTGAGGCGGACCTGACCTGGACCGGGTTGGCCGACTTCAATGTCTTCCTGTCGCAACACCTCGGGGCCGCCAACTTCGTGATAACGGATTACTTTAGCCATACAAACTCCCAGTCAGATACCAATCGAAAGGTGATGCAGCACACTGCCTCACCTCGAACAGAAGCAATACGAATCAATGACTTAGGCCATATCCCCGGTATTCTTCCATTCAGACTGGGTTGAATTTATGGGAATTCGGCTCCAGGACATTTCCCGAGAACGCCGCTCTCTTGTCTTTACGCGACACCACGGGTAAACACCAGGTCAAAAAAGTTAACTATAAAGTTTCTCTTTGATTGAAAGCTTGCCGCAAGCGTTGGCCACCATATTGCGCGTCTGCGACTGCGGCAAGCCCGTCACAGCCTCTAGAATCATTCCGTTTACGTAAACGTCAAACCAATGCGAGGTCCTGACATTCTTGCCAGGCGCCAGACATGAAGTCGAGGGAAGCCCCTGCCATCCGTGGCAGGCAACATCCCCAACAATCCAAGGCACAACCCAGGTCTGGCAGCCAGCCGGGCCAGCATTCAAGGAAACAGAGACGATGACCTACAAAGCGCCCATCAAAGACATGCTGTTCGACATGGAGCATCTGGCCCAGATCGAGCAAGTCGCCCAGATTCCCGGCTTTGAAGATGCGGGGCTGGAAACTGCGCAGGCCGTGCTCGAAGAATGCGCCAAGCTCTGCGAAGGCGTGGTCGCCCCCCTGAATGTTCCCGGCGACCTCAATCCCTCTTCCTTCAAGGATGGTGTGGTCACTACCACGCCCGGCTTTGCCGATGCCTTCAAGCAGTACGCCGAAGGCGGCTGGCAAGGCCTGCAGCACCCAGCCGACTTTGGCGGCCAGGGGCTGCCCAAGACCATTGGCGCGGCCTGTATCGAGATGCTCAATAGCGCCAACCTGAGCTTTGCTCTGTGCCCGCTGCTGACCGACGGCGCCATCGAGGCGCTGCTGACTGCCGGCAGTGACGCGCTCAAGTCCACCTATCTGGAAAAGCTCGTGACCGGCGAATGGACAGGCACCATGAACCTGACCGAGCCCCAGGCCGGCTCCGACCTGGCCCTGGTGCGCACCAGGGCCGAGCCTCAGGGCGACGGCAGCTACAAGGTCTTCGGCACCAAGATCTTCATCACCTATGGTGAGCACGATATGGCGGACAACATCGTCCACCTGGTGCTGGCCCGCGTGGCGGGGGCGCCCGAAGGCGTCAAGGGGATCAGCCTGTTTGTCGTGCCCAAGTTCCTGGTGAACCAGGACGGCTCCTTGGGCAAGCGCAACGATGTGCACTGCGTCAGCATCGAGCACAAGATGGGCATCAAGGCCTCGCCCACGGCCGTGCTGCAATTTGGCGACAACGGAGGAGCCATCGGCTACCTCGTGGGCGAGGAAAACCGCGGCCTCGAATACATGTTCATCATGATGAACGCCGCCCGCTATGCCGTGGGCCTGCAGGGCCTGGCCGTCGCCGAGCGTGCCTACCAGCACGCCGTGGCCTACGCCAAGGAACGCGTGCAAAGCCGCCCCGTCGACGGCTCGATCAAGGCCAGCGCCACCATCATTCACCACCCCGACGTGCGCCGCATGCTGATGACCATGCGCGCCAGCAACGAGGGCTGCCGCGCCATGGCAACCGCCGCCGCTGCCGCCTACGATGCCGCCCACCACCATCCGGACGCAGAAGTGCGTCAGGCCAATCAGACCTTCTATGAATTCATGGTGCCCCTGGTCAAGGGTTACAGCACCGAAATGAGCCTGGAAGTGACCAGCCTGGGCGTGCAGGTGCATGGCGGCATGGGCTTTATCGAGGAAACCGGCGCCGCCCAGTACTACCGCGACGCCAAGATCCTGACCATCTATGAGGGCACGACTGCCATCCAGGCCAATGACCTGGTCGGCCGCAAGACCGCGCGTGATGGCGGCCAGACCGCCAAGGCCATTGCCGCCCAGGTCGAAAAGACCGAGGCGGCTCTCATTGCCAGCGGCACCGATACGGCCAAGGCGGTCGCGAGGAATCTGGCCCAGGCCCGTCAGGCCTTTGTGCAGGTGGTGGACTTCATCGTGGCCCAGGCCAAGGCCGACCCCAATGCGGCCTATGCGGGCAGCGTTCCCTATCTGATGCTCACCGGCAACCTGGTCGCCGGCTGGCAACTGGGCCGCTCGGTGCTGGCCGCGCAGGAGCTGCTGGCCAAGGGCCAGGACAAGGCCTTCATGCAGGCCAAGCTGGCCACGGCACAGTTCTATGCCGAACATATCCTGACCCGGGTGCCCGGCCAGGCCGATGCCGTGATCAACGGTGCGGCCAGCGTGATGGCATTGCCCATGGATCTGTTCTGATCCTGCACCTGAAGGCGGGGCGATAACGCCCTGCCTCATCATGAAATGCATGGAAATAGCGGCTAACGCTTATGGATAAAGCGCTAGCCGCTATTTTTTTGAATCCCTAGAACACATCTGCCAGGACTTACGCAAACAAGATTGCAGCGACGGCCTGCCTCATGCAGCAGTCATCCTGCCTGAACCCGTTCCATGCCATCCTCATTGCTTTTCACCGGGATTATGACGCGGATGTACAAACCCTCAGTCAGGCCTCGTGGTCATTTAGATTCGCAGGAATTTTCCATTTAATTCGTAGGCGTCGCCTAACGTCCCACACTCCTGCTACTTGAAAATGCCAAATGAAAGTAAATCAGTTTGGAGAAGTTGAGCAACAAATTACTTTGAGCATTGTCTAAATTCGGAAAACGATTTCCAAATCAAATGACGCTGAATGCACTCTCACTCAAAGCAGCACAATGTCATATTGCTCCTGCGCCATCGCAGTCTCGGCCTGCAGCGAAATGGGCTTGCCGATGAAGTCCGAAAGGCTGGCCAGATGCTGGCTTTCCTCGTCGAGGAACATCTCCACCACTTTGGGCGATGCCACGACGCGGAACTCATGCGGATTGAACTGGCGGGCTTCGCGCAGGATTTCGCGCAGCACCTCGTAGCAGATGCTGCGCGCGGTCTTGACGTTGCCCTTGCCGGAGCAGGCTTCACAGGGCTCGCACAGCATATGGGCCAGCGACTCGCGCGTACGCTTGCGCGTCATCTCCACCAGGCCCAGCTGAGAGAAGCCGCCAGCCATGGTCTTGACGCGGTCGCGTGCCAGCTGGCGGCGGAATTCGGAGAGCACCTCGCCCTGATGCTCCTCGCGCACCATGTCGATGAAGTCCACGATGACGATGCCGCCCAGGTTGCGCAGGCGCAGCTGACGTGCAATGGCGTGCGCCGCTTCCAGGTTGGTCTTGAAGATGGTGTCGTCAAAATTGCGCGCACCGACATAGCCGCCGGTATTCACATCGATGGTGGTCAGGGCTTCGGTCTGATCGACGATCAGATAGCCGCCCGACTTCAGATCCACACGCCGCCCCAGCGCACGCGCGATTTCCTCGTCGATGTTGTAGAGGTCGAAAATCGGCCTCTCGCCCTTGTAAAGCGCCAGCTTGGGCACGGCCGCCGGCATGTATTCCTGGCCAAAGCTCTTGAGCAGCGCAAACTGCTCGCGCGAATCGATGCGAATGCTCTGGGTGTTCTCGCCGACCAGATCCCGCAGCACACGTTGCAGCAGGTTTAGATCCTGATGCAGCACCGACATGACGGGCAGCTTCTGCGCCGCATCCTTGATGCGCGCCCAGGTCTTGCGCAGATAGCGGATGTCATCGGCCAGCTCGGCATCGCTGGATTCCTCGCCATTGGTGCGCAGAATGAACCCGCCGCCACCGCCCCCCTCCTTGGTGCCTACCAGCTCCTGCAGACGAGCCCGCAAGGCGTCGCGCTCGTTCTGGGGAATTTTCTGGGAGATGCCGATATGGTCGTCCTGCGGCAGAAACACCAGCAGGCGCCCTGCAATGCTGATCTGCGTGGAGAGGCGCGCACCCTTGGTACCTATGGGGTCCTTGATGACCTGCACCATGATGGACTGCCCCTCGAACACCTGCTTTTCGATGGGCGTCAGCGGCTGGTCCTTGCGCGCGAACATCGGGGCTTCGCCATTTTCCTGACGCTGCCAGACATCGGCCACATGCAAAAAGGCCGCACGCTCCAGACCGATATCGATGAAGGCGGACTGCATGCCTGGAAGCACACGCGAGACCTTGCCCAGATAGATGTTGCCGACGAGTCCCCGCTCCAGCGGGCGCTCCATGTGCAGCTCCTGCACGGCGCCGTTTTCGACAATCGCCACCCGCGTTTCCTGCGGCGACCAGTTGATCAGAATATCTTGCTGCATTGACTGTCGTTCTTTCTTTATATGTCCTGGCTTTTGCTGCGCCCAGTGTGCGACGCGCGCATGGCTGGCGCAAGACAGCTGCCATGCAGACCTTCCCGCAGGGAAGACTCAAGAACAGAGTGCCGATTGCGCCAAAGGTTCAGAGCGACCAGCCCAACTGGCGCAAAAGCTCGGCAGTTTCATAAACCGGCAGGCCCATGATGGCCGAATAGCTGCCACGAATCTCTGCAATATGTGCAGCCGCCCTGCCCTGTATGCCATAGGCACCGGCCTTGCCCATGGGCTCGCCCGTGAGCACATAGGCATCGATCTGCGCCTCGGTCATGGACGCAAAGCGCACGGTGGACACCGACAAGGCCTGCAGACGCCTGGCGCCGCTTTGCAGCGCCACGGCAGTCAGCACCTCATGTTCGGCCCCGGAGAGCAGACGCAGGATGCGTCGCGCGTCTTCGGCATCGGCGGGCTTGCCCAAAATCTGCTTTCCCAGGGCCACGGTGGTGTCGGAGCACAGAATGGGCGCCTGCGGCAAACCGCGCCGCGCATGGCGGGCCACGGCAGCATCGAGTTTGCCGGCCGTCACGCGCTGCACATAGTCATGGGGGTCTTCCCCAGCCAGCTCGGCCTCTATGGCCTCGGCATCCTCGGCGATGTCGCCGGCTGCATTGGGCAGCAGCAATTCATGCGCCACACCCAGCTGCTCTAGCAGCTGACGACGGCGGGGACTTTGGGATGCAAGATAGAGAAATAGCGCCATAATTTTGATTAAAAATGGCCTCTAGCGCCCATATATAAAGCGCAACAGGCTATCAAAATCATAGTATCACGCACTGCGCGAAATTGCACGCAGAGTCCGATCACAAGCGCTTATTCGCGATGGTAGGGATGGCCGGCATTGACCGACCAGGCGCGGTAGAGCTGCTCGATCAGCAGCACGCGCACCATGGCATGCGGCAGGGTCAGATCGGAGAGGCGGATGCGCTCGTGTGCCGCGGCCTTGAACTCGGGGTCCAGCCCGTCGGGGCCGCCGATGACCAAGGCAACATCATCACTCTCGAGCTGCCAGCCCTTGAGACGCTGGGCCAGCGCCTTGGTGGTCAGATTCGTGCCGCGCTCGTCAAGCACCACGATGCGGGTGCCTCTGGGAATGGCGGCTTCGATGCGCTTGCGCTCTGCCGCATACAGGGTCTCCAGCGTCTTGGAGCCGCGTGGCTCGGTCTTGACGGCCTTGAGTTCGACCTTGAGTTCGGGCGGAAAGCGCTTGGCGTAATCGTCGTAGGCCGTCTGCGCCCAGTCGGGCACATGCAGACCTACAGCCACGATGGTCAGCTTCATTTAGGCCTTGGCGCGGGGGGCACGCTTGGCTGCGGGTTTGGCCGCAATCGGCTTGGCCGTACGGGGCGTGCTGGGCTTGACGACCACGGTCTTGACCGTCTTCGCGGCGGCGGACTTGGCAGCAGGCTTCTTGGCGGCAGGCTTGGCGGCGGGCTTCTTGGCCGCAGCCTTCTTGGCAGCAGGCTTTTTCTCGACCACAGTGTTTTCCGCCGCTGCCTTTTCCACGGCCAGCTTGGCAGCCAGTTTCTTGGCGGCCACTTCTGCGGGCTTGGGCTTGGCGGCACCGATCTTCATACGCACCGGAGTCTCGCCCCAGATTTCTTCCAGGCGGTAGTACTGGCGGATGGCCGGCTGCATGATGTGGCAGACAACCGAGCCGCAGTCCACGATGATCCATTCGCCGTTTTGCTCACCTTCCTGGCGGGGCACGGGAAAACCTGCTTCCTTGACGGCTTCGCGCACGCTGGAGGCAAGTGCCTTGGTCTGGCGGTTGGAAGTACCCGAAGCCACGATCACGCGCTCGAACAGCGGGGACAGTGCTTCGGTGTTGAACACCTGGATGTCGTGGGCCTTGACGTCTTCGAGGCCGTCAACAATGGCTCGCTGGAGTTTGGTGACGTCGCGCTTGGCTGCGGAATCCGATTTGGTGGAGGTGGTCATCAGGCGATGGAATCAGTAAATGATGGGATCAATATAGCGTGTGCTGCGCCACACCCGTATCAGGGTTGGGTTAGCGTCTGCGTTCAGGCCTCTAAGACCTGCGCTCTTCACGCATTGAAAAAGGTTGACGCGCCAGTCGATAGCGCGCATCCAGCTATGGAAATTATAGTTTTCTAAAAATTTCCCTGCTGACAGGGCTTTATGCCCGATCAGCAGGGGAATCCGGCCTGTTGGACAAAGGCCTGTGCCTCAGAGCCAGTCACGGCGAATCAGGAATTTCTCGAGCAGATCGCGCTCGGGTGTACCGGGCGCATCCTCACGCTGATAGCTCCAGTCCGCATGAGGCGGCATGGACAGCAGAATGGATTCGGTGCGGCCGCCGGACTGCAGGCCGAAATGCGTGCCGCGGTCCCAGACCAGGTTGAATTCCACATAGCGGCCACGGCGGTAGCGCTGGAAATCCACCTGCTGCTGCGTGTACTGCGCATTCCGGCGGCGTTCCACGATGGGCAGATAGGCCTTCAGAAAGGCATCGCCAACCGAGCGCAGCATGGCAAAGCTCTGCTGCTGGCCCAGTTCGCTGAAATCATCGAAGAAGATGCCGCCAATGCCGCGCTGCTCGTTGCGATGCTTGAGGAAGAAGTACTCGTCGCACCATTGCTTGAAACGCGGATAGAGCTGATCACCAAATGGCGCCAGCGCATCACGGCAGATCTGATGGAAATGCACGGCGTCTTCCTCGAAGCCGTAGACCGGCGTCAAATCCATGCCGCCGCCAAACCAGCAGGTCTTGGGCTGCCCCTCATGGCCGGCCGAAATCATGCGCACATTCATGTGCACCGTTGGCACCAGGGGGTTGCGCGGATGAAATACCAGCGACACGCCCATGGCCTCGAACGGCGCACCGGCCAGTTCGGGCCGATGCTGTGTGGCCGAGGGCGGCAGTTGCGGCCCGCGCACATGCGAGAAACCGCAGCCTGCGCGCTCGAACACGCGCCCGCCCTCCATGATCTTGGTGACACCGTTGCCTTGCAGCTTTTCGCCCGGCTCCTTGTGCCAGGCGTCGGCCAGGAAACGCGCACCACCCTCGCCTTCGATGGCTTCCAGCGCCTCGGTGATGCGGGTCTGCAGACCCATGAGGTACTCACGCACCTCGGCCACAGGCAGCTGATCAGCCACAGAAGATGAGGATGTCTGGCTCATCAGTCGGCCTTCTTGACGGCTCGGAAGCCGATGTCGCGACGATACTGGGCACCATCGAAATGGATGCCACGTGCCACGTCATACACCTTCTGCTGCGCCTGCTTGACACTGTCGGCCAACACGGTCACGCAGAGCACACGACCACCGCTGGTCACAGGCTGGCCGTCATCGCCCAGCTGGGTGCCGGCATGGAAGACCATGGCATCGTCGGCTGCGGCGGGCAGACCGGTGATGACATCGCCCTTGCGCGGGTCTTCGGGGTAGCCGGCAGCAGCCATGACCACGCCCAATGCGGTACGGCGGTCCCACTGCAGCTCCAGCTGGTCGAGCTTGCCTTCGCAGGCTGCCAGCATCACATCCACCAGATCGCTCTTGAGACGCATCATGATGGGCTGGGTTTCCGGATCGCCCATGCGGCAGTTGAACTCCAGCGTCTTGGGGTGGCCTGCCTTGTCGATCATCAGACCTGCATACAGGAAGCCGGTGTAGGGCACACCGTCTTTTTCCATGCCACGGATGGTGGGCAGAATGATTTCGCGCATGGCGCGGGCGTGCACATCGGCGGTCACCACGGGCGCTGGCGAATAAGCGCCCATGCCGCCGGTGTTGGGGCCCTGGTCGCCATCCTTGAGACGCTTGTGGTCCTGGCTGGTCGCCAGTGCCAGCACGTTCTTGCCGTCGCACAGCACGATGAAGCTGGCTTCCTCGCCGTCGAGGAATTCCTCGATCACGACGCGTGCACCGCCTTCGTTGTGCTGCACACCGTATTTGTTGTCCACCAGCATGAAGTCCACGGCGTCGTGGGCTTCCTGCAGCGACATGGCTACCACCACGCCCTTGCCTGCCGCCAGGCCGTCGGCCTTGATGACAATGGGCGCACCGAGGCGATCCACATAGGCATGGGCAGCAACCGGGTCGGTGAAGGTTTCATATTGCGCCGTGGGGATGCTGTGGCGCGCCATGAAGTCCTTGGAGAAAGCCTTGGACGACTCCAGCTGGGCTGCAGTCTTGGTCGGGCCGAAGACCTTGAGTCCGTGGGCACGGAACTCATCGACCACGCCAGCCGCCAGCGGAGCCTCGGGCCCCACGACGGTCACGGCAATCTTTTCGGCCTGGGCCCATTCGCGCAGAGCCTTCACATCGGTGATGTCGAGGTTCTCCAGCTTGCCGCCAGCCAGGGCAGTGCCACCGTTACCGGGAGCCACATAGACCTTGGTCGCCTTGGGCGATTCGGCCAACTTCCACGCCAGAGCGTGCTCACGGCCACCGCCGCCAATCACAAGAATTTTCATAGTTCTGCGTTGTGGTAGACGTCCTGAACGTCATCCAAGTCTTCAATCATGTCCAGCAGCTTCTGCATGCGAGCTGCATCATCGCCTTCGAGGGCGATTGTATTTTCGGGGCGCATGGTCACCTCGGCCATGTCGGCGGTAAAGCCGGCGGCCTGCAGTGCGTCACGCACGGCTTCAAAGTCGCCGGGGGCCGTCAGCACCTCGATGCCACCTTCGTCATCGGTGATCACATCGTCGGCACCGGCTTCCAGCGCGATCTCCATGACTTTTTCTTCGTCCGTGCCGGGGGCGAACATGATCTGACCCACATGCTTGAACTGGAAGGCCACCGAGCCTTCGGTGCCCATATTGCCACCGTACTTGCTGAATGCATGGCGAACATCGGCCACCGTACGTACGCGATTGTCCGTCATTGTGTCCACAATGATGGCCGCGCCGCCGATGCCATAGCCTTCGTAACGGATTTCCTCGTAGGTCACGCCGTCGAGGTTGCCCGTGGCCTTGTCGATATTGCGCTTGATATTGTCGGCCGGCATATTGGCGGCCTTGGCCTTGTCCACCGCCAGACGCAGACGCGGGTTGGCGCTCAGGTCGCCGCCGCCTTGGCGGGCTGCGACCATGATTTCACGAATGATGCGCGTCCAGATGCGGCCACGTTTTTCATCCTGGCGACCCTTGCGGTGCTGGATGTTGGCCCATTTGCTGTGTCCTGCCACAGGGAATCCTTTGATATTTGATTTAACCTAGCGGGAGCGATTTTACTTTTGACTGCATGCCCCCCCAGAGGAAACCCGAAATGGCTTCACCCCTTTTGATTGCCCAGCACTCTGCCACAGAATGTGTACTGCTGCCCGGACTGGCGAATCGGCATGGCCTGATCACCGGCGCAACAGGCACCGGCAAGACCGTCACGCTGCAAAAACTGGCCGAAAGCTTCTCACAGATCGGCGTGCCGGTTTTCATGGCCGACGTCAAAGGAGACCTGAGCGGTATCAGCCAGGCCGGCAAGATAGGCGACAAGCTGGCCGCCTCGCTCAAGGAGCGTGGCCTGGCCCTGCCCCAGCCCCTGGCCTGCCCCGCCACGCTGTGGGATGTGTTCGGCGAGCAGGGCCATCCCGTGCGCGCCACCATCTCGGACATGGGCCCTCTGCTCATAGGCCGCATGCTGAATCTGAACGAGACCCAGATGGGCGTGCTCAATCTGGTGTTCAAGATCGCCGACGACAACGGCATGCTGCTGCTGGACCTCAAGGATCTGCGCGCCATGCTGAACTTCGTGGGCGACAACGCCAAGCAGTTCACCACCCAGTACGGCAATATCAGCTCGGCCAGTGTGGGCGCCATACAGCGCGGACTGCTGGGCATTGAAAGCCAGGGCGGCGACAAGTTCTTTGGCGAGCCCATGCTCGACATCAACGATCTGATGCAGACCGACGCCAACGGCATGGGCGTGGTCAATGTGCTGGCGGCGGACAAGCTGATGAACGCGCCGCGCCTGTACTCGACTTTTTTGCTCTGGCTTCTGTCCGAGCTGTTCGAGCAGTTGCCGGAAATCGGCGACCCCGAGAAGCCCAAACTGGTGTTTTTCTTTGACGAGGCCCACCTGCTGTTCAACGATGCGCCCAAGGTGCTGATCGAGCGCATCGAGCTGGTCGTGCGCCTGGTGCGCTCCAAGGGCGTGGGCGTGTACTTCGTCACCCAGAACCCGCTGGACGTTCCCGACAGCGTGCTTGGGCAGCTGGGCAACCGCGTGCAACATGCCTTGCGCGCCTTCACCCCGCGCGACCAGAAGGCCGTGGCCTCGGCCGCCTCCACCATGCGCCCCAATCCCGGCCTCGATATTGCCGCCGCCATCACCGAGCTGGCCGTGGGCGAGGCCCTGGTCAGCTTCCTCGACGAAAAAGGCCGCCCCAGCGTGACCGAGCGCGTGTTCGTGATCCCGCCCGGCAGCCAGCTCGGTCCCATCACGGCCGAGCAGCGCAAGGCGCTGATCGATGGCTCCCTGGTCGCCGGCGTCTACGAGAAGGCCGTAGACCGCGAATCCGCCTTCGAGATATTGCGCGACCGCACTGCGAGCGCCACACCTGCCAAGCCCGGTGACGGCCCTGCCGCTGCCACAGCGGCAGGCTCGACCCAGCAAGCCAGCGCCACAGACTCCATGATGGACGGACTCAAGGAGCTGCTGTTCGGTCGCACCGGCCCGCGCGGCGGCCAGCATGACGGCCTGGTGCAGACCATGGCCAAGTCCACGGTGCGCACCGTGGGCAACAGCCTGGGCAAGGAAATCCTGCGCGGCGTGCTGGGCGGCATTCTGGGCAACAAGAAGCGCTGAGCCCGACGCTCTTCCTTCACTTCCAAGGCCTGCGTCAGCAGGCCTTTTTTGTGGCGGTCATCCAGAAAATGCTCAAGGTGGAGTTCATTATGTCGATACATAATAAATCCAGCTCCAGGTGCCTGCCGCCAGTCTCCTGGAACGGTGCTGTGCCTGCACAGCCGCTTCTTTCTCTACGCTAACCACGCTGCCCGGTCTTGCCGCAGACCACCAGTTCGCTCCGGCCAGGCAGTGCTTTTGCAATATTTTCAGCCAATGCAATTCAATCAATGGCGTGTCTCCACCAAGCTGTGGTGCACTTTGGGCGGGCTTCTGACCATGATGCTGGCCGTCTCGCTCTGGAACCAGCACTCGTCCACCCAGGCCCTGCAGGCCGGCATGCAGACTCTGGCCGACTATGACAATCGCATCAACCTCGCCCTGCAGTGGAAAGGTGCGACCGAGACCACGGGCGAGCGCGTGCTCACCAGCAATATGACCACCGACGAGGCGCTGACCCAGCGCATGGACGAGCGTGTCAGCGAAGGCGTGGCCGTCAATGGGGCACTGCAGGCACAGGTCATCAAACTGGCTCAAAGCGACGCCGACAAGGCCGCCCTGCAAAAGATCGCAGCCGTGCGTGCCGAGGTTCTGGCGCTGAACAAGCAGGCACGCGAGATCAAACTGACCGGTGATATCGACGCCATGCGCGACTTCATCCGCCAGCAATATCTGGGTGCCATTGGCCGCTACGCCGATTCGCTGCAGGACTTTGTGAAGCTGCAGGAGCAGCAGCGCGACGCCGCCAGCCTTCAGCTGCAGCAAGACCAGCAAAAAGCGATCTGGCTGTCCTGGGCGGTACAGGCTCTTGTGCTGACGGCCGCTCTGGGCCTGGCGCTTGCCCTCACCCGCTCCATCACCCAGCCTCTGAACGAAGCCGTGGAGCTGACCCAGGCCATTGCACAGGGCGACCTCACGGTCACCGCCGGCAACGACCGCCATGACGAGTTCGGCCGCCTGCTGAGCTCCGTCTCGACCATGGCAGCCCAACTGCGCAGCCTGGTGGCCGATGTACGCACCAGCGTGCACTCCATCAGCACCGCCTCGGCCGAAATCGCCACCGGCAACCACGACCTGTCCGCACGCACCGAGCAGACTGCCGCCAATCTCGAGGAAACCGCGGCCAGCATGGAGCAGCTGACCGCCACCGTCGCCCAGGCCTCGGACACCGCGCGCCAGGCCAACCATCTGGCAGGCAATGCCGCGCAGGTGGCCCAGCGTGGCGGCCATGTGGTGCAGTCCGTGGTCAGCAGCATGGGACGCATCAGCGACAGCGCGCACCGCATCTCCGACATCATCGGCGTGATCGACTCCATCGCCTTCCAGACCAATATCCTGGCCCTCAACGCGGCTGTCGAGGCTGCCCGTGCCGGCGAGCAAGGCCGGGGCTTTGCCGTGGTCGCCGGCGAGGTGCGCGCCCTGGCCCACCGCAGTGCCGAGGCCGCCAAGGAGATCAAGGCCCTCATCACTACTTCCGTGGACGCCGCCCAGGAAGGCGCCGACCAGGTCTCCCAGGCAGGCCGCGTGATGGAAGAGATCGTCAGCAGCGTCGGCAAGGTCTCGGACATGATTGGCGAGATCAGTGCCTCGGCCATGGAGCAGCATGACGGCATCAGCCAGGTCAACCAGGCCGTGACCAATCTGGATCAGATGACGCAGCAGAATGCCGCCCTGGTCGAGGAATCCACGGCTGCCGCTGTCTCTCTGAGCGACCAGGCCCAGCGCCTCACCGGCATGGTGGCCGTATTCAAGGTCCAGGCCGCGGACAGAGCGCCGGCCCTGACTGCCTGAACCTGGTTGAAGTTGCTGGAACACAGCATCCGTCTCTTCACCAGCTTCTCCGCCGTTCCCTCCATTGCACCCAGGAGGGAACGGCTGACACCGCAGGTTTGACCCAGACCGGTTTTTCTGTCTGCAGTCGCAAGTGTGACTGGCGCGGCCTACGCAGCAAGACACCATGCCGGCATGCCCCATACCTCTGACGACACCTTGCTGACCGCGGGTCTGAGCAGCTTTCGCCTGGACCTGGTCGACCATATTGCCCATCTGGTGCTCAACCGCCCCGATGCCTTCAACACCCTGAATCCCAGGTTCTGGCAGGAGCTGGACCTGGTGCTGGATACGCTGCAGCGCAGCGGCCAGTCGCGCGCGCTGGTGATCAGCAGCACAGGCAAGCATTTCTGCGCCGGCATGGCACTCGAGACCTTTGCCGACCCCGACTTTGCGCCCAATGACCGCACGCCAGAGGGCCGCGCCGCCATCATCGACACCCTGGCCCAGTTGCAGTCCACCTTCAACAAGATCGAAGCCCTGCGCATGCCCGTGATCTGCGCCATCCAGGGCGCCTGCGTGGGTGGCGGACTGGATCTGGTGGCCACCGCATGCATACGCTATGCCAGCGCCGAGTCCTTTTTCTGCGTGCAGGAGATCAATATCGGCATGACCGCCGACCTGGGCAGCCTGCAGCGCCTGCCCAAGCTGATGCCGCTGGGCATCGTCAAGGAGCTGGCCTACACCGGCCGCCGCATGACTGCGCAGGAGGCCGCCAGCCACGGTCTGGTCAACGCCGTCTACGACACGCCCGAAGCCACCGTCACGGCAGCTCTCGCCTGCGCGCGCGAAATTGCGGCCAAGCCGCCCGTGGCCATCTGGGGCAGCAAGCAGGTGATCAATTACGCGCGCGACCACAGCGTGAGCGACTCGCTGCAGCAAATGGGCTGGGTGCAGAGCGGCATCTGGAGCAACCGGCATGTCATGGAGGCCGTGAGTGCCATGCAGGCCAAGCGCGCCGGCGACTTCCCCCCGCTGGAGCCGCTGCAGGCGTTTGCACCGGCACTGCCTCAAGCGGGCGATCGCTCCTGATTGAATAGCTATCAGCACTTACCAATAAAGGCCTGCATGCCTTTCCCGCTCGTATTTCTCTATCTTCTCGATGGCCCGCTGGGCGCCATCGACAGGTAGCCGAGCCGCAACGCAGCAAATCGGCTTGAAGTGGGCGAGGCGCCGTTATCATGGATTCAGTACCACCCCAGCCTGTCTTGCCATGAGCACAAACACCGCCCCCCTGCCCACTTATGACGACGTCGTGGCCGCTGCCCAGCGCCTGCAGGGCGTAGCCCACCGCACACCGGTGCTGACCAGCCGCACCATGGACGAACAACTGGGCGCGCGCCTGTTCTTCAAGTGCGAAAACCTGCAGCGCATAGGTGCCTTCAAGTTTCGCGGCGCCTACAACGCTCTGGCCCAGTTCACGCCCGAGCAGCGCAAGGGCGGTGCCCTGGCCTTTTCCTCAGGCAACCATGCCCAGGCCATTGCCCAGGCAGCGCAGCTGCTGGACATGCCTGCCCTGATCGTCATGCCCGAGGATGCACCGGCCTCCAAGATGGCGGCCACGCGCGGCTATGGCGCCCAGGTCGTCACCTACAACCGCTTCACCGAAGACCGCGAATCCATCGCCCACAAACTGGCAACCGAGCGCGGCATGACGCTGATCCCGCCCTACAACCACCGCGACGTGATTGCCGGCCAGGGCACGGCCGTCAAGGAACTGCTGGAGGAAGTACCGGATCTGGACTATCTGTTTGTCTGCCTGGGCGGCGGCGGTCTGCTCTCCGGCAGTCTGCTGGCCGCCAACGCCCTGGCTCCGCAATGCAAGGTGATCGGCGTCGAGCCCGAAGCGGGCAACGATGTGCAGCAGTCGCTGCGCGCCGGCCATATCGTCAAGATAGCTACGCCGCGCACCATTGCCGACGGTGCCCAGACCCAGGCGCCGGGCGATCTGACCTTTGCCATCATCCAGCAGCGAGTGAACGAGGTTCTTACCGTCAACGACGAGCAATTGGTCCAGGCCATGCGCTTTTATGCCGAGCGCATGAAAATCGTGGTCGAGCCCACGGGATCGCTGTCTCTGGCAGCCGCCATCCACGGCGGTTTGCCGCTCAAGGGCAAGCGCGTGGGCATTGTGATCAGCGGCGGCAATGTGGATTTAGAGCGTTTTGCCAGCCTGCTGTCCGAGTGACAGCGAAAATAGCGTCCGTTGCGGCCCGGCCCGCATCCAACTGATCCCAATTTTGCAAGCACGAGCCCGCCACAAGCGGGCCTGCCTGCCTTCACCACAAAGACCAAGAACATGAGCACTCTGCATTTGATCGACCACCCCCTGGTCCAGCACAAACTGACACTGATGCGCCGCAAGGAAGCATCGACCAACAGCTTTCGCCGCATGCTGGGCGAGCTGTCCACGCTGATGGCCTATGAACTGACGCGCGACTTCCCGCTGCAGGATGTCGAGATCGAAACCCCCATGGAAAAGACCATGGGCAAGGTCATTGACGGCAAGAAGCTGGCGCTGGTTTCCATTCTGCGTGCCGGCAACGGCTTCCTGGACGGCATGCTCAACGTGGTGCCCGGCGCGCGCATCGGTCACATCGGCCTGTTCCGCGACCCCGAGACCCTCCAGCCCGTCGAGTACTACTACAAGATGCCCGAAAACATGGGCGAGCGCGACGTGATCGTGGTCGACCCCATGCTGGCCACCGGCAACTCGGCCGTGGCGGCCGTGCAGCAACTCAAGGACAAGAGCGCGCCCAAGTCCATCAAGTTCATGTGCCTGCTGGCTGCCCCCGAAGGCGTGAAGACCATGCAGGCCGCCCACCCCGATGTGGACATCTACACCGCCGCCGTGGACCGCGAGCTGGACAGCCATGGCTACATCCTGCCCGGCCTGGGTGATGCGGGCGACCGTATCTTCGGCACCAAGTAAGCACGGCTGCTTGCCAACAAAAAGCCCCAGGCGCAAGGTCCTGGGGCTTTTTTCATGCTCAAAACAGTCTGTAGCTCTTATCCATCAAGCGCTGGCAGCTATCAATTTCAGATTCAGCTCAGACCTGATTCAGCGCCATATTGTTGAGCTTGTCCAGCCGTGCAGGCCAGCTGTCCTGCCGGGCCGACTGCAGCAAGATACGCGTCCAGGCAATCCAGGCATCCCACTGCACGCGCTTGTCCCAGGCATTGCCCCAGGTGCAAAAGCACTGCAGCGCGCTCTCGGCGGCTCTAGCAGCATCGGCGCTGCGGCCCGCGCTCAGATAGAGCTGGGCCAGCACCATCTGCGGCTCGCCCACCCAGGGGTTGAGGGTCACAGCCTGCTCCAGCGTGGCGGTGGCAGCGTCCAGATCGACCAGCGGCTGATCGAGCTGAATCACCGACCAGTACAGCGCCACGGCCGCAGCCTCGTTGCCTGCGCTCAACAGCTGGCTGCAGTTCGCAAACACGGGCGGCAGCGGCAGCTGGGTCTTGAGCGCAGGATGCTGCAGCGCCTGGCCCAGGCCGCTGATCTGGCTGAGCATTCGGCTGCTGGGGCGCATGGGGCCGGGCCACAGCGACGCCGCCCAGTGCACGGCCTGCTGACGACTGTGGTCCACGGAAGGGAAGCGCGAGTAGATGTCTTCCTGCCAGCTGAACCACTGCTCCATGCTGTCGGCCATGCTGACAATCGCGAACACAGCCACTTCATAGGCGGTGAGTCTGATGGTCTCGCGCGGCTCGGGGCCGTTGCGCTCGATCTGCAGGCTGCCGTCGGCTCCCAGCTCGCCAGCCAGCAGCTTTTGCACGAACTGGGTACGGCTCATGGTGCAAAACAGATAGACCAGATGCTCGGCCTGTTCCCCGACCAGGCGCTTGAGCTGATCGCGCTCGTTGCCGGCATCGAACTTGACCAGATCGACAAAGGCGTTGCCGTAGACACTGTGCAGCAGACCCAGCTGGCGCACCTCCCTGGGTTGCTGCCATAGCGCCAGAGAGCGCGCCACGCCTGCCAGATGGTGGCGAAAAGTGCCGGCCTTGTGCCAATCCTGGCCCACGCCACGCTCCAGCACCACAGGCAGCAGCGGCGCCAGATCGGCGTCACGGCTCAGCCATTCCTCGTCCAGCAAGGTCTTGGCGCGCTCGAACAGCGCCGCATCCAGTTGATTCCAGGGCTGATTCATGCGCTCACCATGCAGTTGTGTAAGCACCCTTGAAGGTCTTTTCCACAAAGGCCTTGACCTCGGGTGACTGGTAGGCCTTCACAAAGGCCTGCAAACCTTTGCTGTTTTCATGACCGGCGCGCGTGACGATGAGCACGGTCACATAAGGCGTGTTCACATCTTCCAGCGCCAGCGAGTCGCCCTGGGGGGACAGGCCGGCAGCCACGGCATAGCTGCTGTTGACAGCCGCGGCATCCAGATCATCGAGGGCGCGGGCCAGTTGGGCGGCTTCGAGCTCGACAAACCTGAGCTTTCTGGGGTTGGCCGTGATGTCCAGCACCGAAGCGCGCGCACCAGCATCGGCCTTGAGCGTGATCAAGCCCTGCTTGGCCAGCACCATCAGAGCACGCGAGCCATTGGTGGGATCGTTGGGAATACCCACCCGCGCGCCGCTCTTGAGATCGGCCAGCTTTCTGAGCTTCCTGGAGTACACGCCCATTTGCTGGTTCACGGCCTTGGCCACGGGCACCAGCTTGTAGCCACGGTCCTTGTTCTGGGCATCGAGGAAGGGTTGATGCTGGTAGATGTTGGCATCGAGATCGCCGGTGGACAGCGCCGCATTGGGCTGGATGAAGTCGCCAAATTCCACCAGCCTGACCTTCAGGCCCTGCCTGGCTGCAACCTGCTTGGCCACTTCTGCAATCTGGGCGTGGGGCCCGGCCGTCACACCAACGGTCACGGCCAGATCCTGGGCCTGGGCCAGCAATGCGGCAGGTACCAGGGCGGCAACCGCCAGGGCTTTTACGAGAGAACGCTTGTGCAGCATGGGCACCTTTCAAGACAAATCCGGGAAATTCAGGTCCGCCGAGCATGTGCACACTCAGGGACAGCAGCTTGAAACTTAACGCATAAAGCCAGCCACAGCAGCCCGGCTGGGGCCCGCCCCCATCACAAAGCGGGATGGCTGGCAGCGCGGCTCGGAAAATATCAATAAAACAGCCAAATCTCTTACTCATAAAGCGATGAAAGCTATCAAAACAGGAGTACCTCAAGCACATCGCATGCTTGACATTGAACTGCACTTCAAGCTTAAGTTGGGAGCCACAGGAGACGCCCCATGCCTCGTCGCATTCTTCACGTCGTCAGCAACGTCGCCCATTACGATGACCCTGCCGAGCCCACCGGACTGTGGCTGTCGGAGCTCAGCCATGCCTGGGAAGTCTTTGCCCGGCGGGGCTATGCGCAGCAACTGCTCAGCCCGCTGGGTGGCCACTCGCCGCTGGAGCCGCGCTCGCTGAGATGGCCGAACCGGGATGCCACGGCCAAGTCATGGCTGCTGGATGCAGCGCGCATGGCCCTGCTCTCCAACACGGCTGCGCCTGATGCCGTGGATGCGCGAGACTTTGATGCCATTTATTTCACTGGCGGCCATGCCGTGATGTGGGACTTTCCATCCTCTCTGGGACTGCAGCGCATCACGCGCGACATCCATGAGCGCGGTGGCGTCGTTGCCTCGGTCTGCCACGGTTATTGCGGCCTGCTCGATACCCGTCTGTCCGATGGCTCGCTGCTGGTCGCCGGACGCAGGCTGACAGGCTTTTCCTGGCTGGAAGAAAGGCTGGCCGGCGTGGCCGGCCAAGTGCCATACAACGCCGAAGCGTTGATGCGCCAACGCGGTGCCCGGTATGAGAAAGCCTGGCTGCCCTTTGTCTCCAAGGTCGTGACGGACGGCAGGCTGGTGACGGGGCAGAACCCGCAGTCGGCCCGGGCCACTGCCCTGCAGGTGGCTCAGTTGCTGGACTGAGCGGGCTGGCCCGCCGCTTCCCCATCCCCCTCCCGCCCCAGCAAGCGCATCTGCGACAGCACACGCCGAGCGTTGCCGGCGCAGTCCATGTCTTCAGGTCTGGCCTCGATCTGGGCGATCAGCTCGCCCAGTTCGGCTCGATTTTGCGTCAGCTGTGCCAGCATCAGGTCGATGCTCTGCAGCTTGCGATGCAGTGTGGCCAGCAACTCGTCATGCTGCCACTGCTCGAGATCGCCCGGCAGCAACTGGCGCAGCTCCTGCAGGCTGAAGCCGGCCCGCTGCGCCGTGGCAATCAGCCTGAGCGCCAGTACCGCCTCCTCGGGATAGCTGCGATAGCCGTTGACCTGGCGCTGGGCAGCGCTCAGCAAACCGATGCGTTCGTAAAAGCGAATGCGCGATGCGGCAAGACCTGTGCGCCTGGCGAGTTCTCCGATCTTCATGTCCGCCATTCTCGCGCAATCCGCGCTTGACCTTGAACCAAGCTTCAAGCTTACGCTTGCGTCATTCCCGGTTATCAAGGCTGGTGAAGCTATTCATCAAGGAGCAGGAATGCAGACCATATTGGGCGCCAACGGGCAGATCGCCACCGAGCTGGCGCGCGAACTCAAGCGCAACTACAGCGATAAGCTCAAGCTGGTGAGCCGCAACCCGCGCAAGGTACATGACACCGACCTGCTCGAAGCCGCCGACCTGCTCGATGCCGAGCAGACTGCCAGGGCCGTTCAGGGCAGCAGCGTGGTGTATTTCACCGCAGGTCTGCCTCCCGATACACAACTCTGGGAGCAGCAGTTTCCGACCATGCTGCACAACGCTCTGGCGGCCAGCCGCGCTGCAGGCGCTCCATTTGTCTACTTCGACAACACCTATATGTACCCGCAGAACGCGCAACTGCAGACCGAGCAGACGGCGTTTTCCCCTGTGGGGCGCAAAGGCCGGGTGCGCGCCGCCATGGCCGAGATGGTGCTGTCCGAGATGGCGCGCGGTGAGATTCCCGTGCTGATTGCCCGCGCCCCCGAGTTCTACGGCCCGGCCCTGACGCAGAGCATTACCAACACCTTGGTGATTGACAGGCTCAAGGCCGGCAAGACCCCGCTGGCCCCAGTGCGAGACGACCGTCTGCGCACCCTGATCTGGACGCCCGATGCCAGCCGCTCGCTGGCCTTGCTGGGCAACACGCCCGATGCTTACGGCCAGACCTGGCATCTGCCATGCGACGATGAGCGTCCCAGCTACAAACTGCTGATCGACTGGGCCAGCCAGAGCTTTGGTCGCCCTCTCCGGTCTTCCCGCCATCACCGGCTGCCCCGCTGGGCACTGAACATAGCCGGCCTGATCTCCAAACCCGTGGCCGAGCTGCAAGAGCTGCTGCCCCGCTATGCCCACGACAATCTGTTTGACTCCAGCAAGTTCAAGCAGGCATTTCCAACGTTTGCCGTCACCAGCTACCGGCAGGGGCTGGCGCTGATTGCCGATGAATTTCAGCAAAATCAGCAGCAATCCCTTACCTAGCTTGCGCATGCAGCTATCAAATAAGCATTAATAGCTAAAAGACTACCAGCTCAGCGCCTGGGCCAGCTGCTCGGCCCGGGTTTGCTCGCGCGGACTCGCCACCGAGGCGCGCAGGATGGCGCGGCTTGCGCCCTGGTCAACCATCCAGAA
This sequence comes from Comamonas sp. NyZ500, assembly GCF_016772095.1. Classification (NCBI taxonomy): domain Bacteria; kingdom Pseudomonadati; phylum Pseudomonadota; class Betaproteobacteria; order Burkholderiales; family Comamonadaceae; genus Comamonas; species Comamonas sp. NyZ500. Next base: position 97,583 of record NZ_JAEIJE010000007.1, on the reverse strand, counting down.
GACGACGCGCTTGACGGGAGCCGCGCCCGGCCGGCTCTCCTGCGGGCTCACTTCAAACGTCCATTCGCGGCCTTCAGGCCGGCGGTCCCTGGAACGCGTCTGCGCAGTAAAGCTGCGCTTCTTCAAGCTCCCCGCCTTCAGGCGGAACTGCTTTTCCAGCGCGATGCGCAGCAGCTTTTCCTGTGCTTCGTCGGACTCGGGGATCTTCAGCCCCGTGGTCAGGCCCAGTTGCTGCCCGGTCATCAGATCGCGGTACATCATGCGCTGCGAGTCCCGTGGCTCCTGCAGATGAAAGCCCGCCGCGCGCATGGGCAGCACCATGCCGGTGCGCCGATTTTCCAGATCGGCCAACTGCGGGTCACTGGCCTGCACCCAGATGTTCTGCAGCCCGCCAGCATTGCGCAGGTACTGGCGCATCAGTCGCGCGGCATCGCCGTCGCGACCCTGCTGCGCTGCCAGCTCGGCCCCATATTGCTGGGCCAGGTCCACCAGCTCGGACTCCAGCCTGAACAGGCTGACATAGGGCCAGGCCTGCAGTGCCTGATCCAGATAGCGGCCAGCCTCGGCTTGCTGACCGGCCTTGAAGGCCGAGATGCCCGCCACCGTATTCAGGCGTGCCAGCTCGGCGGGAAACTGGGCATCGGCCAAGGCCGCGCGGGCCAGTTGACCGGCCCTGGGCCAGTCGTCATCGACCCGCCAGGCACGGCTCACCTCGCGCTCCTGGCGCGGCAGCTCAGGCGGCAGCTCGGGCGCTTTGTGCCATTGCATGGCCTGCCACAGCAGGGGCAATTGCTGCAGCGCGCTATCACGCTCGCTGTCCATTTGCTCGGCATGCAGGTTCAGATTCCAGTTGCCGCGCACCAGACCCCAGTCCAGGTGCAGGATGTCGGGCCTCCCCTCTTCTCTTTTCTCGCGGCTGGCCTGCTGGCTTTGCACAGCGTCGCCGAACGGCAGGGCCGGCAACCTGAGCCCAGGCTCGGGCGTCTGCTCGCCGGCAAAAATGGTGCGCTTCTGCTGCAACAATTTCTCCCTGCCTGCAGCATCCATGTCTTTCAGACCATCGTCATAACCGAGCCGCATGCGGACCCGCAGGCGCCTGCCATCGGGCTTCAGATAGACGTACTCCAGGCTCGCGACATCCTTGCGATCCCGGGCCGGCTCCAGCTGGACCAGTACCCAGCGCCCCTGCACCAGCGGCACGCTGAGCTGCGCGGCCTGGTAGTGCAGCTGCTGGTCTGCCGTATTCCACTGCCACAGCGGCGCAAAAGCCTTGGACTCCTGCTTGAGCGCCTGCAGATAGCGAGTCAGTGCGCCCTGATCGCCAGCCATCATGGCGGCCGTCAGACCGCGCTGTATCAGCGCCTGCATCTGACCGCTGACCGGGTCGTAGCCCTCGGCCGCGGCCAGAGCCATCATCCGGTCGGTCTGCAACACGGCCTGCGCATACTGTTCCTGCTGATAAAGCAAGGCGTAGAGCAAACCGGAGGCATCGAGCTGCTCGTAAGGATTGCCGCGCGGCAGCGTCATGTCCAGCAGCTTGCGCGCCTGGGCAACGGCATCGTCCCAACGCTTGCCCTGTGCGGCCTCGACCACGGCACGGCGCTGCCTGAAAAAAGGCGAATCCTGTTCGGCAGGCGAATCCGCCTGTCGCGCAACCCCCGTCTGCCTTTCAGGCTCGGCCGCCTGCGGCGCAGGGCCCGCCAGCAACAAGGCCACCGCCATCGCGGTCAGGGAAACAGGCGCGGGAATGCGAGGTAAGAAAACCATGAAGTCGATCCACAAGACAGTTCAGCAGGCTTGCAGTATAGAAAGCGGCTGCCGGGCCGCTGGCCCGGGACGACTCGGGGCAAAAAAAAGAGCGGCCCCGGGCCGCTCGTTTTGCCATGCTGCGATGACTTCAGTCCACCAGACCTGCGTAGACATGCTGCACGTCGTCGTCGTTTTCCAGACCGGCCAGGAATTCCTGCACTTCTTCCTGCTGCTCGGCAGACAGGCTGCTCATGCTGATGGGGTTCTTGGCCTTGTAGCCCAGCTTGACCGACAGCACCTTGATGCCTTGCGCGGGCAGAGCCTTGCTCACGGCGTCCAGATCGGCAATATCGGTAATGAACAGGGTGGTGCCTTCTTCTTCACCAGCTTCGAAGTCCTGCGCGCCGGCTTCGATGGCGGCCATTTCAACGTCGGCACCGTTTTCAGGCTCGCCTTCGATCATGCCCACATGGTCAAAATCCCAGGCCACGGCGCTCATCTGGCCCTTGCGGAAGCAGACACGCATATTGGGAGCCGTGCGATTGGGATTGTCGGTCAGACATTCCACCATCACGGGCACGCGATGAGGGGCATAGCCTTCAAACAGCACGCTGGAATAGTTCACGGCGTCGGCACCAACACCGGCGCCCTTCTTGATGGCGCGATCCAGCGTGTCCTTGGGCATGGAAGCCTTGCGGGCCGCTTCCACCGCCATGCGCAGGCGCGAATTGGCTGCAGGATCACCGCCGCCCAGACGGGCAGCAACCATGATTTCCTTGACCAGCTTGCCAAACAGCTTACCCTTGGCATCGGCGACCAGCGCCTTGCCCTTTGCTTTCCATTGCGCGCCCATGGCTGCGTTCCTTGTTGAATATGGTCCAAGCCTGCGTTGTGCACACACAAGCCGCCCGCCAAAACTGCGGCGAGCAAAAGCCGGATTTATACACCCGCGCGCAATCTTTTGTCGGCAAACTGCATCAAGCCCAGGTCATAAACACAGGCAAACAGCGCGCAGTCGCCCAGCACCGAAGAGGAGAAAACATGTACCGCATCACCGTTCAAGCCCTGAGCTGCAGCGTGCTGGCCCTGCTCGGCTCGCAAGCCCTGGCGGCCGCCGAGCTGGGCACGCAAACCGTGGCAACGGGGCTGGAGCACCCCTGGGCACTGGCCTTTTTGCCGGACGGACGCTACCTGGTCACGGAGCGCCCTGGCCGCATGCGCATTGTGGAGGCCGGGGGCAGGCTCAACACCCCTCTCAAAGGCCTTCCCGCCATCGCCGCAGCCGGGCAAGGCGGCCTGCTGGACGTGGTGCTGGACAGCGACTTTGCCAGCAACCGCCAGCTCTATTTCTGCTTCTCGGAACCGGGTCAGGGACCAGACCGAGGCAAGAACAGCACGGCCATGGCCAAAGCGCGGCTTTCAGCCGACGCCAGCGCCCTGGAAAACGTGCAGATTCTATTCAGCCAGCGCCCCAAGATCGACTCGGCCCTGCACTTCGGCTGCCGCATCGTGGAGCGCAAGGTGAACGGCAAGCCCGACGGCTCGCTGTTTCTGAGCCTGGGCGAGCGCTACAAGGCCATGCAGGAGGCCCAGAGCCTGCAGACCCATCTGGGCAAGATCGTGCGCATCAACAAGGATGGCAGCGTGCCTCGCGACAACCCCTTTGCGGGCAGGCCCGATGCGCTGGCCGAGATCTGGAGCTATGGCCACCGCAACAGCCAGGGCGCCGCACTGGGGCCGGATGACGAACTCTGGATGACAGAGCATGGCCCGCAGGGCGGCGATGAACTCAACCGCATCGAGCCGGGCAAGAATTACGGCTGGCCCGTCATCACCTATGGCGAAAATTATGGCGGCGGCAAGATCGGTGCCGGCATCACCGAAAAGACGGGCATGGAACAACCCCGGCATTACTGGGTACCGTCGATTGCCACCTCGGGGCTCGCCTATCTGAGCAGCGAGCGCTATGGCATGGCCTGGAAAGGCTCCTTCATCACGGGTGCGCTCAAGGCCATGCAGCTGCAGCGCCTGCAGATTGCCGATGGCAGGGTCACCGCCACTGAAGTGCTGCTGCCACGCCTGGGCCAGCGCGTACGCGATGTGCGCCAAGGACCGGACGGCCTGCTGTACCTGCTCACCGATTCATCCAATGGGCAATTGATGCGCGTGCTGGCAACGCCTTGAGCTCGGATCAGCGCAGCACGCCGCGGCTTTTGAGCCAGTAGAGATAGCCCACTATGCAGAGCCAGAAGATGGCCTCTCCCAGCCACAAGCCCAGCGACAGCATATCGACCTGGCTGCCAAGCCTGCTGACATACCAGAACATGCCAGCCTGGCTGACCACGCCGAGCGCCACGTAAAGAGCGCCCAGCAGCAAAGCCGCGCGATTGCGCGTCCACAGCAGCCACACCAGCGTGAAGCACATGGCCGAGTTCAGCGCCAGCATGGCCTGCAACACCAGCGCCCACTGAATCCTGGCGCCAGTACGCCAGCCGTCGGAAAAGTCGGCCTCCAGCAACATCCATCCGCTCATCAGGCCAAGAAAACCGAACAGACACATCAACAGGGCTAACCCCTTGCCATAGGGCTGCGCCCAGAGAACTTGCTTTGCTGTCATCCGTCCACTGTCCCTGTCTGATTCAAAACATCTGAGGGCCCGCCATGCTCACCCGGGCAACCAAGGAGCCACAGTGTGCCATTGCAGCCCCGGTTTCGCGCCACAATCGGCAGCAGTACAGAACAGGCGCTTATATGCTCAATGCCTTGTGGCTCGGTTTTTTTCTCGTGGCAGCGGCTGCTGCGCTCGCGCAGTGGCTGCTGGGCGGTCAGGCAGATGTGTTCTCATCCATGGTGCAGGCTCTGTTTGCCATGGCCAGGCTGTCGGTCGAAGTAATGGTGCTGCTGTTTGGCACGCTCACGCTGTGGCTGGGCTTTCTGCGCATCGCAGAAAAGGCGGGCGTGGTCGAATGGCTGGCAAAAATGCTGGGCCCGCTGTTTGCCAAGCTCATGCCCGAGGTGCCGCGCGGTCACCCAGCACTGGGCCTGATCACATTGAACTTTGCTGCCAACGGGCTGGGGCTGGACAACGCTGCCACGCCCATGGGCCTCAAGGCCATGCGTGCTCTGCAGGAGCTGAACCCGCAGCCCGACACCGCGACCAATGCGCAGATTCTGTTTCTCGTGCTCAATGCCTCGTCGCTGACGCTGCTGCCGGTCACCATCTTCATGTACCGCATGCAACAGGGTGCGGCCGATCCGACGCTGGTCTTCCTGCCGATTCTGCTGGCCACTTCCGCCTCTACGCTGGTGGGCCTGTTCAGCGTCGCACTCATGCAGCGGCTGCCCCTGTTCAGTCCCGTGGTGCTGGCCTACCTGCTGCCCGTGGGGCTGGCGCTGGCAGCCTTTATGGCCTTTCTGGCCACGCTCAGCGCGGCGGCGCTGGCCCAGCTTTCCTCGCTCATGGGCAACCTCACTCTGTTTGCGCTGATCGTGCTGTTCGTGGGCCTGGGCGCGCTGCGCAAGGTGGCCGTGTACGACAGCTTTATCGAGGGGGCCAAGGAGGGCTTCGATGTGGCCAGGAACCTGCTGCCCTATCTGGTCGCCATGCTTTGCGCCGTGGGCGTGTTTCGCGCCTCGGGGGCACTGGAATATGCGCTGTCGGCCATCCGCTGGACGGTGGACGTCCTGGGCGTGGACGCCCGCTTTGTCGATGCCCTGCCCACAGCGCTGGTCAAACCCTTTTCGGGTAGTGCGGCCCGCGCCATGCTGATTGAGACCATGCAAAGCCAGGGCGTGGACAGTTTTGCGGCTCTGGCCGCAGCCACGATTCAGGGCAGCACCGAAACCACGTTCTACGTGCTGGCCGTGTACTTTGGTGCCGTGGGCATTCAGCGCGCGCGCCATGCCGTGCCCTGCGCGCTGGTGGCCGAGCTGGCCGGCGTGGTGGCGGCCATCGTGGTTTGCTATCGCTTTTTTGGTTGATGTCCGGGAAACCGCATGACAGCTTCAGACCCCCTCTTAGAGCGCTCCTGGCGGCGAGCCTGGCAGGCGCTTCACGCCACGCCGCCCCAAGGCCTGCAACAGGCCATTCTGGCCTCCTACGCCGAGCCGCAGCGCCACTATCACACGCTGCAGCATCTGAGCGAATGCCTGGCGCATTTCGAAACCGTGGCGTACCAGGCCCGGCACCCTGGCGAAGTGGAGATCGCGCTCTGGTTCCATGACGCCGTCTACGACGTCAAGGGCAAGGACAATGAACTGCGCAGCGCACGCTGGGCTGTCCAGGTCCTGGACGACAACGGCGTGGGCGAGGCCACCTGCCGGCGCGTGCACGCCCTCATCATGGCCACCTGTCATGAATCCACGCCCGAAGACGATGAGGCCCGGTTGCTCGTGGACATCGACCTGGCCATCCTCGGCGCCGCCCCCAGCCGGTTTGCCGAGTACGACACCCAGGTGCGGGCCGAATACGCCTGGGTGCCGCGCCCCATCTATGCGCTCAAGCGAAGGCAGGTGCTCAAGGGCTTTCTTCAGCGCAAGACCATCTACGCCACCTCGCACTTCCACGCCCTGCTGGAGCAGCAGGCCCGCAGCAATCTGCAGCGGGCCGTGGCCTAGACGGGCGGGCGTCGTCATTCGCGCCATGGCCTGACGCTATTGCGTGCGGCCCACCACGAGGCGCACCGCCACATAGTCCTCCAGCGGCTTGTCGCTGGGAGCGGCCCAGGCAGCGCGCGTCGCCTCCGATGCCGGCAGATTGATGGCCACTCCCGTCGGTGGCACGGGCTTCATGAACCACTTGTCGTAGAGCGCGGCCACTTCGCCGCTGGATGCCATCTCGCGGATCTGGGCGTCGAACAGCTTCTTGAATTCAGGCGACTTCCTGTCCAGCATGATGGCAATGGGCTCCACGCTGAAGGACTCGCCCACGATGGCGTACTGCCCCGGATCACGCAGCCGCGACAGCCCCGACGCCAGGATCTGGCCGTCCGCCACGCAGGCATCCGCGCGCCCCGTCTCCAGCAGGACGAAGCATTCGGCATTGTCCTTGGCCATCAGCACATTGAAGTCCACGCCCTTTTCCTTGCTAAAGCGCCTGAGCAGGGTCACGGCCGTGGCGCCCGTGGTCGCGGCCACCTTGCGCCCCTTGAGCTGCGCCACCTCGGTGATGCCCGAGCTCTTGCGCACTGCCGTGCGCACCTCCTCCATGTAGACCGTGGGCGCGAACGCCACCTCCTTCTGGCGCGCAGCATTGTTGGTGGTAGTGCCGCATTCCACATCCACCGTGCCGTTGACGACCAGGGGCACGCGGTTTTGCGCCGTCACCATCTGGTAGCGGATCTCCAGTCGCGGCAGCTTCAACTGCTGCTGCATGCGTGCCAGCGCCTTCTCGCACAGCTCCACATGGAAGCCCGCGTACTTGCCGTTGCCCAGGGTGTAGGACATGGTGCCCGAGGCCTCGCGCACGCCCATGGTCACCACACCCGTATCCCTGATCCTGTCCAGCGTCTCGGCCTGCGCTGCGCCGGCCAGGCAGGCTGCCGCACCCATGACGATATGGCTCAATGTGACTTTCATCGTTCAATCCTTTTTGTTCTTGCCTGGAGAAAAACACCGTTTTGCGGGCGCTGCGGGAACAGGCCCGGACGCATCTCGCCGCCTACTTGGCGAACAGCTGGCTCATGTCCTTGAAAGCCTTGAACTCCAGCGCATTGCCGCAGGGGTCGAGCAGGAACATGGTGGCCTGCTCGCCCACCTGGCCCTTGAAGCGGATATAGGGCTCGATGACGAATTCGGTGCCAAAGGACTTGAGGCGCTCGGCCAGGGCTTCCCATTGCGGCCATCCGAGCACGATGCCGAAGTGCGGCACCGGGACGTCATGGCCATCGACCGGATTGGTGTGGGCGCTGTCCTGGGAGACAGTCTTGGGATGCTCGTGAATCACCAGCTGGTGGCCGTAGAAGTCGAAGTCCACCCACTGCGTGCTGGAGCGCCCTTCGGGCAGGCCGAACACTTCGCCATAGAAACGGCGCGCCGCGGACAGGTCATACACGGGAATGGCCAAGTGAAAGGGAGACAGGCTCATGGGGAAACTCCGGAAATCGTTATGGGGTCGGGGGAAAAGCCTGCAGGCAAGGCCTGGCTGCGTCGGACCTCGATGTCCGGCGTCGCTACGGGCCGGCGCATGCCTGAGACTGCAGCTATCGTAAAAATCCTTGATAAAAAACAAAATCAATATATTTTTCTCAAATTCACAAATAAAATTTATGAATGTTGAAAGAGCTGAACACCTTCATCGCCGTGGCCCGCGAAGGCACCTTCGCCGCGGCGGGCGACCGGATCGGTTTGACGCAGGCCGCCGTCAGCGCGCAAATGCAGCGCCTGGAAAGTGAATTGGGGTTCGCCTTGTTCGACCGCATCGGCCGCACGGCCCGCCTGAACAAGATGGGGCAGCAGGTGCTGCTGCAGGCGCAGGAGCTGCTGCGGCTGTACGCCAACCTGGGTTCTTCGGGACAGGGTCAGCCCGCCAGCATTTCCGTGCAGCTGGGCTCCATCGCATCGCTGCAGCGCTCCCTGCTGCCCGATGCGCTGGCCAGACTCCACCGGCAGTTCCCCCAATGCCGAACACGCATCATTCCCGGCGTGTCGCTGCAACTCATGAATCTGGTGGATGCGGGCGAGCTGGACATGGCCGCGCTGATACGCCCGCCCTTTGCGCTGCAAAGCGATCTGCGCTGGACGGCGCTGGCGCACGAGCCTTTCCGGCTGCTGGTGCCGCGCGCCACCCGGGGCGACGACTGGGCCGAGCTGCTGGCCAGCCAGCCCTTCATACGTTACGACCGGGCCTCGTTCGGCGGCCGTCAGGTGGACCGTTTCCTCCGCAGCATGCACTTCACGCTGAAGGAGGTGTGCGAAGCCGACGAGCTGGAGGCCATCGTCAGGCTGGTGTCCAACGGCGTGGGCGTGGCCCTGGTTCCCCAGACCGCGGCGCAGCGCCGCTGGCCTGCGGCCGTGCGTGCCATCGACCTGGGGGCGCACACCTTCCACCGCGACGTGGGCCTGGTGCATCGCGCCGAGCGGCACCTGAGCGAGCCGGCGCGGGTGCTCATCGCCCTGCTCGCCGAGCTTGCCAGGCGCAGCCTGCCGCAGGAGCGCTGATGCGCGGCTACGCTCAGCTTTCGGGAACCAGATTGCTGCCGTAGTCGTAGAGATCGCCCAGAATCTCCTCGCCGCGCTCGTCCACGGATTCCGACAGCGCATCGATCATGGTGAACATCTGCTCCGCCGTGCGCGCCCCACCCTGTCCTTCGATCAGGCAGGCGGCGCGGTGCTGCTCCCAGCGCTGCAGCTCCCCGGCATCGAGCGTCTGAGGGAAATTGCGCGCACGGTAGCGCCAGGCCAGCTCTGTCAGGCGTGCATCGTCAAAGCCGGTCTTGTCCAGCGCCAGCTCCTGGGGCGAGAGGCGCTTGATGCGCTCCAGACGGCGACGGTCCTCATTGCCCACAAAGCCGCCATACAGATCCTGGTCGGCATCCAGCGGCTCGCCAGCCTCGCGCGTGAAGACGGCCTTCCACTGCGCGCTCATATCGGGCAGGTCGCGGGCAATCGCCGCATGCTGCATCGCCAGCTCCATGTCCACGCCCCATTTTTCGGCCATCGCGGGACTCAGGGTCTTGAGGCTTCCCACCACCATGGGCGACTTGTTGACGTGGATGCTCTTGATGGGCAGGCGGGTCACGCCCTCGGGCAGCTCGGCCTGACGCGTGAACAGGCGCAGGCGCAGCTCTTCGATGCTGATGCCCGAAAGCTCGGCCGGGTCGGCCGCCAGATCCCAGCAAATGACTTCGTTCTTGTTGGTGGGATGGGTGGCCAGCGGCCACATCACGCCCAGACAGCCACGCGCGGGGCTGATCATGCCGGTCACATGCAGAAACGGGCGCGCGTGCTCCTGCGTGGCGGGCAGGCCCATCTCGCGCAGAGCGCCGTCCTTTTTATGCAGTCCAAAGGCAAAGTCAAACAGGCGCGGCTGCTTTTCGCGAATCAGTCGGGCCAGAGCAATCGTGGCGCGCACATCACTCAGCGCATCGTGGGCCTGCTCGTGCAGCAGTCCATTGGCGCGGGCCAGGTCTTCCAACCTGAAGCTGGGCGTACCGTCTTCCTTGGTCGGCCACTGAATGCCTTCGGGACGCAGCGCATAGACCATGCGCACCACGTCGAGCAAATCCCAGCGGCCGCAGCCGTTCTGCCATTCGCGCGCATAAGGGTCGATGAGATTGCGCCAGAACATGAAGCGCGTGATCTCGTCGTCGAAACGAATGGTGTTGTAGCCCACGCCCACCGTGCCGGCCTGCGCCAGCTCGGCCTCGATCAGCGCTGCAAACTCATGCTCGGCAACCCCTTCCTCCAGCGCCCGCTGGGGCGTGATCCCCGTGATCAGACAGGATTGCGGGTCTGGCAGATAGTCATTGGCCGGCTGGCAGTACCACATCACGGGCTCGCCGATTTCGTTGAGCTGGTCATCCGTGCGTATGCCCGCAAACTGCGCGGGACGGTCGTAGCGCGGCTGGGCGCCAAAGGTTTCGTAGTCGTGCCAGAAGAAGGTATGAGCCATGGGCTCGAAGTATGCCTGCGAACCGGCACAGCTTGCGGCTCAGTCCATCAACTTAAAGCCCTTTTTGGCCTTTAACGCTTATGGATAAAACGCAAGCAGCTATCAATATGATTGTTTGAGCTATTCCCAATTCAAACCCAATTTATGCAGAAATTTGCGCAGCCGGCCTGCATCGTTGACCAGGTTTTTTTTGCTGGCGCACCTGGTCAAACAACTTGCGGCCTGCATCGGACAGCGTGGTCGATGCGCGGCAGACGGTGATGACGGGCTGCAGCTGCAAGCGGTCAAACAGAAAGTGATGACGGCCAACCTGATACCACCGCACGCCAGGTGCCTGCCAGGCCATGCGCAAGCCATGAACTGCCACCACAACGATGTGCAGAAGGAGCGTCGCCTTTGGCGAGGATGTATTCATCACCCGCAAGGGTGCAGTGAGCGCCAGGCGCGGCGATACGGGCGTCATCCCCGGCAGCATGGGCGCGTGCATCTACATCGTGCACGGCCTGGACACCCCCGAGAGCTTTGAAGGCTGCAGCCACGGCGCGGGCCGCGTGAGGCGCCGCACCAAGGCCAAGAAGCTGCACTCGGTGGCCGATCGGATCAAGGCCAAGAAAGGTATGATCGACGGGATCCCGATGACCTACAAGGACATCGATGCCGTCATGGCCGCCCAGAAGGACCTGGTGGAAGTGCACCATACCCTCAGCGTCAAGGGTTGAATGAGGCGGGAACATGGACTCACGCCTCATTGCCAGAAAGTAGGTCCATCGTGCAAGCCATTGAACAGAAAGCCATTCCGGGTGCGCACCTGCTATTGGAAGTCATGCGCGCCGCCGCACTCCAACAAAGGCACGATATGACGGTGCTGCTTGCCGGAGAGTCGGGCAAGCCAGGCTGGGGCTTCACCTCGCCCAATAGCAACCAAGACTTGCTCATTTAGCAGGTTGTGCGATAGCGAGCAGAGGATGCAGGCTCTGAAAACGAGTAGGCACAAGAGTTAAGCTCAGCGCCCGAGAAGTGCATATGCTCAAGCTTGGAGCAAGGTGCAAGCAGCGATTCGGTTTTGTTGGAGAGTTGAATGAATGGTTCCGCAATAGCGGCACTACTACCGGTGATTGCGTTGATCGGTACGGGGTTTGGCTTGGCGCGTGTCGGGCTGGTGCGGCAGGCAGCAGTCAAGGACATGTCCAACCTTGTGTTCCTATTGCTTCTGCCTGCACTGCTGTTTCGCACCATGGCTCAGGTCCATGTCGGCGAACTGGATTACCGTCCGATTGGCGTGTATTTCCTATCAGCCATCATCGTGTTCGTGACAACGATGCTGGTCTACGGCTTCAACACGCTGGCTGCAGCGCGCGGATTGGCCAGCATGTTCAGCAATGCAGCCATGATAGGCGTACCGCTCGTGGGCCTGGCCTTTGGCGAGCAGGGACTGGTGACGCTGTTCACCCTGATCTCGGTGCATGCCCTGGTATTGCTGACGGCCGCGACCATGGTGTTCGAGCTGGCATCCTCCCGTGAACAACATGCGGACGACACCCACAACAAACGGTCCATGGGGCGCACTGTCTGGCAGGCAGTGCGCAATAGCATCATCCACCCTGTGCCTTTGCCGATTCTGGCTGGCCTGTTGTGGTCATTGACCGGCTGGCCTCTGCCTGACGTGCTTGATACCTCACTCAAGATGCTGGGCTCGGCCATGGGCCCCATGGCGTTGCTGCTCGTCGGCATCACGCTGGCCTACACCAGGATCGGAGCTTACTGGCGACCCGCGATGCGCATCACGCTGGTCAAATCGCTGGTGCACCCACTTGTGTTTCTCGTCTGCGCCTGGACACTTCAGCTGCGCGGCCCGGCCATGGGCGTGATGCTGATCTGCTCGGCCTTGCCTGTGGGTGCCAACGCACTGCTCTTCACCCAGCGCTACCGGGTTGCCGAGGATGAGGTGGTGGCCAGCATTGCCCTTTCCACACTACTGGCCCTGGTGACCATGCCGCTGCTGCTGATGCTGCTGCACGTCTTGCATGGGACATAGTCATCAAGGTAGTCCTCGGCGCATATCCACCCTGACTCGATCGGAGCTCGGTCTTGCTCTGCCGGCGCATGGCACTCCGGCATTGGCTGAAACATGGCAGTGATCCGGTCAGGAGCCGGCCAGCGAAAGTTGGAGCAGATCTCGACCTGCCCTGAAGAAAAGCTTGGCTTTGGCGTCCGGGCGGCTACGCCAAAGTGCAGGACGGGATGACGCAAATCTGTAGACAGGAAACAGCGCTCATACGGTTCGGCAAGGAGGAAGAAGGCAAGGACTCGGGCTCTGTCGCTCAGAAACCGCAATCACTCATAAAAAGGTGCCTCTGGAACTTGCAAAAAGTTACAATTTGAGTGCATGGACACAAACTGACACGAGCTCTCAAACCGAAGGCATTGGCTGCTAAAGGAGGCGCGCGAAATGGATCGTTTGAAAATTTCCACCCGGCTGACTTTCTCGTTCATGACATTGATGGTGCTGATACTAGTGCTGGGAGGGGTTGCACTTTGGGGGTCGTCGACTCAGCGCTCAGCCCTCACCGACATCACCCAGAAACAAATCCCGATCATTCGCACTCTGAACACCATCACGGATGGCGCCAATGAACAGGCGATTCAGTTCCGCAACCTCGCGATCTTTTCCACGGAGACGCTCCAGACCTCGGCACGTGCCATGATTCAGAAGACCCGCACGGAGCTGGCTGCAGAAATGGACTCCCTGGGCAAGCACACTCACTCGGGCCTGGGCCAATCGCTGCTGGAGGAACTGAAGCTGCGCCGTCTGGCCTTCCTCAAATCCGGTGATGAATATCTTGGACTGATCGATCAGGGCCAAAGAGATGAAGCGCTGAGGTTGCTGGAAACCCAGCTGCGCCCCAACCAGCTCGAATATCAGCGGGTCATCCGCAGCATGCTGGATCACCAGACCCAAAGCTCCGACGTGGCCAGCCAGAAGGCAGAAACTGCTGCCGACAACCTGTTCCAGGAAGTGTTGGCGACAAGTGCAATCGCCATTCTTCTAGCGGTGACCCTTGCCATCACGATCACTCGCTCCATCACCCGCCCCCTGTCCCAGGCCATGGCAGCAGCCGACCGAGTGGCCAGAGGTGATCTCAGCGGCCAGATCACGGTGAAGTCTCAGGATGAAACCGGTCAACTGCTGAGTGCGTTGCAACGCATGCAACACAGCCTCGTGAGCACGGTGTCGGCGGTGCGCGGCAATGCTCAGGGAGTTGCTTCGGGCAGCGCTCAGATCGCCATGGGCAATAACGACCTATCCAGCCGCACAGAAGAGCAAGCAAGTGCTCTTGAGCAAACTGCTGCGTCCATGGAGCAGTTGAGTGCTACGGTCAAACAGAATGCCGACAACGCACGCCAGGCCAATCAGATGGCAGTGAATGCATCCTCTGTGGCTACACAGGGCGGTGAAGTGGTCGCAGAGGTAGTGGAGACCATGAAGAGCATCAATGAAAGCAGCCACAAGATTTCCGACATCATCGCTGTCATTGATGGCATCGCTTTCCAGACCAATATTCTGGCTTTGAATGCCGCCGTCGAAGCTGCCCGCGCCGGCGAGCAAGGACGAGGCTTTGCAGTGGTGGCAAGCGAAGTCCGGGCTCTGGCTGGACGCTCGGCTGAGGCCGCCAAGGAGATCAAGCAGCTCATTACCACCAGTGTCCAGCGTGTGGAGCAGGGTTCCTTGCTCGTGGACAAAGCTGGCGAGACCATGACCGGTGTGGTCACAGCCATTCGGCGCGTCACCGATATCATGGGTGAAATCAGCGCTGCCAGCCATGAGCAAAGCTCGGGCATGGCCCAGATTGGGGAAGCCGTCACCCAAATGGATCAAACCACGCAGCAGAACGCAGCCTTGGTCGAGGAAATGGCCGCCGCAGCCAGCAGCTTGCACAACCAAGCACAGTCGCTGGTCGAAGCGGTGGCAGTCTTCACGTTGTCAGAGCACGAGCAACATGCCTCTGCCGCAATGCAGGCAGCGTCGGTCAACCCGACAAAAACGGCCACAGTGGCAAAGGTATCGGAGTCGCCTCCAAAGCCCCTCATGGCCACCAAATCCCCTGTGCTGCGTCGCCCGGTTGCTATCGCTGGAACACAGCAGGCCACGAATAAGAATGGCGATGACTGGGAAACTTTTTGAAGGGGCTTCCGAGCGGATCCGTGAGCAAAGGCGGTGAGGCGTCAAGCCTGCCGCTTTTTGAACCTATCGGTGTCGTTGCATAACTCAGTACTTGGCGCAGATATGCGTAGACGATGAGCAACTCCACACACCAGGACCTGCTGCCAGTGGCTCCTTGGGAACATTACAACGGCCAGCCCTACGGGATGCCCGCCAGTCATCACCTCTGACAGCAACTCTGTTTTTATTCGAGACGATGATAGATCGGGATTCTGGGGGAACCGCCTCCCCGCACTAGAGCAGACATCCAAGTACTCGCATATCCCGCCGGCTGCGGCGGTACTTCGCAGTTCACAGATTGCCATCATGGCCGTTGGCTCGGGGTCCCGCTGGTCGCTCCACGCAAGGTGCAAGTTACGCGTTTCACGGAACGTGCACAGACGTTTTACAGTTCCACCCGAGCTTCGCGCCGTACGGCCTGTGGCGGCATGCCGAAGCCACGCAGGAAGGCTTCGCGCATATGGCGCCGGTCACGAAAACCTGTCTCCCGAGCAATCACCTCCAGCGGATGCCGACTGCCCTCAATCATCAGCCGCGCGGCTTCTAGCCGAAGGCCCTCCACGGCTTTGGCAGGGGACTGGCCCGTCTCGGCCGTGAACACCCGGCTGAACTGGCGCGGACTCAAGCTGGCAGCCTCGGCCAGCTCTTCCACACTCAGTGCTTGAGAAAGATTGCGCCGTGCATGCTCCAACGCCTGCTGGATACGGTCTGACTTGGGTGCCAGCTTGAGCATCTCCGAATGCTGTGACTGTCCTCCCGAGCGGCGCTGGTGCATGACCAAGCGATGTGCAACCGACCGTGCAACCTTCGCGCCCAGATCTTTTTCCACCAGCGCTAACGCCAGGTCGATCTCCGCTGTCATACCGGCAGAGGTCCAGATCGGTCCGTCGGCGATGTATATGCGGTCGGCCTCAATCTGCGCCTGTGGGTGGCGCTGCTGCAAGGCCTCGGCCCAATACCAGTGCGTGGTGGCGCGGCGCCCGTCAAGCAGGCCCGCGTCGCCCAGCAGAAAAGCGCCCGTGCACAGACCGGCCACGCGCCGCGCGGATACCGCCACCTTGCTCAGCAGCCGGATCAGTTCCGGTGCCGTAGCGACGTCCCTTGGAGTGAGGTTGCCCGCAACCAGCCAGGTGTCTGCCCTGCTGTGTGCGGTGAGGGGCTTTGCCTGCAATGCAAGTCCTGCCGAAGCTCGGGCCGTACCACTCATCGCATAGGTCTCCACCTCATAAAAGGGCTTCTCCACCATCAGGTTGGCGAGTTCGAACACAGCCTGGGTGGCCAGCGCCATGACTTGGAAGCCTTCCGGCAGCATGTAACCGATGCGGTGCATAAGAAACGTCCTTTCCAATGTCCTTTTTCATGACTATATACGTCATTTACGACAAACCCCGCACATCGCACCATTCAGGCCATGGACAACATCCATCAACCTCAAGGAGTTTCACCATGGCACAAACCCATCTCGGTACCGCCCTCATTACCGGGGCATCCAGCGGCATCGGTGCGCTATATGCAGAAAAGCTCGCTCAGCGTGGCTATGACCTGATCCTGGTCGCCCGCAACCGCGAACAGCTGAACGCGCTGGCGAGCAGCATCAGCACTCGCACCGGCCGTGCGGTAGAAGTCCTGCCAACCGACCTGAACGACCGCAATGAACTGGCACGCGTGGAAGAGCAATTGCGCACGGACGCCAGCATCACCTTGCTGGTCAACAACGCGGGCATGGGCACACATACCCCCTTGCTGCACAGCGACGTTGAAAAGATGACCCGCATGGTCGACCTGAATGCCACGGTGCCCATGCGGCTGGCCTATGCGGCGGCTCCTGGCTTCGTGGCTCGTGGACGCGGAGCGATCATCAACATTGCGTCCATCGTCGCCATCTCCCCTGAGACCCTGAATGGCGTCTACGGTGCCAGCAAGGCTTTTGTGCTGGCGTTCAGTCAGTCTCTTCAGCATGAGTTGACCGACAAAGGTGTTCGGGTGCAGGCAGTGTTGCCTGGTGCTACGGCCACGGACTTCTGGGCCATCGGTGGATTGCCGGTAGAGAACCTGGATGCAAGCATCGTGATGAGCGCCGAAGACCTCGTCGATGCAGCACTGCTGGGGTTTGAGCGAGGAGAAAAGGTCTCCATCCCCTCGCTGCATGCTGGCGAGAAGTGGGATGCCTATGAGGCCGCACGCCGAGCTATGGCAGGCCAGCTGTCCAGCAACATCGTCGCCCAGCGCTACGCCGCCGCGCACTGACCATCGCAAGGAGCCCAAGTCATGAAAGCCGTTATTGCAGCTTATGCACGCTCGCCATTCCAATTCGCCCGCAAAGGCCGCCTCGCCGAGGTCCGGCCGGACACGCTGGCCGCCCAGGTTGTGCAGGCTTTGCTGAAGCGCTCCGACCTGGATCCTGCACTATTGGAGGATGTGATCCTCGGCTGTGCCTACCCCGAGGCCGCACAAGGCAACAATCTGGCGCGCATCGTCGGCCTGCTGGCCGGCCTGCCCGAAACCGTGGGCGGCATGACCGTGAACCGCTTTTGCGGCTCGTCGATGCAGGCCGTGCATATTGCCGCAGCGCAGATCGAGGCCGGTATGGGCGACGCCTTCCTCTGTGTGGGCGTGGAGTCCATGACGATGGTTCCGCAGGGCGGCTTCAACTTCTCCCCGAACCCCTTGTTGCAGGCAAATACCGACGCCTATATTTCAATGGGCGAAACGGCGGAAAACGTAGCGCAGAGATGGAAGGTAAACCGCGCCGACCAGGAGTTGCTGGCGCTGCAATCCCATCTGAAAGCCGCCGCTGCCCGCGACCAGGGTCTGCTGGTCGACGAAATCGTGCCCATTCTTTTACCGGACGGAGAGCTGCTGGATGCCGACGGCTGCATACGCCCTGCCACCACACTGGAGGCCCTGGCCGGGCTCAAGCCCGCCTTCAGGCCTGATGGCGCGGTCACGGCGGGCACATCGTCGCCGTTGACCGATGGCGCTGCGGCCGTGCTGGTCACCCGAGACGATTTTGCCGAACGCCATGGTCTGCAGGCACTGGCGCGCATCCGCAGCTTCGCGACCGTGGGAGTGGACCCAGCGATCATGGGAATAGGCCCGATCCCTGCCACGCGCAAGGCGCTGGCCCGTGCCGGTCTCACTGTGGCCGATCTGGACGTGGTTGAGATCAACGAGGCTTTTTCGTCACAGGCGCTGGCCTGCATCCGAGACCTCGGCCTGGATATGGCGACCGTGAATATTGACGGCGGCGGACTGGCCATCGGTCATCCACTTGGCGCCACTGGTGCGCGCATCACGGGCAAGGCAGCTGCCTTGCTTTCACGACGGCAGGGACGATATGCCCTGGCCACCCAATGCATCGGCGGTGGGCAAGGTATTGCTACGGTGCTGGAGAGACTGTGAGCTCGTATCGACAGAGACCAGGACTTCAACTCCACTCAAGGAAACCATGATGCTCCGTAGCACCGAAACCCTGGACAGTCTGCTTGAACGCCAGCGCGGCACACTGCCCGATACCTTTGGCGCGCGGCCGCTGGCACTTGCCGAAGGCCGCATGACCATGGAGCTGACTATTGCGCCGTGGATGATGGCTCCCAATGGCTTTCTACATGCCGCCACGCAGGTGATGCTGGCCGACACCTGCGCCGGCTATGCGACCCTGGCGCATCTACCGGAGGGCGCGAAAGGATTCACGACACTGGAGCTGAAATCCAACTTCCTTGGTACTGCGAAGCAAGGAATCTTGCACGTGGAGGCCGTGGCCGAACATCTGGGGAGGACAACGCAGGTGTGGTCGGCCACCTTGTTCGATGACAAGGGGCGTAGGCTATCGCTATTCCGCTGTTCGCAGATCGTGCTCTGGTGACTAGGTCCTTGCCGCGTTTGAGTCGGCAGCCTAAAACATCCGACAGAAATCGATGGCTCCCAGGGTGAAAACGGAAGTGCGAAAGTCAACTGAGCCGACGCGCAAGACGCGCTCCCCGAACTCGCAGAAACCAGAATACCTGCACCGTACATTCCGGCAGCTATGCGCTCAACGCGAGCTCCGCCATGAGTTTCACGCTGGGGCTGCGGCTCTATGGCGGCACACAAAATCTCTTGGCACTCCCCGCCGCTTCATGAAGCGCAGCCATGCGCCGCTGCTGTGCCACGATTTCCACCAGACCGGTGGCGCCGAACTCGAGACCGTGATCGGCGACACCAGAGGCATGCCACCATCCTTTACTTCAACGAGGCGCGGGGGGAGTGAGCTAGCTTGCCTCGATCAGGCCCATCAGGACCTGACCCACATCGGCCTCTACCTTGAAAGCCAGCAATGCATCGGCCCTTGTCACGCCTTGATTGATGGCCACGATGGACTTGCCCTGCTCATGTGCAGCCAGCGCAAAACGGTAACCCGAATAGACCATCAATGAAGAGCCTGCGATCAGCACGGCGTCGGCCCTGGCCACTGCCGCCATGCAGGTCTGCACGCGTTCACGCGGCACGGTCTCGCCAAAGAACACCACATCGGGCTTGATCAGGCCTGTTCCGCAATGTGGGCAGGCCGGCACGACAAAGCGGCTGAAGTCCTGGTTTTCCAGATCGGCGTCGCCATCGGGCGCCGGTGCTGCATACCGTTCAACCCAGGCCGGGTTCAGCGCCAGCAGCCGCTGCTGCAGATCGGCACGAGCAGAGCGCTTGTCGCAGTCCATGCAGCGCACGGTGTCGATGCGCCCGTGCAGGTCCACGATGTTCAGGCTGCCGGCCGCATCATGCAGGCCATCGACATTCTGGGTGATCAGCAACTCCAGCCGGCCTTGCTGCTCCAGTCGCGCCAGTGCCTGATGGGCGGAACCGGGCCGCGCCTGACCCATTACGCGCCAGCCCAGCATGGAACGCGCCCAGTAGCGCTGACGCACCAGCACATCGCCCATGAAGGCCTGATAGGTCACGGGCTGGGGGCGCTTCCACTGTCCGTTGCGGTCCCGGTAGTCAGGGATGCCGACTTCGGTGCTGCAGCCGGCACCACCAATGACTACCACACGCGGGTGCGCATGCAGCCAGTCTTGCAGGCGCCACAGCGCCAGAGCATCCACACAATGGTTCAAGGTTTCACTCATTACAGCAGCGGCGATGTCAATCGGGCCACGGAACCGACCAGCCGTCGCCGCAGACCTTTTTCGCTGCGATATTGCACCATTCGAGCCTGGCCCAGGTCAGCCTCGAACTGCGCAGCGATGGCCTGATTCAGCTCTGGCCCGTAGCCAATCACACAGACCTCGTAGTTGAGGAAAAAGCTGCGATAGTCAAAATTGGCCGTGCCGATCATCGCCATATTGTCATCGACCACCAAGGTCTTGGAGTGCAGCATGCTGGCCGCATATTCATAGATATGCACTCCACAGCGAATCAGCTCGTCAAAATAGGAGCGCGCAGCGGCCGTCACCAACAGCGAATCAGACTTCTTCGGCACCAGAATGCGGACCTCCACACCGCGCAGTGCAGCATTGGTGAGAGCCGTCAGCGCGCCTTCGGTCGGCACAAAGTAAGGCGTGGTCAGCAAGATGCGTTGCTGTGCCGCGTTGATGGCCGCCAGATAGGAGCGATAGATGGCGTCCAGCTGGTCGTCAGGCCCCGAGGTCACGACCTGCATGGGGATGGGGCCGTCTTCGCAATCTGGCAGCAGATCATCAAGATCGTTGGGCAGCCGGTGCGGATCGTCGCTGCGGGTGTAGGCCCAGTCCTCGAGAAACACTGTCTGCAGCCAGTTGACGACGGAGCCTTCGACCCGGATATGCACGTCATGATAAGCATCGTCACAAATGCGCTCGTTCTCTTCATCGGTGACGTTCACACCGCCCGTAAAGCCCACTTTTCCATCGCAGACCAGAATCTTGCGGTGGGTACGGAAGTTGACCACGGGTCGCAGCCGCCGCCCTATCTTGGCATCGTGAAAGCGCAGTACTTCAGCCCCGGCCTGCTGCAGCGGCTCCAGAAACTTTCGCCCCAGCTTCTTGGAGCCCAGAGCATCCACCAGCAAACGCACCTGCACGCCTGCACGTGCTTTCTCGATCAGCAGATCACGCAAGGCCGTGCCGGTCTGATCGGGCTCGTAGATGTAGTACTCCAGATGCACGTGGTGGCGTGCTGCGCTCACGGCCTCGGCAATCGCATCAAAGGTCGCCGCGCCCCCCACCAGCAACTGCATGGAAGTGGCCGTGCTGACCGGGAAATCGCTGGTCATGCCAACCAGCCGTGCCACCTGACGCAGGCGCTCCTGCTGGGCCGGAATGCGTTCCCTGAGTTTTTGCATGCTGTTGCGCACACGCGAACGCTTGCGCGAGCGCAGCCGCTTGATACGCTGGCGCTTCATGCGTTGCGGACCGAAGTAGTAATAGACCAGCAGACCCACCACAGGTAACGCAGCCATGGACAACAGCCAGCTCAGTGTGGCAATCGGCTGACTGCGCTGCAGCAGAATCCAGATGCCTACCACGACGACATACAGCGACCAGCCCACGGACAGCCAGAGCTTGACGCTCTCGTGGCTCAGCTGCATTGCTATCCAGTCCAATTGCACACTCCTGTTGTTCGATGAACCATCGCCACCATGCCCTCGCAGTATGGCAGCGGCATGGCAGACTGCGGCGACCCGCCTGCCCGGGGGAAACACCCTCCAGCAGGCGCCATGCTTTTGTACCGCGCTACAAAGAGTATATTGATACGCATGATTTCCGAACTCATCACGACTCTGGCCCAGGCCCGCAAGGCCGCCCGCATCACCCAGGCCGATCTGGCCGAACGTGCCGGCCTGTCACGCATGGCCGTACAACGCACTGAAACCGGCGATGTAGACCCGCGCTTTTCCACTCTGCAGGAAATGGCCCGTGTGCTGAATATGGAGCTGATCGCCGTGCCGGCCGAGCTGCACGCCCAGGTGCTGGCACTGATTCAGCCCCAGACCGGCCAGACGGCTGTAGCCGACCGCATCGCCAGTCCTGTGACCGACCAGGATTCGCTATGAGGTCTTACGTATTGTTAACTTGAGAACCCTGTTTGCTCGGCCACAATGGCCCGAGGTTTTTTTGCGCGACATTCAGAGATTTGAGAGATGGCGATTCACAACTGGGATTACGCACCGGAGGCACTGGAGGTACAGGTCAGTGAATTGTTGCTGGCCACGGCAGATCGAAGTGACGAACTGGTCGATGAAAACGTGCGCCTGGTCCTGCAGGAGCTGCGCCAGCACCTCAATATGGAGGTGATTTTTGTCTCCGAGATCCGCAACGGCCAGCGCATGTTCCAGCATGTCGATACCGCCCCCGGCAAGGAATTGATTGCCACTGGCGGCGGCGGTCCCCTGGAAGAGTCGTTTTGCCAGTGCGTGCTCGACGGCATTCTGCCCGGCCTGGTCCAGGATGCGACCAGCCACCCTGCCTTTGCCAAGCTGCCTGCAACTCCTTTTCGCGTGGGCGCCCATCTGAGCACGCCCATCGTGCTGGCCAGCGGCAAGGTCTACGGCACGCTGTGCTGCTTCAGCCAGGCGGCCGATGAAAGCCTGACGGCCAAGGACCTGCAAAAACTCGAATGCGTGGCCAGGATCACGGCCAGGCGAATCGATATCAAGCAGGCCCAGTAGCTCCAGCCAGCCGAAGAAAAGCGCACGCCTTCCGGCCCGGCTTCTCCCGGAAAGCTCTAAAAACCAGCTCTCCGGGAAAAAGCTGCGTCAGTTCACTGCCACGCAGACCTGGCGCTGCTCGCCCAGCCCATCGGCACCCAGCCGCACCACATCGCCGGGCTTGAGAAAGACGGGCTGCGGCTTTTGTCCCAGGCCCACGCCCGCAGGCGTTCCGGTAAGAATCACATCGCCGGCCTCCAGCGTCATGAACTGGCTGATATACGAAATGAGCGTGGGCAGGCTGAAAATGAAGTTGGCCGTACTGCCGTTCTGCATGCGCTTGCCGTTGACTTCCAGCCACAGGCCCACGCGATGCGGATCGGTAATTTCGTCGGCCGTCACCAGCCAGGGGCCCAGCGGCGCAAAGGTGTCATGGCTCTTGCCCTTGGTCCAGGTGCCGCCACGCTCCAATTGCCAGCCGCGCTCGGACACATCGTTGGCCAACAGATAGCCGGCCACATGGGACAGAGCCTGCGCCTCGGTCACGCGCCGCGCGCGGCTGCCGATGACAACGCCCAGCTCCACCTCCCAGTCGACCTTGTCCGCGCCCTGCGGAATCTGCACCGCATCGCCCGGACCGCAGATCGCCGTCACGGCCTTCATGAACAGCACGGGTTCGGCCGGCGCTGGCAGTCCGGCCTCGGCCGCGTGGTCAGCATAGTTGAGGCCCGCACAGACCAGCTTGCCCACCTGTGCCACGGGGCAACCCAGACGTGGCGTTCCGTCAACCCTGGGCAAACGGCTCCAGTCCGTATGCCGTATGCGCTCCAGCGCATCGGGACCTAGCTGGCCCGGGCCCCAATCGGGCACCAGGGCCGATGCATCACGCAGCACGCCGTCGGCGTCCAGCACGCCCGGGCGCTCCGCACCCGCGCTGCCATAGCGAAGCAGTTTCACGATGGTTGTCTCCTTATGAATCGGTCAGTGTCGCCCTCTAAGGCCTTCATCATGCAATATCGAACAGGTGGCCCCAGCCTTTGACGGCGGAAGGATCACGCCCGGCCGCGCGCAGCATGCCCCAGACCGTGGTACTCACGGTATCGAGCAGCGGCACGCCCCAACGGCGCTCCACCTCTTCGGCCAGGTGCGCAGCGCGCAAATTGGTGCAGTAAGTCACGACGGCGTCAGGTTTGCCTTCTTCGATCACGTTGCCGATGAGTTGCAGCAGTTGCTCGGGCTCCACCAGCGCAAAGCTGTGGTTGACCGAGATGTCCAGATGGCGCTCTGCCGTGGTCTCGACGCCTGCGGCGCGGTAGTTGTTGACGATGCATTGCTGCACGTCCGCCGTGTACGGGCTGACGATGGCCAGCTTCTTCACGGAGAGCTTTTCCATCAGCTCATTGAGTGCCAGGATGGCCGTCGTGGCCTTGATGCCGGTGCGCTCGGTAATACGCTCGCACAGCCGCATGTCGGTCTCAAAGCCGCGCCATCCTGCGGCCGTGCCGCTCCAGCCGATCACGTCCACCTTGGCATCGGCCAGCAGCTCGGCGGCGGCCAGGATCTTGCTGTCGTCAAACTGGTTCAGTGCCCCCTCGGCCAGCGAAATCTCAGTCACCGTGAAGCGCGAAAAATGGGCCGAGCAGTTGCCAGCACTGGCAGCCAGCGCGCTGGTCAGAGGCTCCAGCGCGGTGTTGGAAGAAGGCGTGAGCACGCCCAGGCATGTCGTAGTTGCAGTCATCTTGCTTGTCTCCGTTGTATGGCCAACCGGCAAACCGGTTGGCCGGCATTGTTCACCTCACCCAAACAAACGTCAACAGTATTGTTGACAATAAATCAAAATCCAATCGCTCAAAGTTATTTGTCAAGAAAATCTTCACTTCGTCACCGCCTTTCGCCTCAGAGCATATTTCAGAGAAAAATTCCCAAATAGGTGTTTACGATATTGTTGACAATATTGTCGACATTTAGATTTCAACCTCACATCGAACAATCAACCAACCGATGGAGCGAGACCCGAGATGCAAAACCCCACCACACTTGCCGCGCCACAGGCGGCGGCAGCGCCGACCAAGGTGCGCTGGAAGATCTTCCTGATGATGCTTTTCCTGATCGCGGTCAATTACATTGACCGCGCATCGCTGTCCGTGGCCATGCCCATGATCGCCAAGGAGTTCGATCTCAGCCCTGCCGTTCAGGGCCTGCTGATGAGTTCCTTCTTCTGGACCTATGCCTTCATGCAGATTCCCGGCGGCATGCTGGCCGACCGTTTCGGCCCACGCGTGGTCATCGTCTGCTCCACCCTGGGTTGGGGCTTCTTCCAGGCCATCGCCGCAGCTTGCACCGGCTGGGTGTCGCTGCTGATCACCCGTCTGGGTCTGGGCGCTTCCGAGGCCCCCATCTACCCCGCAGGCGGCAAGCTCAACGGCATCTGGATGACCCAGAACGAACGCGGCCGCGGCGCCACACTGCTGGACGGTGGCGCACCTCTGGGTGCCGCCCTGGGTGCGCTGATCATCGCCGGCCTGCTGACCCACTTCGACTCCTGGCGCGTGTCCTTCGTCGTCGCGGGCGTTGGCACCATGATCGCGGGTGTCTTTGCCTGGTGGTATATCCGCAACCATCCCCGTGAGCACGCCGGCGTCAATGAAGCCGAAGCTGCCTTCATCGAGGAAGCACATGCCGCCGACCTCGCCGCCGAGCCCGCCCATGCCAGCGGCAAGGTGATGGACTTCTTCAAGTACCGCTCGGTATGGGGCATGTTCTTCGGCTGGATGTGCTTCAACGCGCTGTTCTACGGCCTGCTGACCTGGATGCCCACCTACCTGTCCAAGGTGCATGGCATGGACATCAAGCAGATGGGCGGCGCCGTGTTCATCATGTTCTTCTCCGGCTTCGTCGGTGAGATGGTCGGCGGCTGGATTGCCGACAAGTGGAAGGCTGCGGGCGCTTCGCAAGCCAAGGTGCTGCGCACGCTGTTCGGTATCGCCTCAATCATCGCCACCGTCGCCATCTACAACGTGGCCCGCTTCAAGGACCCCGTGACCATCGTGATCCTGCTGTCGGTAACGCTGTTCTTCCTGCGCTGGTGCGGTCTGTTCTGGTGCGTTCCTTCCATTCTGGGCACTCGCAAGCGCGTCGGCTTCCTGGGTGGCGTCATGAACCTGGGCGGCAACTTCGCCGGCATCGGCGTACCCATTCTGGTGGGCGTGATCGTGCAGGCCACCGGCTCCTACGACATGGCCATGATGCTCTTCGCTGCTGCGGGCGCAGGCCTCTTCGTCTGCTCGTCGATCGTGATCGACTACAGCAAGAAGATCCCGGTCTAAGTACCGCCCCGCCTCGCCTGGACACTTTGATGGAGAACCCCATGCCCTTGCCCACACGCCAAGCCGTGGCCCTGACCTGCGCCACGGCCATCGCCTCTACCCTGAGCGCATATGCCGCCACGCCAGCCAGCCGCAACTCCGTCGCCGTCCAGGCGAGTCCCGATTTCCCTGCTGCCGCCCCCGAGTCCGTAGGCGTGGATTCGCGCCCTCTGGTGCAGTTGTCCGAGATGATCCGCAAGGAAAACCTCGACGTGCGCAGCTTTCTCGTCGTCAAGGACGGCAAGCTGATCTATGAGCGCTACAGCCAGGGCCTGACGCGCAACCACAACTACGAGCTGTACTCCATCACCAAGAATGTGACGGCCCTGGCCGCCGGCGTTCTGGTGGACGAGGGCCGCAGCAAGCTCGACGAGAAAGTGGCGCCCATCCTGGCCAAGGCCCGCCCCGACCTCCAGGACGCCTTCTCCGACAAGCAATCCATCGAACTGCGGCATGTGCTGTCCATGTCCACGGGCCTGGTCTATAACTTCAAGCCCACCGACGACCCCATCTACTACGGCGCCCCCGACCGTCTCAAGCTGGCGGCCGAAACCACGCCCAAGGTAGCGCCCGGCACGAGCTTCGACTACACCGACGTCAACCCCATCCTGGCCAGCGCCACGCTGGGGGCCGACGCCGGTATGCCACTGCAGGACTTTGCGAAGGAGAGACTCTTCAAGCCCATGGGCATGAGCCATTACACCTGGGAGCGGGCTGACGACAAAGGCCTGGTCTCCTCCGGCTGGGGGCTGCGCCTGCGCGCCGTGGACATGGCCAAGCTAGGCCAGTTGGTGCTGACCGGCGGCCGCTGGGACGGCAAGCAGATCGTCTCCCAGGCCTGGGTCCGGACCATGACCGCGCCCGCCTCGGCGCCATGGTATGGCTATTGCTGGTGGATCAACGACATCGTCGCCACCGAGCCCGAAACCCACGCCATGGGCTTCAAGGGCCAGTTCATTGTGGTATTGCCCGAGCGCAATGCCGTGGTGGTCATGACCAGCATGCTGCCCATCGAAGGCGGCCTGCGCGAATCCCGGAACGTGCTGGCCATCCGCCGCATGGTCAATGACTACGTGCTGCCCGCGCTGAGCAACCAGGCCCATGCCAAACCCACGCCCGCCCGCCACAAGGCGTTGGCGCGCGAACTCGAACTCGCATCACAACACCAGGGCAAGTCCGGAGCACCGGCAGACCCTACCGACACCCCGAAACTCTGATATTCAGCATGAAATCCAGCGAATTTGATCTCGTAGTGCGCAATGCGCGCGTTGCCACCGCCAGCGACATCTTTGAATCCGATATAGCCATTCGCGACGGCAAGATAGTCCAGCTGGGCGCCAACCTGCCCGCCGGCGCCCGCGAATATGACGCTGCCGGCCGCGTGGTCACGCCCGGCGGCATCGACGCCCACTGCCACCTGGACCAGCCCATGGAACCGCCGGTGCGCATGGCCGACAACTTCGACAGCGGCACGCGCGCCGCAGCCTGCGGCGGCACCACCACCGTGATTCCGTTCGCGGCCCAGGCCAAGGGCCAGTCGCTGCGCGCGGCCGTGGAGGACTACCACCGTCGCGCCGACGGCAGAGCCCACGTGGACTACGGTTTCCACATGATCGTCAGCGACCCCACCCCCGAAGTTCTGGAGAAGGAACTGCCCCAGTTGATCCGCGAAGGCTATACCTCCTTCAAGATCTACATGACCTATGACGATCTGAAGCTCAACGACGGCCAGATCCTCGACGTGCTGGACGTGGCGCGCAAGTACGACGCCACCGCCATGATCCATGCCGAGAACGCCGACTGCATCCAGTGGCTGACCAAGCGCCTGGAAGCCAGCGGCCGCTCCGCTCCGCGCTACCACGCGGTCTCTCGTCCCATGCTGGTGGAGCGCGAAGCCACCCACCGCGCCATCGCGCTCTCGGAGCTTGCCGATGTGCCCATTCTCATCGTCCATGTCTCGGGCCGCGAGGCCGTCGAGCAGATCCGCTGGGCCCGCTCCCACGGCATGAACATCATGGCCGAGACCTGCCCGCAATACCTGTTCCTCAGCGCCGAGGATCTGGGCATAGATGACAGTTACCAGGGCGCCAAGTGCGTGTGCAGCCCACCGCCGCGCGATCAGGCCAACCAGGAAGTGATCTGGAACGGGCTGAACGACGGCCTGTTCACCGTGTTCTCATCGGACCATGCGCCGTTCAACTACGATTCACCCGAAGGCAAGAAGCCCAATGGCGAGGAGGTGTCCTTTGGTCACATTCCCAACGGTATTCCTGGCATCGAGACCCGCCTGTCGCTGCTCTACACGCATGGTGTGCTGACGGGCCGCATGACACTCAACCGCTTCGTGGAGCTGACCTCCACCAACCCGGCCAAGGTCTACGGCCTGCATCCGCGCAAGGGCAGCATTGCCATCGGCGCCGATGCCGACCTCGTGGTCTGGCAGGAAGGCGAACGCGCCATCAGCAACCGCGATCTGCACCACAACGTGGACTACACGCCCTATGAAGGCCAGCAGCTCAAGGCCTGGCCCTGCCTCACCCTGTCTGCGGGACAGGTAGTCTGGGACGGCGAGCAATTCCACGCCCGCGCCGGCAGCGGCCGCTTCCTGCAGCGCGGCGCGCCCACACTGCTGCCCAAGCGCCACCAGGCCCGCTTCTGAAACTTCAGCACGAACACACCATGAAACTGCTCATCATCAACCCCAATATCTCCGAGAGCGTCACCGCGCTCATCGAGAAAGAGGCCAGGCTGGCCGCCGCGCCAGACACGGAAATCACCATGCTGACCGCTCCCATGGGGGTGGCCTATATCGAGACGCGCTTCGAGGCCATGATTGCCGCCTACGCCGTGGCCGAGCTGGCCGCCGAACATGCGCACCA
This sequence comes from Comamonas sp. NyZ500, assembly GCF_016772095.1. NCBI lineage: Bacteria > Pseudomonadati > Pseudomonadota > Betaproteobacteria > Burkholderiales > Comamonadaceae > Comamonas > Comamonas sp. NyZ500. The sequence continues at coordinate 69,157 of NZ_JAEIJE010000007.1, read as the reverse complement.
ACATGACGCCGTCATCCTGGCGGCCTTTGGCGATCCGGGCCTCGAAGGCCTGCGCGAGGCTCTGGACATTCCCGTGCTGGGCATGACCGAGTCCGCACTCATGAGCGCCTGCATGCTGGGCAAACGCTTCTCGATCATTGCCATCTCCAGGCGCATTACCGCCTGGTACCGAGATATGGTCGAGCGCAACGGACTCATAGACCGACTGGCCAGCATTCGCTGCCTGGACGAGCCTCTGCGAGATATCGGAAGTGTGCAGGATGACCATGCAGCACGCCTGCAGGCCTTGTGCGAAGCAGCGGTCAGCGAAGATGGCGCCGATGTACTGATCATTGCCGGCGCCCCGCTGGCGGGCCTGGCACGCTCCATCAAGCAGAGTTTGCCGGTGCCAGCCGTCGATGGCGTCTCCAGCGCCGTCAATCATGCGCAGAGCCTGGTCTCGCTGGCTCCCGCTGCGGCACGCGCAGGCAGTTTTGCCAAACCACCGCGCAAGGACTTCAAGAACCTCCCCCCGGGGCTCACCCAGCTATTGAGCCAGCTGCCCTGAACAGGCTGCGGGATAACCTCAATCGGGATGTTCGAATCCGACATGCCGCGTGACACTAGAATTCACCGGCATGTCGACAAAACACACTACAAAAGTGAACAATCGAAGCAACACATCTCGATCTGAAATTACCGTGGATGAAATGGCAGCCCGCATTGCCACAGCCATCCATGAGCACCGCCTGCTGCCGGGAACCAAGCTCGGCGAAGACAGGCTGGCCAATATCTTCAACACCAGCCGGGCTCGCGTGCGCGAGGTCCTTGCCCGCATGGCCCGCGACCAGATGGTGGAGCTATTCCCGCAGCGCGGAGCCTTTGTTGCCAAGCCCAGCATCGAGCAGGCGCTGGACGTCTTCGAAGCGCGCCGGCTGATAGAGCCAGGCATTGTGCGGCGCCTCGTTCTGAACATGGACAACAGCAAGATCCGTCGCCTGCAGACCCATCTGAAGCAGGAGCGCGATGCTCGCGCCAACTCCGACAAGCGAGCCACGGTTCGCCTGTCCGGCGAATTTCATGTACTGCTTGCCGAACTGGCCGGCAACTCCGCGCTGCTGCGCAGCATGCGTGAACTGTCCACGCTGACCTGCCTGACGATCTCGCTGTATGAATCGGCGGTCAACACCTGCTGTCTGGTGGACGAGCACGAGGCCGTGGTCGATGCCATTGTCGCGGGCAATGGCGAGCTGGCAGAACAGCTGATGCTCAGCCATCTGGATCACATACAGGGCAGCCTGCGCCTGGAGGCCGATGCCGACGACGCAGATCTGGAACAGATACTGGGCGACCTCTGATCACAGCCGGCGTCGCGATCCGGCAACGGGAGCCATCAAAGTGATCGATACGCCCTTCTCTACTGAAGATGGCTGGCAGCTATCCGGGCAGGGGCGTCCGCATTAGCATCCACGGCTGATCGCCATCACTTTCTCCAGAGGCCCAGAGGCCCTTTCAATGAGCTCACCCGCCCCTTCGTCACTGCCGCAAGCCGAGCGGCCACGCCCGCGCCATCTGAGCGAACTTTTCTGGTCGCTGACCTTTCTGGCCTTGCAGGGCTTTGGCGGTGTGCTGGCCGTGGTGCAGCGCGAACTGGTCGAAAAACGCCAATGGCTGAGCAATGAGGAGTTCATGGAGGATTGGGCCGTGGCACAGATCATGCCCGGCCCCAATGTGGTGAATCTTTCCATCATGCTGGGCGAACGCTACTTCGGCTGGCGCGGCGCCATCGTGGGGTTGTGCGGAATGCTGACGTTTCCTATGCTGGTGGTCATCAGCCTCACCCTGATCTATACCCAGTTTGCGGCCAACCCGGCCGTGGCCGGAGCCCTGCGCGGCATGGGCGCCGTGGCGGCAGGGCTGGTGGCGGGCATGGGCCTGAAGCTGGCTGGCACGCTGCGCAAGCACCCGCTGGGCAAGTGGTATTGCGCAGGGCTGGCCATCGCCGCCTTTGTGCTGGTGGCCGTGCTGCGCCTGCCGCTGTTCTGGGCCTTGCTGCTGGTGGGCGCAACAGGCTGCGTGCTGACCTACCGGAGGCTGGCATGAGCACGCTGACGATCGAGCTGCAGACCGTGGACTGGCTGCATCTGTTTGCCTATTTCCTGACGCTGTCGCTGATGGCCGTGGGTGGAGCCATCACCGCTGCGCCCGATATGCACCGCTATCTGGTCGACGGCAATCGCTGGCTGTCGGAAACCCAGTTCACCAGTTCCATCGCCATTGCCCAGGCCGCCCCCGGCCCCAATGTGTTGTTCATCGCCCTGCTGGGCTGGAACGTGGGTCTGAATGCAGGAGGCGGCACCGGCCCGGCGGCCTGGGGACTAGGAGCACTCGGAGTTGCCGTATGCATGGTGGGCATTTTGCTGCCCAGCTCGCTGCTGACCTGGCAGGCCTCGCGCTGGGGTCAGCGCAACCGGGACAAACGCGGCGTGCGCGCCTTCAAGCAAGGCATGGCTCCGCTGGTGATTGGTCTGCTGCTGGCGACAGGCTGGCTGCTGGGCAGCGCCAGCGGCAACCCTGGCAGGGACTGGAAGCTATGGCTGCTGAGCCTTGCATGCACATTGCTGGTATGGCGCACACGCATTCATCTGCTGTGGCTGCTGGCTGCCGGCGCGGCGCTGGGTGCGCTGGGCTGGGTGTAAACGCAGTACCGCCCCCCGGGGTCGGAAGATCGGCGTCAACTGCCAAAGCAGTCTCCTCACCGAGACAGCCGCTAGCAATCCCCTCCTGGCCTACTCGGGACTTGCCAGCAGCAAGGGCAGCACCTGTGCCGATGGCATGGCGATCATCTGGTCGGCCACCGAGTCCAGCTCGCTGGCATGGGGGTTGATGATGACCACGCGCGCCCGGTTGCGCCGTGCGATCTTGGCCAGACCTGCTGCCGGGTAGACTGCGCCCGACGTGCCGATCACCAGCATCAGCTGACATTGCTCTGCCGCCTGCTCTGCCCTGGCCCAGGTCTGGCTCGGCAGAGACTCGCCAAACCACACGACGGCAGGCCGCAGCAAATTGCCGCAGGCGGCGCAATGAGGCGGCTCGCCCGGGACAGCCTGCTCCATGTCGCAGGACGCACAACGGCGATTCAGCCAGCGATTCCTGCTCAGCTCCCCATGCAGGCTCAGCACACCTTCACTGCCCGCCTGCTGGTGCAGACCATCCACATTCTGCGTGATGAGTGTCATTCGACCCGGATGCTGTCGCGCCCAACGCGCCAGCGCCAGGTGCCCCTCATTGGGAGTCACCTTGGCAACCAGCGCACGTCGGTGCTCGTACCAGCGCCAGACATGAGCCGGATCGCGGCGATACCCCAACTCGCTGGCCATTTCCTCGGGCTTGAACTGGGACCAATACCCGTTTGCATCCTCTCTGAAAGTGGGCACTCCCGACTCGGCGCTGACACCGGCCCCGGTCAGCACGGCCAGTCGCTGCGCCTCCCCCAGCCAGCGACGCACGCAGGCAATCGCACCCAAGGACGTCGAAGAATTGTCAATAAGTGCTTGAACCAAGGCTATAACCTCATAAATCGAGTTGCAACGTGGAATACTTGAATTTCTCTGCGGAGCTTCTTCTTTGCCTGATATTGCACCACACCAGCATATGAACGAATCGGGCCAATTGTTCGCACTTCAGCAAGCCATGACGCCTGCAGCATTGGCATGGGGTCTTGTTGATGTCCAGACATTGGAACTGCGCTTTGCCAATCCTGCATTGCAGCGCCTTCTGCAGCCCAGTCACCAGGCACCCGGCATTCCCGCGCGCGAGATTCTGGAAACAGCCAGGCTGGCTATCAGGCAGTGCGTGGAGACAGGCCTGGAAGCGACTGCAAACTTGCCCGATCACCCCGGACTCTGGCATTTTTCGCCGATTCAGGGCAATGGCGCGGCAGAAGCGGTGCAATGCTATGTATTGCCGACCGAAACCTCGTTTCGTGAACCCGATGACGAGCTCGGGCTAGGGCATGTCAACCGCTTTGAGGACTTTCTGGACCACCTGCCCTACCAGGTCTGGATTGCAACACCCCATGGAGAGGTGACCTGGCTCAACCGGGCCCTGCATGAATACGCCTACCGGGAAGTACGCCCCCTGAGCCTGCGCGAAGGCATATGGATTGATATCGTGCATCCCGACGATCTGGCGACCGTCAACACCGGGCTGTCGCGCGCCCTGATCACCGAAAAGCCGACGGGATACCGGCTGCGCATCAAGCGCCATGACGGACAGTTCCACTGGTTTTTCTCGTCGCTGTCTCCCGTCAAGAATGCGCAGGGCAGAATTCTCTACTGGGTCGGCGCCAACCTGGGCATAGACAGCGTCCGGCAATCCGAGAATCAGTTGCGCGACCAGATCACCACGCTGAGCCACCAGCTGAGACTCAAGCAGCAGGCGCTGGATCAGGCCGAAACCTACCTCGCCCAAGCCCAGAAAATGGGCATGGTGAACCAGTTGTCTGCCGGTGTCGCGCATGACATGAAGAACCTGCTTTTCATCACCGGCCTGCATGCCGGCATGCTGGAGAAGCAGCTGGGTGAGCCCGAGCAGCTCGAACATGTGGATGTGATACTCAACACCATTCAGAAAGCAGGCAGCCTGGCATCGCATCTGACGGGATTCAGCAGTCGCAAATCCATGCAGCTGGCTGCCGCCGACCCCCGCGCACTGGTGCAGGATCTGGAGCCTCTGCTGAGCAAGGCCGTCGGCCAGAACGCTGAACTGCAGCTGCATATGGCGTCCAGCATCTGGCCCATCAGCGTGGACAAGCTGTATTTCGAGAACTCGCTGATCAATCTCTGCATCAATGCTCGTGATGCCACCGAAGAGCAGGGCCAGATCACGCTGACAGCGGAGAACGTGCTGCTCAAGCGTGCCAGCCATGCGGGCGACTACGTGATGATCAGCGTAGCCGACAACGGCATGGGCATGAGTGAGGAGATCAAGGCCCGCATCTTCGACATGTTCTTCACCACCAAGCCCGAAGGCAAGGGCGCGGGCCTGGGCCTGCCCATGGTCAAGAACTTCATGGACCATGTCCAGGGCCTGATCGAAGTGGAAAGCACTCCAGGCCTGGGAACCATCGTGAGCCTGTACTTTCCGCGCGCACAACCGGTCGTGCCGCAGAGCCCGCAAGCCTCGGCCCCAGTGGGCCGGCAGGAAACGATTTTGCTCATCGAGCCCGATCTGGCCACGCGCAATGCCATGGCCCAGGTACTCTACGGACTTGGTTATCAGGTCGTGACCGCATATTTACCCGAAGTCGCGCTGCGCTATATCAACAGCGGCATGAAGGTGGATCTCATCATTGCCGCCGATGAGTTTTCCGGTGCCTTGAGCATCGCAAAAATGCAGGAAAAGCTGGCCCGGGAGCATGTTCTCATTCCGCTCATCCTCATGACCAGCAGCGAAGAGGCCGAAGTGCCGCATGCCCAGGAATGCCGCTACGTGGTGCTGAGCAAGCCCATGGAGATTGGCGAGCTGGCACGCACCGTGCAGCGCATGCTGCATCCGGACTTCACGACGCCAGCCGATCTGCCGGCCGTCTGAGAACGATTCAGCCGCCCGCAAAAAAGGCGCCACTGCTCTCGCAGTCGCGCCTTGTTTTCGCTTTCAGCGGCCGGGCCAGCCGGCTCAGGCCTTGATCGCAACGGCTGCGGCCAGGCGCTGGCGCAAAGCCTCATAAAGACACACACCGCTGGCCACGGACACATTCAGACTCTCCACCGCGCCCTGCATGGGAATACTGACCAGCGCATCGCAGGTCTTGCGGGTCAGCTGGCGCATGCCATCGCCCTCGGCCCCCAGCACCAGTGCCGTCGGTCCGGTCAGATCCATCTGGTAGAGATGTTTGTCGGCATCGCCGCTGGTACCGATGATCCAGATGCCGCGCTCCTTGAGTTCCTTGAGCGTGCGCGCCAGATTGGTGACCATGAAGTAAGGCACGGTCTCGGCCGCGCCGCTGGCCACCTTGGCCACGGTGGCGTTGATGCCGGCCGCGTGGTCCTTGGGAGCGATCACGGCATGCACACCGGCGCCGTCGGCTACACGCAGGCAGGCCCCCAGGTTGTGCGGATCGGTCACACCATCGAGCACCAACAGCAGCGGGGCCTTCACCCCCTCCTCCTCCAGATCGTCGAGCAGCTCGTCGAGCGTGCGCGTGTCCTTGACTTCTTCCACGCGTGCAGCCACGCCCTGATGGCCGTGAGAGCCGGCGAGCTTGGCAAGGCGCAGGGCATCGGCCTCGATCAGACGCACCCCGGCTTCCTTGGCGCGTTCCAGAAACTGGCGCATGCGCGCATCGCGGCGCGAAGCCTCGAAATAGACTTCGATGATGGATTGGGGGGCGGTCTTCAGACGCACGCCTACGGCGTGAAAGCCGAAAAGAACTTTGGGGGACGACATGGGGCCACATTATCCCGGCGTTTACGGCAGACCTGAGACTCGCAGGGCCATGTCTGGGCTGAGAGCTGAGGTTTTCCATTGCCGCTACACTGCGCCCCCAACGGGCAAGGCACCGGTTCATCAAGCAGCACCAGCATGGTTTTTTCCGAGTGCGAGTCTTCACATGAAGCTCCACTGCCACCCAGAACGACTGGCAACAGGCTTGTGCCTGCTGCCCCTGCATTCATACATATAGCCTCTTCATGTCCGGCATGAGGAGGCTTACGTGTTTGTATCTCCCTCCCATCCCATAACGAATACCCAGCATGCTCAACGCCTTGCTCGATTGGTTCAACCGCAGCAGCCTGGTGCTGCAGATTCTGATTGCCCTGATTCTGGGCGGCCTGGTGGCCTGGCTATGGCCGGCCGCCGCCCAGTCGGTCTCCCTGTTGGGCAGCTTGTTCATTGCCGCGCTCAAGGCTGTCGCTCCGGTTCTGGTGCTGCTGCTGGTCATGGCGGCCGTCAGCAGCCACCGCCCCGGCCAGGAAACGCAAATCAAGCCCGTGCTCTGGCTGTACGTCATCGGCACGCTGGCGGCGGCCTGCGTGGCCGTTGCAGCCAGCGCGCTCTTTCCCTCGGTGATTCACTTTCGTGAAGCGCCCAAAGTCCAGAGCGTGCCCGGCGAGATCAGCCAGGTGCTGAGCACCGTCGTCCAAAGCCTGTTCGACAACCCCGTCAATGCATTGCTGAACGCCAACTACATCGGCATTCTGGCCTGGGCTATCGCGCTGGGCTTGGCACTACGCCACGCCACGCCCACCACCCGCACCATGGTGGAGGACTTTGGCCATGCCATCACCCGCGTGATTCAAGGCGTGATTCGCCTGGCCCCCTTCGGCATCTTCGGCCTGGTGGTCGCCACCTTCTCCTCCGGCGGGCTGGAAGCACTCAAGGACTACGCTCATCTGCTGGCCGTGCTGGTCGGCTGCATGGTGTTTGTGGCATTGGTGATCAACCCAGTCATTGTCTGGACACAGACTCGCCGCAACCCCTACCCGCTGGTGCTGACCTGCCTGCGCGAAAGCGCAGTGACCGCCTTCTTCACGCGCAGCTCGGGAGCCAACATTCCCGTCAATCTGGCCTTGGCCCAGAAGCTCAGGCTCGACGAGAACACCTACAGCATCTCCATCCCGCTGGGCGCCACCATCAATATGGCCGGCGCTGCCGTCACCATCAGCGTGCTGACACTGGCCGCTGCCCATACGCTCAATATCTCGGTGGACATTCCCACGGCCATACTGCTGTGCGTGGTCTCTGCGGTCTGTGCCTGCGGTGCCTCGGGCGTACCCGGTGGCTCGCTGCTGCTGATTCCGCTGGCCTGCAGCCTGTTCAACATTCCCAACGATGTGGCCATGCAGGTGGTGGGTGTCGGCTATGTGATCGGCGTGATTCAGGATTCGACCGAGACAGCCCTCAATTCCTCGACCGACGTGCTGTTTACCGCGGCAGCCTGCCGCGCCGCAGAGCGCAGGGCCGGGCTGGAAGTCGCGCGCATCTGAGGCTTGAACTCAGAATCTACTGATTTGATAGCTGCAAGCGCTTATTTGATAAGCGCCAGATCCCCAAAAAGGCCTGTGATCACACAGGCCTTTTGGTTTTTCAGACAGAGCGCCCGGCTTCTATGGTGATGCTTCGATCACATTGCGCCGCAATCTCGCGGTCATGCGTCACCAGAATCAGAGTCGTGCCGCGCTCGCGGTTGAGCGCAAACATCAGCTCCATGATGGTCTGGCCCGTGGCGAAGTCCAGGCTGCCGGTGGGCTCGTCGGCCAGCAGCACGGCCGGCTCAACCACAAAAGCACGCGCCAGGGCCACGCGCTGCTGCTCGCCGCCCGACATCAGCCTGGGATAGTGATTGAGACGCTGGCCCAGGCCCACGCGCTCCAGCATCTGCGAAGCTCGCGCTCTCGCATCGCGCTGACCTGCCAGCTCCAGCGGCAGCATGACGTTTTCCAGCGCCGTGAGATTGCCCAGCAACTGAAAGCTCTGGAAGACAAAGCCCATCTTCTGTGCCCGCACCGCCGCCCTGTCGTCCTCGCTGAGTGCAAACAGATCCTGGCCCAGCAAGCGGACCGTGCCGCGACTGGGGGTATCGAGGCCGGCCAGAATCGACAGCAAAGTGCTTTTACCCGAGCCGGAGGCCCCCACAATGGCAACGGTTTCGCCGGCCGTGAAACTCAGATTGATATCCCGCAAAATATCCAGCACGCCTGTGGAATCGCTCACCGATTTGGACAGTTGCTCAACGGCAATCAAAGGAATGGCAAGAGTTGTGGACATGAATCAATTGGATAGCAAAAACGTCAAGAGTCGCAACCAGCACTTTGCACTGCAGCGCCGTCACTGTATCGCTGTTGCTCTGTCGCTCGCCATTTCAGGGGCTTGCGGTGCGGCAGTGGCCTCATCGCCCGCCAGGAACAAGGAGCCGGCCAAGGCCGCTCCCGGCGCGAAACCCGGCCCGGTGCTGGTGCTTGGCGATTCTCTGAGCGCCGAATACGGCCTGACGCGCGGCAAGGGCTGGGTGCAGTTGCTGCAGCAGCGCATGAATGACGAAAAGAATCCGCGCAAGGTGGTCAATGCCAGCATCAGCGGCGAGACCACGGCCGGCGGCAGAGCGCGCCTGGCGTCGCTGCTCAGGCAGCATGAGCCGGGCATCCTGATTCTGGAGCTGGGCGGCAACGACGCATTGCGCGGCCTGGCGCTGCAGAGCACTCAGCAGAATCTGGAAGTCATGATCAAGGCCGCCAGGGAGGCCGGGGCCCAGGTGCTGCTGGTGGGCATGCAGGTACCGCCCAACTATGGAGCGACATATACCGAGCAATTTGCCGAGATGTTCAGGAGCATTGCCGACGCGCAAAAACTGCCGCTGGTGCCGTTTCTGCTGTCGGGCATCGGCGATGCTGCGAACGCCGAGCAGTGGTTTCAGAGCGACCGCATTCACCCCAATGCCCAGGCCCAGCCCCAGATGCTGGCCAATGTCTGGCCCAAGCTCAGGCCATTGCTGAAATAAGTGACGGCCGCGCGGCCTCAGTCGCCGCTGCCTCCGCCATCACCGCCAGAGTCGCCGCCGTCCGGACTGCAGGCACTCTCGTTGCTGCCCGAGCCGCAAAAATAGCTGTCGTTGAAGACGTCGCGGCCGTCCTCGCGGCTGCTCGCCGAAGTCCAGGTCAGCTGCGAATCGGTGCTGTGGCCCGAAGCGCCTGGCTGGGGCGTGAAGACTTTTTTCAACCAGTTCCAGAACTCCATGACATCCCCCCTCATTGCACCTTAAGCAGGGTTCTCCTTGCTTTCGGCGCGGACGCTGGCTTTATAGGCATGCCAGCTGGTGCAACCCAGCAGCGGCCCGATGACGATCAGACCTGCACTGTAGAAGAGCAGCGAGACCGCGATCAACACGGTGATGATCAGCCCCCACAGCAGCATCACACCCGTATTGGCCCCTACCACGCGCATGCTGGTGATGCAGGCCGTCAAGGCATCGGTATCCAGATCGAGAATGGCGGGCAGTGAAACCACCATGCTGGCAAACACCAAGGCAGCAAATATCCCGCCAACCGCGGCGTAGCCCAGCAGGAACTCCCAGTTCTCGGGCCGCAGCAGGGTCTGCAGCAGGGTTGCCGTACTGGGCATGCCGGTATCGAACGAAATGGCGAACACCACCATGGCGGCGCGCCCCCAGAGCATCTCCAGCACCATCAGCACCATGACCAGCATGCCCATGCTGGCCAGATGCTTGTCCCAGCAGGTCAACGACTCCGACAGCAGCACGGGCTTGCCCTGCTCCAGTTGCTTGCTGACGTAGTACAGGCCCATGGCCAGGAAGGGGCCTACCAGCAGACAGCCGCTGGCCATGGACATCAGATATTCGGGGCTGGAGCGAAACACCCAGGCCATCAGACGCGCCATGCCCCAGAAACACAGGCCGTAGAACAGCGCAATCATTGGAGCGCGCCGCACATCGCTAAGGCCCAGCAGCAGCCATTGCCAAGGCTCGCTCCAGCGCAGTTGCAGAATCTGCAGATTGCCGGACTCGGCCTTGACCTCGGAAACAGGGGAAGCTTGCATGCGAGACCCTCCTTGTCGCCCGTACCGCGCCTCGGTGGCGGCAGCTGACAGGAACAAGTTACCCGCTCAACCTCGAATCTGCATTGCGGAAAGCCCGCATGCCGGCCTCCGCGTTTTCACTATGAAAACAAGAGCTTATAGCGCCCAGCCTTTATTGACTTCAGTCAATAAAAACATTGAAATCGCTTCTCAACAAGCGCTGCCAGCTCCTATTTAAATAGCTTCAACCAAAGGCCCTGAGCAGGGCCTGGGCCAGGTCGGCCTGCAGATCGCTAGTATCCTCAAGGCCGATGGCAAAGCGCACCACGGTGCCCGCCTTGATATGGGGTGTGGCACGGCTGCGCATCTCGGGCAGCTCATAGGGCACGACCAGACTCACAGGCCCACCCCAGCTGTAGCCCAGCTTGAACAGGCGCAGGCTGTCGCAGAAGCGATCGACGGCCGCCTGGTCGAAGCGCTCGTCGATGACCACGCTGAACAGACCGGCGGCCACGCCATCCCGGCCCAGCCCTTGTCCGCACAGCTGCTTCCAGCAAGCATGGCCCGGGGCATCAGGCATGGCGGGGTGCAGCACCTGCGCCACGGCACTCTGGGCAGCCAGCCACTGCGCCAGCTGGCGTGCCGAGCGATCCTGCGCGTGATAGCGCAGGCCGATGCTGGGCAGGCTGCGCAGCACGGCTTCGGCGTCGTTGCCGCTCACGCCCAGACCCAGGCGCATGTGCGCGAGCTTGATGCGCATATGCAGGGGCTGGTTGCGCGTGATGATGCTGCCCATCAGCACATCACCGCCGCCGCTGGGGTATTTGGTCAGGGCATGGACCGTGACATCGACGCCCAGGCTGCCATCGCCCAGCAGGTCGAAGGGACGGAAAGCCAGACCCGCGCCCCAGGTGTTGTCCAGCACCATGGTCACGCCCCTGGCCCGGCACAGGCGCACCTGCTCGACGAGATTCGGGAACTCCATGGTTACCGAGCCCGGAGCTTCCAGCCAGACCAGCTTGGTGGCCGGCGTGATCTTGGCTGCCAGGTCTTCGACGCACATGGGGTCGTAGTACTGATGGCGAATGCCGAAATGAGCCAGCTCGCCCTCGGTCAGCGTCTTGTTGGGACCGTATACGTTGTCGGGCACCAGCACCTCGTCGCCCGTCCTGAGCAGCGCCAGCGACACCGTGGCAATCGCGGCCAGGCCGCTGGGTACCAGCAGGCATTGCAGACCACCTTCCAGCGATGCCAGACGTTCTTCCAGGGCATAGGTCGTTGGCGTGCCATGCAGACCGTAGGTGTAGCTGCTCTTGTCCAGCCAGCGGCGCTCGCGCATGGCCTGCACATTCTCGAAGTACACGGTCGAGGCCTTGTGCACGGCAAGCTGAGGGCCTTCGAAGTCCGCCGGTGGCTTGTAGGGATGATGGATCAGATGGGTGGATAGCTTGTGGTCGGCTTGGGTCATGCCCTGATCTTAGTGCCATGCAGCCACAAAAAAGCCAGAGGGCTTGCGCGCTCTGGCTTCATGCGAGGTGGCGACCTAGGGGGATCAGCCAGCCTTCACGGTCAGATTGTTGTTGACCGAGGTCACGCCCTTGGCAGCCTTGGCGATCTCGCCGGCCTGGGTCTTGACGGCTTCGCTGGGCACGGTGCCAGTCAGGGTCACTGCGCCGCCCTTGGTGTCCACATTGATCTGCAGAGCGCTGATTTCCGGGGCCTTGATCAAATCGGTCTTGACGGCAGCGGTAATGCCGGCGTCATCGAGGGCAGCACCCGCCTTGGCAGCGCCTTCTTCCATCTTGTTGCCAGCCTTTTCCATGGCGGCACCGGTAGCTTCACCAGCCTTGGCCAATGCATCGGCAGCTGCATCGCCGGCCTTGGCCGTACCTTCTTCAATCTTGCTGCCAGCATTTTCCGCAGCCTTCTCGGTCTGGGAAATGGCGGAATCGAGCTTCTGGCCAGCGGTCTTGTTGTCGTCGGACTTGCCGCAGGCAGCCAAGCCAAAGGCCAAGGCGGTAATGGCCAGAACTTGAGCGGAACGCTTGAACATAGTGGTCATATCGATTTCTCCCTTAATGCTTGCAAAAACATGACGGTCAACTGTAACGAACCACCATTTTGGCTCGGATACGAACTTTTCCCGCATCCCTGTAGGACAAATTTGTCCGAATTTGTGACATTTGATTAATAAGTGTTTTCTTCTGTGATTTACAGAAACTCTATGCAAGCCATGCGCTAATCCGCAACCTCTTGCATGCGCGGATGGCGCACAAATGCCAAGCCCAGCAGGGTAGCCAACAGCATGACAAAGCAGGCAAACAGGCTCACGGCCAGCTTGATGCTCCAGTGGTCGGCAATCCAGCCCACTGCCATCATGGGCAGCATGGAGCCAAGCAAACCGATGGTCTGATAGGTAGACAACATGCCTGCCCGGTTGTCGGGTCTGGCAAGACGGCCCACCATGGTCATGCCGGCCAGCATGCACATGCCATGCCCCAGTGCCGTCAAACACACGCCCAAGATGAACAGCAGCGTCGAGCGCATCTGCAGATTCAGCAACAGCATGCCGTTGCTGAGCACCAGCAGCGCCATGCCGGCAAAACCGCAGCGGTGCAGCGGCAGGCTGGCAGCCACCAGTTGAATGCCTGCAGAGACAAGCAAAATCACCGCAATGGCCGTACCGCTGACCACCGGGCCGCTCCAGGGAATCATCTGCTGTAGAAACAGCGGCGCCATGCAGGCATACAGCCCGAATACGCCAAACGCCACGAACGGGTAGCCACAGGTCAGTGCAAAGGCCAGGGAATCCTCGTGCACAGGCCAGGTCAGCCGCGGCAGACAGTCCCGCCAGTGCAGGCGACCCGGGGCCTGCCCCAGTTGGCCCGCACCCCGCTGCACCGACTCCGGCAACTTGAGCGTGACAACGCCCGCCACACCGATGCAGCCCAGCACCAGCGGCACCAGATAGGCCGTCGTCAAGGGCTGAGGCAGCCACTGCCCCGCCACGCCACCGATCAAGGGCCCCAGACCAAAGCCCAGCACATTGAGAAAGCTGGCCACCATGGCCACGCGCTGCGGCTGCAGACCGGTGCTTGCGCTGGAAGCCAGCAGTGTCAGCCCCGTGGTGGCGCTGATGGTGATGAGGCTTGATGACACCCCCACCATGAAGCGCCCGACGATCAGGCTGGGCAGATTCCAGGCCAGCATGGAGATCAGGGTGCCTGCCAGCGTCAGGCACAGGAAACACAGCATCACGCGCTGAAAGCCGATGCGGTCGGGCAGACGCCCCAGAAACAGCAGGGCGCACAGGCCACCGCACATATAGAGCACATAGATCAGCGAGATATCGCTGGGCCGCAACTGCCAGGCTTGCTGATAGAGCGCATACAAGGGACTGATCAGCGCCGCCCCCAGCACACCCACCACCAGGCCGAAGCCCACCCACCAGACCGAGGCCTGTGCCGTTATGGCGCCGGCCTGCCATGTATTGCTTTGCGACATTTGCTGCCTCTTGATCGGGCCGGGCCTGCGACAGGGACAGAGCGGACAGTCGTTGGTCCTGCCGCGCCGCCCGAGCGGGCCAGCCACTTGCTTGTGATGAGAACATTGTCTGCAAAGCCGCATCGGCACGCATAGGCCAAACAAAGGATACATGTCCCAAACTATTTGCTATCAAGCACAGGAAGCTCTGCTTTTTGACGATCAAAACCAGTACGTCAACGGTTCAAACACCCGTCGCTATACTTTGCGCCCTAATGACAGCAGGATTTCCCGGCATGTGCCTGAATGCTTTTTTGCGCCCCTTGGTCTGTTTGAGTCTGCTTGGCCTTGCCGCCTGCGGCAGCAATCCCCCCAGCCCCGCTGCGACTCCTGAGGCCCCCTCGACCACCGCATCAGCCCCTCCGATCAAGATCGGCCTGGCGCTGGGCGGCGGTGCGGCCAAGGGCTTTGCCCATATCGGCGTCATCAAGATGCTCGAGGCCAATGGCTTCACGCCCTCGTTCGTGGCAGGCACCAGCGCCGGCAGCGTGGTGGGTGCGCTCTATGCAAGCGGCATGAACGCATTTGAGCTGCAGGAAAAAGCCGTGGCGCTGGACGAAGCCAAGATCCGCGACCTGCAGCTGTCTGCGGGCGGCTTGGTGCTGGGCCAGAAGCTTGAGGACTATGTGAATGAACAAGTCCGCCGCAAACCGCTGGAGCAGATGGCCAAGCCTTTTGTTGCGGTTTCCACGCGCCTGGAAGACGGTGAACGCACCGTGTTCGCACGTGGCAATGTAGGCCAGGCCGTGCGTGCCTCCAGCAGCGTGCCGGGCGTGTTCCAGCCCGTCACCATCGGCAGGCACCACTATGTGGACGGCGGCATTGTCAGCCCCGTGCCGGTGGATGCCGTGCGCAATCTGGGGGCCGACATCGTGATCGCCGTGGACATCTCCAACAAGGCCAGCGGCAAGACCCCTGCCAATATGCTGGGAGCGCTCAATCAGTCGATTGCCATCATGGGTCAGAAGCTGGGCCAGGCCGAGTTGGCGCGTGCCGACATCATCATTCGTCCCAAAGTGCTGGACATCGGCCCGGCCGACTTCGCACAGCGCAGCCACGCGATTGTGGAAGGCGAGAAGGCCGCCACTGCACTGATGCCGCAGATTCGCGAACGCATCGCCCAGCTGCGCGCCGAACGCACCAAAGCCACTCAAATAGCGCAGCAGAAAGCCGCCGAAGCCAGCTATCAGGACTGCCTGAAACAGCGCTCCAGCCTTCAAAAGCTGTCCGGTATGGTGGGTATGAGCGGCAACTGCGAAAAGCCCTGAGCTGAACCTGCTCCATGAAAAAGGCCCGCTGATGCGGGCCTTTTTATTGCGCTGCGAGGCTCAGAACGCCTCCTCCTCCATCCCTGCACAGGTCATGTCGCGCGCCTTGACCACCTGTAGCCAGGCGCCGATGCGCGGCAGCTCGTAATGGAAGAAGTAGCGCTGCGCCGCCATGCTGCCGCGATGAGCAGCAATCGCCAGATCCTTGTCCATGGCCAGTACGGCCAGCGCCACATCCAGCCAGATCCAGGCCAGCACCAGGTGACCGAAAGCCTGCATATAGGGCACGGCATTGGCCAGTGCCTCCTGCGGGTTGCCCGTGGCCCAGGCTGCCTTGGTGGTTGATCCAACATCGGCCAGCGCACGCGCCAGTTGATTGGCATAGCTGCCCAGCTTCTCATGCTGCATGGCCCGCTGAATGGTGGCATTGATGCGTGCAGCCAGCAGTTGCAGGCCCTTGCCGCCATCCATGACGACCTTGCGGCCCAGCAGATCCATGGCCTGTATGCCGTGCGTGCCCTCGTGAATCATGTTCAGGCGGTTGTCGCGCCAGTACTGCTCGACCGCGAAATCGCGCGTATAGCCATAGCCGCCATGGATCTGGATGGCCAGCGAATTGGCCTCCAGGCAGAACTCGCTGGGCCAGCTCTTGGCCACCGGCGTCAGCACCTCCAGCAGCAGCCTGGCTTCTGCCGCCTGCTGTGCTTCGCCCGTGTACTGCTCGTCCACCAATCTGGCGCACAGCAGGTTCAAGGCCAGCGCACCTTCGCAATAGGCCTTCTGCGCCAGCAGCATGCGCTTGACGTCGGCATGTTCGATGATGCGCGACTGCGGCCGGCTCGCATCCTTGCCGCCCTCGCCTATGGGCCTGCCCTGTGGACGGCTTTGCGCATATTCGAGACTGGCGTGATAGCCGGCCATGCCCAGCATGGAGGCCGCCATGCCGATGGAAATGCGCGCCTCGTTCATCATGTGGAACATGCATTTGAGGCCCTCGCCGGGCTTGCCGACCAGATAGCCGATCGCACCCGCGCCGCGGCCGTCCAGACCGCCACCATGCTGACCGCGCACAGGGTATTTGCCTTCGCCGAAATTGAGCAGGGTATTGGTCGTTCCGCGCCAGCCCAGCTTGTGGTTGAGGCCTGCCAGGGCCACATCGTTGCGCTCGCCGGTCAGCCGGCCCTCGGCATCGACCAGCTTCTTGGGCACGATGAACAGCGAAATGCCCTTCACGCCGGGAATGGTCTTGCCATCGGCGCCCGGAATCTTGGCCAGCACCAGATGCACGATGTTCTCGGTCATTTCGTGGTCGCCCGAGCTGATCCACATCTTGTTGCCCTTGAGGCGATAGCGCGGCCCCAGCGCGTCACTCTCATGCTCGATGCCATCGGGTTCCGCGCGCGTGGCGATGTCCGACAGCGACGAGCCCGCCTGCGGCTCGGACAAGGCCATGGTGCCGGCCCAGCGGCCGTTGAACTCATTGGCGGCAAAGACTTTTTTCTGCCGCTCGCTGCCATGGGCCATGATGGCATTGGCATTGCCCGAGGTCAGCATGTTCGAGCCAATGCTGATCGAGGCCGCCGCGAAGAAGCAGTTGGCCGCCGCCTCCACGGTATAGGGCAGCTGCATGCCGCCCATCTCGTAGTCCTGGGCGGCGCTGAGCATGCCCGATTCGGCATAGGCCTCGCGGGCTTCGTAGGTGCATTGAGGCAGGATGACCTTCTCGCCATCGAACTGCGGCTCCTGCAAGTCCACCGTGCGGTTGAAGGGTGCGTATTTCTCGCGCGCAATGCGCTCGCAGGTATCCATCACCGCATCGAAAGTATCACGCGAATGATCGGCAAAGCGGGGGCGGCTGGTCAGGCCTTCGGCCTGCAGCCAGTCGTAGAGCAGAAAGTCAATGGTGGAACGCAGGCGCATAGATTACCTATCAAAGCAGGCTTCATCGCTTATGGACAAAGCGCTTGAAGCTATCAATTTCATATATACAGAGGAGAAAAAAGCCGCCTCCAGCCCCTACCCCAAGGTGACCAGAAGGCGGCTTGGCCCAAGCCCTGCTTACAGCACTTCAAACACGCCCGCTGCGCCCATGCCGCCGCCGATGCACATGGTCACGCAGACGCGCTTGGCACCGCGGCGCTTGCCTTCGATCAGTGCATGGCCCGTCAGGCGCTGGCCCGAGACGCCATAGGGGTGACCCACGGCAATCGCGCCGCCGTTGACATTGAGGCGGTCGGCCGGAATGCCCAGCTTGTCGCGGCAGTAGATGACCTGCACGGCAAAGGCTTCATTGAGCTCCCAGAGGTCGATGTCATTGATCGACAGACCCAGCTTCTTGAGCACCTTGGGAATGGCATAGATGGGGCCGATGCCCATTTCGTCGGGCTCGCAGCCGGCCACGGCAAAGCCCAGGAAGCGACCCAGGGGCTGCAGACCCTTGCGCGATGCATAGGCTTCGCTGACTATGGCGCAGGCTCCGGCGCCGTCGGAGAACTGGCTGGCATTGCCGGCTGTGACTACGCCGCCGGGCAGCGCGCTGCGCAGGCCGCTGATGCCTTCCTTGGTCGTTCCCTCGCGAATACCCTCATCCTTGCTGACGGTCACCTCCTTGGTGATCAGTCCGCGCACCTTGTCGGCCACGCCCATGACGGTCTTCATGGGGGCAATCTCGGCTTCGAACAGGCCGGCCGCCTGTGCCGCAGCGGCTTTCTGCTGGCTGGAGGCGCCGTACTCATCCTGGGCATCGCGGCTGATGTTGTAGCGCTTGGCCACCTGCTCGGCAGTCTGCAGCATATTCCAGTAGATCTCGGGCTTCATGGCCGTCAGTTCGGGATCGAAGGCCATATGCGGATTCAGGTGGGGCTGCACACAGGAGATGCTCTCCAGGCCGCCCGCCACCAGCACATCGTTCTCGCCCGCGATGATGCGCTGGGAGGCCAGCGCGATCGCCTGCAGTCCCGAGGAACAGAAGCGGTTGATGGTCAGCCCCGATGTCGTGACCGGCAGGCCTGCACGGATGGCAATCAGACGGGCGACGTTGCCGCCTGTCGTGCCTTCGGGCAGGGACATGCCCATGATCACATCCTCGACCTCGGCGCCCTCAATGCCTGCGCGCTCCACTGCGGCCTTGACCGCGTGGGCGCCCATGGTGGGGCCGTAAGTCATGTTGAAAGCGCCCTTCCAGCTCTTGGCCAGCGGAGTGCGCGCGGTAGAAACAATCACTGCGGATGTCATGTTCTGTCCTTTGATTCTGGGTGTTTCGTGGCAAATCGTCCGCGCCTAGCTGAACTGCTTGCCTTCGGCGGCCAGCTTGGCCAGCAACGGCGCGGGCTGCCAGAACTTGGCATCGTCATTCGGGTTCTGGGCAAAGCGGCCCATAGCCTGAACCACGTTGAACAGGCCGACCTCGCCCGCATAGTGCATGGGGCCGCCGCGCCACAGCGGAAAGCCATAACCGGTCAGATACACCATGTCGATATCGCCGGACTTGCTGGCAATACCGTCTTCCAGAATCTGAGCGCCTTCGTTGACCAGCGCATAGACCAGGCGCTGCACGATTTCCTCGTCGGAGATCTTGCGCGGCGTGATACCCAGGCTCTTGCGATGCTCGTCGATCATCTTGGCCACCACCTCCGAAGGGATGGCGTCGCGCTTGCCGGGCACATAGTCATACCAGCCCGCACCGGTCTTCTGGCCGAAGCGACCCAGCTCGCACAGACGGTCCGCACTGGCGCTGTACTTCATATCGGGCTTCTCGACATAGCGACGCTTGCGGATGGCCCAGCCAATATCGTTACCCGCCAGGTCGCCCATGCGGAACGGGCCCATGGCAAAGCCGAACTTCTCGATGGCCTTGTCCACCTGCTGTGGCGATGCACCTTCGTCCAACAGGAAGCCAGCCTGGCGCGAGTACTGCTCGATCATGCGATTGCCGATGAAGCCGTCGCAGACGCCGGAGACCACGGCCGTCTTCTTGATCTTCTTGCCTACCTTCATCACCGTGGCCAGCACATCCTTGGCCGTGGCCTTGCCGCGCACCACTTCCAGCAGCTTCATCACATTGGCGGGACTGAAGAAATGCATGCCCACCACATCCTGCGGACGCTTGGTGAAGGCGGCGATCTTGTCCACATCGAGCGTGGAAGTGTTGGATGCCAGAACCGCGCCGGGCTTGGCCACTTCATCGAGCTGCTTGAAGACCTGCTCCTTCACGCCCAGCTCCTCGAACACGGCCTCGATGATGAGGTCGGCATTCTTCAGATCGCCATAGTTGAGCGTGGTGCTGAGCAACGCCATGCGCTGCTCGTACTTCTGCTCGGAGAGCTTGCCCTTTTTGACCTGGGCCTCGTAGTTCTTGCGGATGGTCGCCACGCCGCGATCCAGGGCTTCCTGCTTGGTCTCCAGAATCGTGACGGGAATGCCCGCATTGAGGAAGTTCATGGAAATGCCGCCGCCCATGGTGCCGGCACCGATCACACCCACTGTCCGAATTTCGCGCACAGGCGTATCGCCGGGCACGTCGGGGATCTTGGAGGCGGCACGCTCGGCCATGAACAGATGACGCAGCGAACGCGACTCGGGCGTCATCATCAGCTGCATGAAGGCCTCGCGCTCGGCCACCATGCCGTCGTCGAATTTCTTGGTCGTGGCATTCTTGACGGCTTCCAGGCAGCGCAGGGGCGCAGGGAAGTTCTTGGACATGCCCTGCACCATGGTGGCGGCGAACTCGAAATAGGCCTCGCCCTGGGGATGCTTGCAGGACAGGTCGCGCACACGCGGCAGCGGGCGGACATCGGCGACTTCCAGCGCCAAGGCCTTGGCCTCGGCCAGCAGCGTCTCGGCCGAAGCAGACATCTTGCTGAACAGCTTCTGGCCGGGCAGCATGGCCAGCATTTCGCTCATCACGGTCTCGCCGCTGACAATCATATTGAGTGCGGCTTCCACACCCAGTACGCGAGGCAGGCGCTGGGTGCCGCCGGCGCCTGGCAGCAGGCCCAGCTTGACCTCGGGCAGCGCCACGGCCGTGCCGGGGGCGGCAATGCGGTAATGGCATCCCAGCGCCAGCTCCAGCCCGCCCCCCATGCAGACGCTGTGAATCGCGGCGATCACAGGCTTGGTCGACAGGTCCAGTTGCTGGATGACCGAAATCAGATGCGGCTCGCGGTAGGCATCTTCCTTGCCGAACTCTGTGATATCGGCTCCGCCCGAGAAGGCCTTGCCGGCGCCGGTAATGACGATGGCCTTGACGGCGTCATCCGCCAGAGCCTGGCGCAAACCCTCAACCACACCTCGTCTGGTGGCCAGACCCAGGCCGTTGACCGGCGGGTTGTTCAAGGTAATGACGGCGATGGCTCCGTCCACTTTGTATTCAGCAGTCATGCTGTTGTCCCCTGTTCAATAAATAGAAAAGAACGGTCGTGCGTTTTTTATTTTCCGAATTTTGCTGCGTTGCGCAACTGATGCTTGTCCTGAGCGAGACAGCTCACAGAATGAGCACACCTCATATCAGAGACATCAAGCAAGGGCCTGGGCGGCCCCACCGCCCCGCAGCCAGGATGTTGTCCCTCTCCCGCAAAGCGGCAAAGCCGCTCAAGGGGTGTGTCAGCTCAAACCTCCAGCCACTCCTTGCGAACCTTTTCGTTCGCTCTGAGGGTTTCGGGAGTTCCGTCAAAAACAATATGCCCATGGCCCATGACCAGCGCCCGGTCCGAGATATTCATGGCGATGGTCAGCTTTTGCTCGATCAGCAGCACGGACACGCCACGATCCTTGATCTTCTTGAGGTACTCTCCCACCAGTTCCACGATCTTGGGCGCCAGCCCTTCCGTGGGTTCGTCGATGATGATGAGATCCGGGTCACCCATCAGCGTGCGGCAGAGCGTGAGCATCTGCTGCTCGCCGCCCGACATCACGCCGGCCTCGGTGTGCTGACGTTCCTTGAGGCGGGGAAACATGGCATACATATCGTCAAAGCCCCAGCGACTGCCTTTGCCCTTGCCTTTCTGCCCCAGCATCAGGTTCTGATGCACGGTCAGATTGGGGAATACGTCACGACTTTCGGGCACATAGCCGATACCCAGATGGGCCACCTCGTAGGCTTTCTTGCCATGCAGGTTCTTGCCTTTCCAGTCCAGTGCCCCCTCCCAGTGCACCAGTCCCATGATGGCCTTGGCTGTGGTGGAGCGGCCCGAGCCGTTACGCCCCAGCAAGGCAACGATCTCGCCGGCATGAACCTCGAAGTCCACGCCATGCAGCACATGGCTTTTGCCGTAATAGGCGTGCAAATCATTGATCTTTAGCATGGGGACTCCTTCAGTGCGCAGAGGCCTGTTGATCGGCGACGGAGGAGCCCAGGTAGGCCTCCTGCACCCGCGCATTGGCACGCACGGCTTCGGGAGTGTCATAGGCGATGACCTCGCCATAGACCACCACGGCAATCTTGTCCGCCAGCCCGAAGACCACGCCCATGTCGTGCTCCACGGTCAGCAGCGTCTTGCCTTCGGTGACTTTCTTGATCAACTGAATGAAATGCGCGGTTTCGCTATTGCTCATGCCTGCCGTGGGTTCGTCGAGCAGGATGACGCTGGCACCGCCGCCGATGGTGATGCCGATCTCCAGAGCACGCTGCTCGGCATAGGTCAGGTTCACCGCGAGCGTGTCGCGCTTGCGATGCAGGCCGATCATCTCCATCAGCTCGTTGGCACGTTCGTTGGCATCGTGCAGATTGGAGAGAAAACGCCAGAAGCTGTAGCGGTAGCCCAGGCTCCAGAGCACGCTGCAGCGCAGGTTTTCAAACACCGAAAGCTTGGGAAAGATATTCGTGATCTGAAAGCTGCGCGACAACCCCATGCGATTGATCTCGAAAGGCTTTTTGCCGTCAATGCGCTGGCCGTGCAGCAGCACCTCGCCACTGCTGGGCTCGAAGCGGCCGCTGATCAGATTGAACAACGTGCTCTTGCCCGCACCATTGGGGCCGATGATGGCGACGCGCTCGCCCGCATTGACCGCCAGATTGGCGCCGCGAATGATTTCTGTCTTGCCGAAGCTTTTGCGCAGATCGCGCAGCTCCAGCGCATGAGCAGACTGCTGCACAGCTTGCGCAGCTGGTTGATGGATGGCGATGCTGGACATGGTTCAACCCTCCCCTTTCTTGATGCTTTCTTCGATCGCTTCCTGTATGCGGCCCCAGCGACGGGCCGTCAGTCGGCGCACGCCCTCCAGCAGGCCCAGGCCCACCACGAACACCACAATTGCCACTGTCCAGGTGGCAGCCGCACTAGTGTCCAGTTCGGTTCCCATGAACGGCACCTTGGGGCCCAGAGCCGCATTGAGCTGCATGTGATAGATCATCTCGATCAGCGAGGCGGCACCGATCACCGTCACGATGCCCGCAGCCAGAATGCCCAGATAGGGCATCAGCAGGCGCTTGAAATGGCCGAACTTGGCCACACGCAGATTCATCATGATCAGGCTGGCCACACCGCCGGGGGCATACATGACCATGAGCAGGAACACCAGGCCCAGATACAGCAGCCAGGCCTTGGTCAGCTCGGACAGCAGCACCGATGCCAGCACTAGCAGTACGGCACCGATGATGGGACCGAAGAAGAAGGTGGCACCGCCCAGAAAGGTGAACAGCAGATAGCCTCCCGAGCGCACCACGCTGACGCTGTCCATGGCCGTGATGATCTCGAAATTGATGGCCGTCAACCCGCCACCAATGCCGGCAAAAAAGCCTGCAATGATGAAAGCGAAGTAGCGCACGCGTTGGGTGTTGTAGCCCACGAACTCGACACGCTCGGGGTTGTCGCGCACGGCGTTCAGCATGCGACCCAGCGGCGTGCCGGTGAAGGCAAACATGGCAGCCGTGCAGACAAAGCAATACACGGCAATCAGGTAGTACACCTGCAGGCCCGAGCCGAAATCCAGCCCGAAGAACTTGCTGTAGACCCGGTCCGTGGTGATGCCGCCCTCGCCGCCGAAGAACTCGGGAAACATCAGCGCCATGGATGCCACCAGCTCACCTAGACCCATGGTGATCATGGCAAAGGTGGTGCCGGATTTCTTGGTCGTCACATAGCCGAAAAGCGCAGCGAAGAACATGCCCGCCAGGCCACCCACCACGGGAATCAGCACCAGCGGAATTGCCATCTCGCCTGCAGCAGCCTTGTTCATGGCATGAATGGCCAGAAACGACCCCAGGCCGGTATAGACCGCATGACCGAAACTCAGCATGCCGCCCTGCCCCAGCAGGATGTTGTAGGACAGGCAGATGATGATCAGATAGCCGATCTGGCTGAGCATGGTCAGCGCCAGCGAGCTGGTGAAGATCAGCGGTGCCACGATCAATGCCAGCGCAAACAGGCCCCATATCAGAATTCGCCCTATGTTCAAGGGCTTGAAGCGGTAATGTCCCTGGGACCGAGCTTTGTCGGCAGCAGAAGAATTCATGGATGTTTTTGCAATCGAAGACATGGCTCAATCCCCTCTGGTACCCAGCAAGCCCTTGGGGCGGAAGATCAGAATCAGCACCAGGAACAGGTAAGGCAGGATGGGCGCGACCTGCGACAGCGTCAGTCGCAGCACGGGCCAGCCGAAGGTGGACTCATTGACCTGATGGCCCATGGAGGTGAACAGGCCGGCCAGAGACCAGTCCAGCGCCACGGCAAAGGTCTGCACCACACCGATCAGCAGCGAGGCCACGAAAGCCCCGGCCAGCGAGCCCATGCCGCCGACCACCACCACCACGAAAATGATGGAACCCACGGAGGCCGCCATGGCTGGCTCGGTCACATAGGTGTTGCCGCCGATCACGCCGGCCAGGCCGGCCAGCGCGCAGCCACCGCCAAACACCAGCATGAAGACACGCGGCACGTTGTGGCCCAGCGCCTCCACCATTTCGGGGTTCTTGAGCGCGGCCTGAATCACAAGGCCAATGCGTGTGCGCGTCAGCAGCAGCCAGACGGCCACCAGCATCAGCAGCGCCACCAGCATCACAAAGGAGCGCGACTTGGGGAACTGTGTGCCATACAGGGTAAACAGCGGCCCCTGCAGCGCCGACGGCAGCGCATAAGGCACGGTGCCCCGCCCCCATACCAGCTGCACCACCTCGAGAATCAGATAGGACAGACCAAAAGTCACCAGCAACTCGGGCACATGGCCATATTTGTGCACGCGGCGCAGGCTGTAGCGCTCGAACAGCGCCCCCAGCACGCCCACCAGCACGGGGCAGAGAAAGAGCGCGGGCCAGAACCCGATGATGCCGCTGAGCGTGTATGCGAAGTACGCCCCCAGCATGTAGAAACTGGTGTGAGCGAAATTAAGCACGCCCATCATGCTGAAGATCAGCGTCAGGCCTGAGCTGAGCATGAAGAGCAGCAGCCCGTAGCTCACACCGTTGAGCATCGATATGGTGAAAAATTCAGGCGTCATCGACTTGCCTTGTTCTCATGAGCAAAAAGACTGCTGCAGCACTGCACCTGTTATGCGTTCTTGTGGGTACGGATGCTGCAGCACGAGGGAGAGTGAGCCTGACTCAGGACGGACGCTTCATCTGGCAACTGGTGGGCGTGCTGGCCACATAGGGCTCGTAGTACTTCACGGGAGCGAAGGTGTAGCCTGTGTTTTCCGCGTCATAAGGGAACTTGCCGCCAGCCTTCTGCCACTTGGAGATATACAGGCCTTGCTGCAACTGGTGGTCGCTCTTGCGCATCTCGACATCGCCGTTGAAGCTTTTCAGCTTCATACCCTCGAGTGCCGCCGCAACCTTGACCGGGTCGGTGGAGCCTGTCTTGACAAAAGCTGCATCCAGCAAGGCGAACACATGGTAGATGGAGCTTTGCGTCAGGTCATCGTTGAACTTCTTCTTGAAGCTTTCCATGCTGGCCTGAATCGGCGCACCCATGTTGTAGTGCCCGTAAGTCACGGTATAGACCTTACCCTCGGACGCTGCGCCCATGGCAGTAGGCCCCCCAGGACCGAAGGCATAGTAGGTATAGAACTTGACGTTGTTCATCCCCGCATCATTGGCGGCCTTGAGCAGCAGCGACAGATCCGCTCCCCAGTTGCCGGTGATCACCGTATCGGCCCCCGACTGCTTGATCTTGGCCACATAGGGTGCAAAGTCGCGCACCTGAGCCAGAGGAGAGAAGTCATCACCCACGATCTGCACATCGGGGCGCTTTTTCTTGAGCAGGTCCTTGGCGTATTTGGACACCTGCTGACCATGGCCGTAGTTCTGGTTGATCAGATAGACCTTCTTGACCTCGGCATCGTCCTTCATGAATGTGGTCAATGCCTCCATCTTCATGGAGGTATCGGCATCGAGACGGAAATGCCAGTAGCTGCATTTGCTGTTGGTGAGGTCGGGATCCACCGCAGCGTAGTTCAGATAGAGCAGCTCCTTGCCCTTGTTGCGATTGTTGTGCTTTTCCAGCGCATCCATGATGGCCAGCGCCGGCCCCGAGCCATTGCCCTGCGTCACATAGCGCACGCCCTGATCCATGGCCGAGCGCAGCGCAGCCGTGGTCTCCTGCGGGCTGAGCTTGTTGTCCAGCGCCACGACCTCGAACTTCACGCCCGAGGCATTTTTCTTGTTGAACTCTTCCGCCAGCAGCTGAAAAGTCTTGAGCTGATTCGTTCCCACGGCAGCCATCAGACCCGACAAGGGATCAATCCAGGCGACCTTGACGGTTTCACCCTTCTGAGCCCATGCACCACCTGCACTCACAGCCATAGCCGAGAGGGCCACCGCACGTATAACCCATTTCATACTTGTCTCCTTTCATTGTTTTTGCTAGCGACTGCCGCCAATCTACCGGTCGGTAGACTTTTTCCCGCTGGGGAAAGCCTTAGTAACTATCACGCATGCGACTTCCAAGGCCGATTCGCGGCAGTTGGCGACACTTGTGC
The DNA here is from genome assembly GCF_016772095.1 of Comamonas sp. NyZ500. Lineage (NCBI taxonomy): Bacteria > Pseudomonadati > Pseudomonadota > Betaproteobacteria > Burkholderiales > Comamonadaceae > Comamonas > Comamonas sp. NyZ500. Next base: position 42,923 of record NZ_JAEIJE010000007.1, on the reverse strand, counting down.
GACAGCTGCTCGCACTTGCAGGCGAATGAAACCCGGGAATAAAAAAGGACGCCACCAGGGCGCCCCGAATATCGATCCCGCCTCCCCCGCTCAGGAGGGGCGTTTCATCTGGCAACTGGTGGGGGTGCTGGCCACATAGGGCTCGAAGTACTTCACGGGAGCAAAGGTATATCCCGTGTTCTCCGAGTCCATGGGGTATTTGCCGCCGGCCTTCTCCCATCGCGCGATGTACAGGCCCTGCTGCAGCTGGTGATCGGTCTTGCGCATCTCGACCTCGCCGTTGTAGTTCTGGAACTTCATGCCCTCCATGGTCGCGGCGACCTTGACCGGATCGGTGGTCTTGGCTTTTGCAAAAGCCTGGTCGAGCATGTTCAGGCCCGTGTACACGGTACCGGTGTACATATCCTCGTTGACCTTGGCCTTGAAGCCCTTGACGATCTTGTCCATGGTGCCGGGCATGTTCAGGTGGCCGTAGCCCACCATATAGACCTTGCCCGCCGCCGCCGCCCCCATGGCCGTGGGCGCGCCCGTGGCAATGCCGTAATAGGTGTAGAACTTGACGTTGTTCAGACCTGCATCGTTGGCGGCCTTGATGAGCAGCGCCAGGTCCGAGCCCCAGTTGCCGGTGATCACCGTATCGGCGCCCGACTGCTTGATCTTGGCCACATAGGGCGCGAAGTCTCGCACCTGGGCCAGAGGAGAGAAGTCATCACCCACGATTTCCACATCGGGGCGCTTGCGCTTGAGCATCTCCTTGGCAAACTTGGACACCTGCTGGCCATGCGAGTAGTTCTGGTTGATCAGATAGACCTTCTTGACCTCAGGCACGTCCTTCATATATGTGGTCAAGGCCTCCATCTTCATGGAGGTATCGGCATCGAGGCGGAAATGCCAGTAGCTGCACTTGCTGTTGGTCAGGTCCGGGTCCACCGCCGCATAGTTGAGGAACACGACCTCCTTGCCCTTGTTGCGCGCATTGTGCTTTTCCAGCGCATCCATGATGGCCAGCGCCGGGCCCGAGCCATTGCCCTGGAACACATAGCGCACGCCCTGATCCATGGCCGAGCGCAGCGCGGCCGTGGTCTCCTGCGGGCTGAGCTTGTTGTCGATGCCGATGATTTCGAACTTCACCCCCGAAGCACTGCTCTTGTTGATTTCCTCGGCCACGTACTGCAGGCTTTTGAGCTGATTGGATCCCAGCGCTGCCATCAGGCCCGAGAGCGGGTCAATCCAGGCGACCTTGACGGTCTCGCCCTTCTGCGCCATCGCACTCCCCGCGCACGCCAGGATCACCGATGCTGTCAAAGCCTTGATTGCAAACTTCATAGAGCGTCTCCGTTGGTGGTTATGAGCGACGCCCAGACTAAAGGGCAAGCCAGCGCCTGCGGCCTGGGGGTTGCCCTAGCGCATATCACTTTGGCGACTGCAGGGTTTACCTCAGGCCGAAGCTCCCAAAACAATAGCTGCTGGCGCCCGCCTATAAAAGTGCAGAGACTTATCTGATTCAGCGACCTAGAGCGGCAACTGGCTTTCCGTCAGCGGCAGGCCGCTGGAGCTGGTCAGCACCTGCGGCTCCGGCAGTTCCCTGTCCTCCAGATGCGGTCCTATATCGCGCATCAACTCGTCGAAACTCAGCCTGCCGGCCTTGACCTTGGCCAGCAGTTCGACCACTCCGGGCAATTGATCAAAGCGTGCTCCTGCAATCAGCGCCAGACACAGATAGTTGAGCAGGTCGCGCGTACCAGCAAGCCCATGGCGGCGCGCAAACTCCAGTTGCTGACGCGCAAACCAATGCATTGCCAGCGGCGGCAATCTGTCGCGCAGATGGACCTGGTTCAGATTCAGGTAATAGATCAGCAGATCGGGCACATTGCCCTTTACCAACGCATCGACCTGAGCGGTGCCGAGCTGAAGCGGCAGGGGCGCCGCAGGCCCGGCAAAATCAGCCACCGCATATTCATGCAACCGGCCCGATCGGCTCCAGCACCACCAGCGTGCAACCGGACCCAGCAAGGCCTGGCACTGGGCGGGGCGCAGCACGGGTTCGATGCCGGTTTGCGTGTCCGGATCGCTTTGCCCAAGCAAGGCCGCCAGCACGGCAGGGTCCCAGAAGGCAAGATAGCTGCCGTCGCCGCCAGGCAATCTTGGGTCCATGGCCAGGCGCAGATGGGCCAGCAGCACCGGCATCTCGCACTCGCTTGCCAGCAAGCTGGCACAAGGGCTGGCCTGCACCACATCGAGCACGGCATCGAGAAAATTCTGCTGTGGCGTTTTCAAGGCCTGAGCAGTGCTGCCAAGGTGTACCAACCAGGGACTGAGCTGGCCCTCCTTGCTCGCGCGCGTGAAAGCAAACAAGGCCTCGGCACCGCTTTGCGGCACCTGTGCCAACAAGTCCTGGTTCTGCGCCGCATCCAGCAACAGATACAGCTGCAAGGGCTTGCCTGTTGCCTTGCCGGTCGAATTGAGCTGCGACCAGCGCAAAGGCCAGCTCTTGCGTGCAGGCCTTGTTTGCGGCCACAGCGGCCCGGCGCTCACGGCAACTCCTTGTTCACAAAGGCCGAGCGCTGCTGTGCCCGGCGTGCCAGACATTCCAGACACACATTGCGCGGCGCAGCCGGGGCGACCGTCTCTGGCCCGCAGGCTGCTGCAGGCAGACTCCATGCACCCAGCCCGCCCAGCAAGGCGGCTCCGAGAAGCTGGCGTCGCGGCAAATCGTGGGCACGACCACCATCCGATATCAAGGGTGGCGAGCAGTCGCAAAAACCGGGAGCTGAAGGCATGGATGTCAACCAATGGCGCCAGAAAAGGCACAGGCAAAAAAGCCATCATCTCACGATGATGGCTTTGCTCCGGCCAGGCCGGGGAACGTTCAGACCGCCGTGGGCAGTTGGTAGTCCTTGAGTTCCTCGCGCAGACGGGTCTTGAGCATCTTGCCTGTGGCACCGATTGGAATCGCGTCCACAAACACCACATCATCGGGAATCTGCCACTTGGCCGTCTTGCCCTCATAGAACTTCAGCAACTCCTCGCGCGTGATTTCCGCGCCGGGCTTCTTGACCACGGCCACGATGGGGCGCTCGTCCCACTTGGGATGCGGCATGCCTATGCAGGCCGCCATGGCCACGGCCGGGTTGGCCATGGCGATGTTTTCAATATCGATGGAGCTGATCCATTCGCCGCCGGACTTGATCACATCCTTGCTGCGGTCGGTGATCTGCATATAGCCGTCGGGGTCTATCGTCGCCACATCCCCCGTCGGGAACCAACCGTGGCCGTCAGCCCCGCGCACCAGGGGGTTGCCGCTGCCTTTGTAATAGCTGTCGATGATCCAGGGGCCGCGCACCAGCAGGTCGCCATAGCTCTTGCCATCCCAGGGCTGTTCGTCACCGGCGTCGTTGACGATCTTCATCTCCACACCATAGATCGCGCGCCCCTGCTTCTGCCGGATCTTCATCTGCTCTTCCTTGGGCAGTTCCAGATGCTTGTTCTTGAGCGTGCACAGCGTGCCCAGCGGGCTCATCTCCGTCATGCCCCATGCATGCAGCACCTCCACGCCGTAGTCGTCCTGGAAGGCGGTAATCATGGCGGGCGGGCAGGCGGAGCCGCCGATCACCGTGCGATTGAGCTTGGAAAAACGCAGGCCGCCCGGCTTCATATAGCCGAGCAGCATCTGCCAGACGGTGGGCACGCCAGCAGCAAAGGTCACGCCTTCCGATTCGATCAGCTCGTAGACCGACTTCCCGTCGAGCGCCGGGCCCGGAAAGACCATCTTGCAGCCCGTGAGCGCCGCCGAATATGGCAAGCCCCAGGCATTGACGTGGAACATGGGGACCACGGGCAGCACCGAATCACGGGCCGACAGGCACATCACATCGGGCAGCGCTGCGGCATAGGCGTGCAGCGTGCTGGAGCGGTGGCTATAGAGCACGGCCTTGGGGTTGCCCGTGGTCCCGCTGGTATAGCACATGCTGGATGCGGTGTTCTCGTCGAACTGCGGCCAGCGGTATTGATCGGACTGGCCCGCAATCCAGCTCTCGTAGCTGACGAGGCCTGGAATGCCGCTGTCTGCCGGCAGCCGGTCTGTATCGCAGAGCACCACCCATTGCTGCACCTGCGGGCATTTGGCATGCACGGCCTGGATGATGGGCAAAAAGGTCAGGTCAAAGCACAGCACCTTGTCTTCGGCGTGATTGACGATCCATGCGACCTGCTCGGGATGCAGGCGCGGGTTGATGGTGTGCAACACCCGGCCCGAGCCGCTGACGCCAAAATACATCTCCATGTGGCGATAGCCATTCCAGGCCAGGCTGGCCACGCGCTCGCCCGGCACCAGGCCCATGGCATCGAGCTTGTTGGCAAGCTGACGCGAGCGCGCCGCCAGATCCTTGTAGGTGTAGCGGTGGATATCGCCTTCCACACGGCGGGAGACTATCTCTCCATCGGCATGGTTGCGCGCGGCAAACTCGATCAGGGAAGAAATCAACAGCGGCTGGCTTTGCATCAGACCCAACATTGGCAGTCTCCTGGATATCGTTGTGATGATCGGGAAGCATCCTAGCGCGGGCTTCCAGGCCGTCATCTGAGGACTGTCACCAATGCGTAACCTTGGCGACCTTTGTCTGCATCCTCCCTCTGAACGATGTGCGCGCACTCAGGGAAAAACCTAGGCTGCTCTCCAACGGAAACCGGCTCAACAACCCTGCAAACCCTGTCCTTGATGCTGCTCAAGCACAATGATTGCATGAGCGAATCCCCTGCCCCGCAATGGCGCAAGCCCGGCCGCTTCGAAGCTCTGGGCCCGGCTTTTTTCACCTATCTCCAACCCACGCCCGTGCCAGAGCCGCACTGGATTGCCGCCAGCGTCAGCACGGCCCGCTGGATGGGTCTGAACACCGAGTGGCTGCACAGCGCCGAAGCGCTGCAAATCCTCAGCGGCAATGTCGTCTCCGGCCATGGCAAAGGCGGCAGCAAGCCGCTGGCCACTGTCTATAGCGGTCACCAGTTCGGCGTCTGGGCCGGCCAGCTTGGCGATGGCCGTGCCATCCTGTTGGGTGAGACTGAGCAGGGCTTTGAAGTCCAGCTCAAGGGCGCTGGCCGCACCCCCTATTCACGCATGGGCGACGGCCGGGCCGTTCTGCGCTCGTCGATTCGCGAATTTCTCTGCAGCGAAGCCATGGCAGCCCTGGGCATTCCCACCACGCGAGCGCTGGCGCTGACGGGCTCGCCCCTGCCCGTGGCGCGCGAGACCATGGAAACTGCCGCCGTCGTGACCCGTGTGGCCGAAAGCTTCATCCGCTTCGGCCATTTCGAGCATTTCGCCGCGCGCGACATGCAGACCGAACTTAAAGCCCTGGCCGATCTGGTCATAGACCAGCATTACCCGGAATGCCGCACGGCCGTTGCACTGAACGGCAATCCCTATGCCAATTTTCTGCAGGCCGTGAGCGAGCGCACTGCCCGACTGATGGCCCAGTGGCAAGGCGTGGGCTTTTGCCATGGTGTGATGAATACCGACAATATGAGCATTCTGGGCCTGACCATCGACTACGGCCCCTTCCAGTTTCTCGATGCCTTCGACCCAGGCCATATCTGCAACCACAGCGACAGCCAGGGCCGCTATGCCTTTAACCGCCAGCCCCAGGTGGCCTACTGGAATCTCTACTGCCTGGGCCAGGCCTTGCTGCCGCTGATCGGCGACGAAGAGCTGACGATTGCTGCGCTGGAGTCCTACAAGACCGTCTTCCCCGCCGCCTATGCGCGCCAGATGCTGGCCAAGCTGGGCCTGCCCGAAAACGAGGCCGGCACGCCTGCCACCGAAGGCCGCTTTGCGCAGTTGGTCAACCCGCTGCTGCAGATCCTGGCCGACAGCAAGGTGGACTACACCATCTTTTTCAGCCGCCTGACCGATGCTGTTGCACAAAGGCAGGAAACGAAAATCGACTTTGAGCCACTGCGTGACATCATTCTTGACCGGGCCAGCTTTGATGCCTGGTCGCTCACTTATTCAGAGCAGCTGGCGCAAGTGGAAAAAGCACAGACCGTCGATTTGATGCAAAAATCCAATCCGCGCTTTGTGCTGCGCAACCATCTGGGCGAGACCGTGATTCGCGCCGCCCAGGCCGGTGACTTCGCCCCGGTGCAGCAGATGCTGGCCGTGTTGCAGACGCCTTATGACTCGCACCCGGACCACGCCGACTGGGCCGGCTTCCCGCCCGACTGGGCTTCCTCGATTGAAATCAGCTGTTCATCATGAGCTTTCCTGTCCAGAAATCCGACCAAGAATGGCAAACCCTGTTGCAGGACAAGGGCGCCGAAGCTGCGGCCTTCCAGGTCACACGCCACGCAGCCACCGAGCGACCTTTCACCGGCAAATACGAGCAGTTCTGGGCCGATGGCAGCTACCACTGCATCTGCTGCGGCAACAAGCTGTTCGACTCCCATACCAAGTTTGACGCCGGCTGCGGCTGGCCCAGCTTTGACCAGGCCCTGCCCGGTGCCATCACCAATATCGTGGACCGCAGCCATGGCATGGTGCGCACCGAGACGGTATGCAGCAACTGCGGGGCCCATCTGGGCCATGTCTTTCCCGACGGCCCCACCGACACCGGCCTGCGCTACTGCATGAACTCGGCCTCGCTGGATTTCCAGAACGAGCCCCCAAAATAAGAGCTGGCAAGGCTTGAGCAGCAAGGGCTACGCTTCCAATCAGGCTTTCTGCGCTGGCGTTGCGTATCAGCTTTGATAGCTGATTCCGTCCGGCGCACAAGGCTTTGCCTACGGTATGACCTGGGCTTTGGTGCATGATGCGGCTTTGCTCGCAGCGCCGGGAACCTTGTCGGTGCTACGCAGTCTGAATTTCAGAACGACTACCATTTCGCGCATGAAGCTGCTGATTGATTTCTTCCCCATCATCCTGTTTTTCGTGGCCTTCAAGGTCTGGGGCATCTACACCGCCACGGCCGTGGCCATTGCCGCCACCGTGGCGCAGATCGCCTATCTGCGCTTCAAGACCGGCAAGATCGAACCCATGCAATGGATGAGCCTCGGCGTCATCGTGCTGTTTGGCGGCGCCACTTTGCTGGCCCATGACGACAACTTCATCAAATGGAAGCCCACGGTGCTTTACTGGCTCATGGGCGGCGCGCTGCTGATCGGTCAGTTGGTGTTCAAAAAGAACCTGCTGCGCTCCGTCATGGGCGCGCAGCTGCAACTGCCCGACGCCATCTGGCTCAAGCTCAACTGGGCCTGGACCGCTTTCTTCGCCGCCATGGGCGGACTCAACATCTGGGTAGCCTATAACTTCGACACCGATACCTGGGTCAACTTCAAGCTGTTTGGCGGCATGGGACTGATGGTGGTGTTTGTGATTGCACAAGCCATCTACATGAGCCGCTACCTGCCCCAGGACGGCGTGCCCAACGCAGCCAAGGACAAGCAGCCATGAGCGTGACCATCAGTGCCCAGGCCATGGACGCCGCCCTGCGCCAGCGTCTGGCCCCGACCCGACTCGAAGTCATCGACGAGAGCTATCAGCATGCCGGTCATGCCGGCGCCAACGACAGCGGTGTGGGCACGCATTTTCGCGTGCGCATCGCCGGCCCTGCCTTTGATGGAAAAACCCGCGTGGCACGCCACCGCCTTGTGTATGATGCACTGCAAGACTTCATTGACCAGGGTGTTCATGCCATCGCCATTGAAGTACTTTGAGAACGCACTGTTCTGACCACAGGCTCCTTGACGGGAGCCTGTTGCGTATGGACTGAACTTCACTCACTTTTCTCAATCACAACTCGAATGAGCATGAAACAAAAGCAACTGGCCCGCATCGTGGCCGCCGCTGTTCTGGGCGCAGCCGCCCTGTCCGCCTCGGCCCAGAATGTGGCCATCGTCAATGGCAAGGCCGTTCCCATGGCCCGCGTCAATGCCTTGAAGACCCAGATCGAAGCCAGCGGCCAGCCCGTTGTGCCCGAGATGGAAAAGATGATCAAGGATGAAGTCATCGCGCGTGAAATTTTCATGCAGGAAGCCAACCGCCGCGGCCTGGCCGGCTCCGAAGCCTACAAGCAGCAGATGGAAATGGCACGCCAGACCGTGCTGATCCGCGCGCTGTTTGACGACTTCCGCAAGAAAAACCCCGTGACCGATGCCGAAGCCAAGGCCGAGTACGACAAATTCGTCGCTGCCAATGGCGGCAAGGAATACAAGGCCAGCCACATCCTGGTGGAGTCCGAAGACCGCGCCAAGGCCATCATTGCCGAGGTGAAGGCCGGCAAGAAGTTTGAAGACATCGCCAAAAAGGAATCCAAGGATCCCGGATCGGGTGCCCGTGGCGGTGATCTGGACTGGGCCAACCCCAACAATTACGTACCCGAGTTCACCGAAGCCCTGATCAAGCTCAAGAAGGGCGAGATGACCGACGCGCCCGTCAAGAGCCAGTTCGGCTGGCACATCATCCGCATGGATGACGAGCGCCAGGCCGAAATGCCCAAGTTCGAAGATGTCAAACCCCAGATCACGCAACAGCTGCAGCAGCAAAAAGAGCAGCAGTTCCAAGATCAGCTGCGCAAAAGCGCAAAAATCCAGTAACATGATCTAACGTCAGTACCCAAAAGTACTGGCCAGACCATCACCCAAGCCCGCGTCAAGCGGGCTTTTTTTGTCTCACTGCGGCGGATATGCTATATATTTAGAAGCATCCTGCCCAGATTTGGCGTCATCTGGCTGCGTTTCCCCATGCTTTCGCGGGCGGCAATCCAGCGGCTTGCCTGCGATGCCTGAGGCTTTGTCCGCCTCCTCTTTTGCAGCTTGCGTGTTGCCATGCACCTCGGCCGTCAAGGGGCATAGCGGCAATTGCGCGCTTGACCTGGAGATCTGCGGCGCCATGGCCTCCGCCGTGGCAGCAGGTTCTGTGGTCTCATCGCTGCGGGATGGCGCTTTGGCAGCCGGCTTTGCGGAGCGCGCCGCCGCACCCGGGGCCGGAGCAGCCTCTGGCCGCAGCACAGGGACTGATGCAGCTATAGATGCTTCCATATCCATAGCTTCTGGTGTTTTCTCTGCCTGGATTCGAGTCTTTTTTTCCGTGGATTTCTGCGCCAGCGCCGCCGCGCCCGGAGCCGATTCCACCACGGCGGCGCGATCAGCACCCTCAACTGCCGGAGCCGGCTGCGATTCAGCTGGCTGGGCCACTGCTTCGGCCCTGGAATCTCGCTCGCTCTCCTTGTCCGGCCCACTCCACCAGGCGGCGTGCTGCAGCATCAGCCAGCCCACCAGCCCGACGGCCGCCAGTCCGCCCAGCGCATGACGCAGCCAGAAGCGGTCATTGGCGGCAGGCTTGTCCATAGACTCCGTGGGCTCCTGCCCCACAGCTGCCGCGCGCTGGCGTGCGCGCTTGAGGATGGCTGCGCTGCTTTGTGCACTGGGGCCACGATCCTCTGCCACGGCCTCGTGGTAGAGCTCGCGCAGCGCATCGGGCTTGTCGTCGCCAGACGGGTTTTCGGGGTGCATATTCATGCCAGTTCCTCCAGCGCGGCGCGCAGTTTGGCACGCGCATAGCGCAAGCGGCTTTTGGCCGTTTCCTCGGCAACGCCGGTGGCCTGGGCAATTTCGGCCAGCGTCAGATCAGCCTCGACCTGCAGCAGAAAACACTCGCGCTGCTCGGCCGGGAGCCGGGCCAGCGCTGCCAGGATGGCCTGGGCCATGAGTTGACGATCGAGTTGCTGCTCGGGCTCGAAGCCCGAGGCCGCAAACAGGCTTTCGGCCAGCCGCATGGACTCTTGCGTGTCTGCCGACAGGCTGATGCCCGGCCGCTGCCTGCGCCAGTGATCGACCAGGCGGTTGTGCGCCATGGTGAACAGCCAAGTCGTGAACCTGCTGCGCACCTCATAGCGGCAGGCGCAGTCCACCACGGTAAGCCAGAGGTCTTGCGCCAGATCGTCGGCCAGCGCCGCATCGCCCGTGTTGCGATAGAAATAGCGCCATATGCGCAGGCTGTGCCGGGCATAAAGCGTCTCGAACGCCGTGGCCTGCCCTGCGGCATAGCTGCGCATCAGGGCTTCATCGGCGAGTTGGGCTTGGGCAAGCGGCGGTGCAAGCATGCCCGCGATTATGCAAACTCCGACGACAGCGCAATCAACTCAGTTGCGGGGTGGATCCGGCACAAAGCCGTTGTCCCCGGGAAAAGGATTGGGCGCGCGCGGCTGGGACGGCCGTGGACGGGGCTCGCGAATCACGCCTCTGGCGACCAGGTTGGCATAGCTGTCGTAGCGGATGCGCACCATCTGCCGGGGCTGGTCTGTATCGGCCTCGAAGTCCACCTGGGTGACTTGCGAGCGCTCCACCGCGCCATGGCCCGTGCCTAGCGAGGGGGTCGGCGAGGCCTGTGGCGCACGGCGCTCGGCGCTGCGGCTCTTGCTGGCGGCCTGAGGCACGGCGACATCCGCCGCTGCAGATTCAGCCGCCGAGGCACTGGCCTGCGCTTGCGGCTCATGGAGCGGCCCCTGGTAGGCAGCAGGCTCGGGCAGCTTTTCGCGGTACAGCGCAACTCCGATCACGCCCACATCCTGCGGCCTGCCGGTTCTGGCGGCATAGGACATATCGCTTTCGGAGAAATAGAACGCAGCCACGTTGTCATTGCTCTTGCGCCAGCCCCGCACGTCGTAGCTGTCGCCCGCATCCAGCACATAGCCGCCTTCGGCGCGGGAGCTCGCCGTGCGGCCGTTGATGGCATTGACCCCGTCGACGCTGATGACGCCCATGATGCGGCGGCTCTCGAAGTTGCGGATGCGCACCGCGTAATTGGCACCGGGGCGGCCCACCACCCACAGCTCGCCCTCGTGGCTGTACTGGGGCAGTACCCGGCCCGTGGCGCGTTCGACGATGCTGATCTGGGCCAGCTTTGGGTTGCCGCGCATCCAGGCCGAAGCCGGCGTGGCGGCCATCATCGCGGCAGCGCAGAGCAGCGAAGCGCGCAGCAAACGGCCGCGCGACAGCAAGAAACCAGGAACCGGGGGTTCGATAGGGACAGACAACATGGACAAGGCCTCCTCAAGATACAGCCACAGCGGCTGAAACAAACTTGTCGGAGGCTGAAACGCAGCAGCAGACGCAACGGGGTCAAGACAGGCACTCTGATTTGCAAGCATTTGCAACACAGCTTTGCGCTGCAGTTCTGCCCCGACGCGGCATGTCTGGCACAATCGCGCTCGCTGCGGCCCAAGGCAGGCAGCAATGCTGGGGGTGTCCTGACCATGACCGGTCAGGGCTGAGAGAGTCCCTTTGAACCTGATTGCGCAAGCGGTGTCTTGACGACCGCTTGCCCGAGATCATCCTCGCGCAGGGAAGCTGTCCAAGGTGTCAGACCGCGACTGGCCATGTCTTTGCTGGCTCGCCGCGCAAACCATGCGGCCCCTGCTTCGTTTTTCTGGCGGAGCATTCATGAATTCATCTTCTTCCACATCGGCCAATCGGGCCCTGGCCCCGGTGACGGCTAAGGAGCGCGTCTTTGCCTGGCGCGACCATGCCTCGCTGTGGTTCAGTCTGGGCGTGGGCCTGCTGGTCATGCAGATGGGGGCCTATCTGCTGCCCGCGCTCAGCCCGCTGCATGCGCTGATCGCAATCGGCATAGGCTCGCTGATCGGCGCCGGCCTGCTGGGCTGGGTGGGCAAGCTGGGCTGCGACAGCGGCCTGTCCAGCGCCGGGCTGATGCACAGCGTCTACGGCCGCCGCTTCGCACGACTGCCTATCGTGCTCAACATCATCCAGCTGCTGGGCTGGGGCAGTTTCGAGCTGGTGGTGATGCGCGACGCCACCGTGGCGCTGGGCAAACAAAGCGGCATCATGGGCGCTGCCTATTGGCCCTGGCTGGCCACGCTGCTCTGGGGTGGCGTGATCCTGCTGCTGATGAGCGGCTCCATGACCACCCTGGTGCGCCGCATCATTTCGCGCGTGGCCTTGCCGCTGGTGATTGCCTCGCTGCTGTGGCTGAGCTGGCAATTCCTCAAAATGGCCGGCGCCACCGGCCTGGGCAACTTGATGGCCCGCGAAGGTGCAGGCGGCATGAGCATGCTCGGCGCCGTCGATCTGGTGATCGCCATGCCCATCAGTTGGCTGCCGCTGGTGGCCGACTATGCGCGCCACGGCAAAAGCGGCAAGTCCGCGCTGACGGGTGCCTGGACCGGCTTTGCCCTGGCCAATATCTGGTGCTACTCCCTGGGCGTGCTGGTGGCCCTGACCCTGCCCAGCGAAGACCTGGTCACGGCCCTGCTGCTGGCCCAGGGCGGGCTGATTGCGCTGTCGCTGATTCTGATCGACGAGGTGGACAATGCCTATGGCGATGCCTACTCGGGCGCCATGTCGGCCCACAGCCTGCAACCGCGCTGGAGCATTCGCCGTTGGGGCCTGCTGATCGCGGCCCTGTGCACGGCGCTGGCCATGGTACTGCCCATGCACAGTCTGGAGCCGTTTTTGCTGTTGCTCAGCTCCTGCTTTGTGCCGCTGTTCGGCGTAATGCTGGGTCGCCTGGCATTTGGCACCGATGCCGTACAACTGATGCAAAAAGCGCCCGCCGTGCGCTGGGATGCCGTGACCATCTGGGTGCTGGGGATTGCCTTCTATCACCTGCTGCCCTATGTCAGCACGGCCCTGGGCTCGGCCCTGCCCACGCTGGCGCTGACCTTTGTGGTGGCAGTCGCCACACGCCAGCTGCAGCCGCGCTCCGTTGCTGCCTGACTGAAACTCAAAGGCAATAGCATCACACGCGCGGTAGAAAGGCTCTGCAGCCATCTCCTCTGTTCTTACTTGGCGCCCGCCGCCTGCAGCATATGAACCACGGCCTTCTGCCCGCGCTGGCGTGCATGGGCCAGGGCCGTCACCCCATCCTTGTCGGGCAGATTCAGATCCGCCTTCGCGTCGATCAAGGCCTGGATGATGGCCTGATGGCGCGGCCCGCCGTCGCTGAGCACCACGGCTTCCATCAGGCAGGTCCAGCCCAGCCGGTTGACATGGTTCACATTCACGCCGGCGGCGATCAGCGCCTGGGCTGTTTCCAGATGGCCGCGCTCGCAGGCCGGAATCAGGGCCGTGCCGCCATAGCGGTTGGTGCTCTTGAGATCGGCGCCATAGGAAATCGTCATGCGCACAATCTCCAGCCGGCCCTGCGCGCCGGCCAGCAGATAGGCGCTGTCCTGCATCTGGTTCTGGATATTGGGGCTGGCACCGTGCATCAGCAGCGATCGCGCCACTTCGATATGGTTGGCCGCCGTGGCCAGCAGCAACGGGGTATTGCCCCGGGCGTCCTGCACGTCGACAGGCGCGTTGCCGGCCAGCAGATTGCGCACCGCCACGACATCGCCCTGCGCGGCAGCGGCCAGCAATTGCTGGCCCGGCATCTGCGGGTCCCCGGCTTTTGGCGCCGCAGCGGCGGCAGGTGTTACAGCCGGAGCATTCGCCGACGCCCTGCTCTGGCAGGCCGTGAGCAGGGTCGCGGCGGCCAGAGCCGTCATCGCAAGCGTCAATCGAGTGGTCAACGAGGCGCTCCCATGGGCGCGAACTGGCTGGTTCATGGCATTCCTTTATGACTGTCGGGTGTTCAGCCCCTGTCAGCTTTCTACAGGAACTATAGCTAGCCACGCAAGTCCGATGAGGGTTACAGCCTGTTTTTAATCGTTCGAAGGAGAATCTGCCCCGTGCCTTGCAACCGCTGGATCCGCACCGCCGCCACTTCAAGCCTGATCGCGCTGGGTGCGCTCACCGCCGGCCTGCTGCCGGCCCTCGCACAAGCCCAGGAATTTGTCAGCATCAAGGGCACGACCGTGAATGTGCGCGAGCAGCCCAACACCCGCTCCGCAACCCTCTGGGAACTGAGCAAGGGCTATCCGCTGCAAGTCACCCAGCGCAAGGGCCAGTGGCTGCGCGTCAAGGACTATGAGTCCACGCTGGGCTGGGTCCACGCCCCGCTGACCAGCAAGAGCCCGCATATGGTGGTGACGGCGCGCACGGCCAATCTGCGCTCCGGCCCCGGCCAGAAGCACAAGCGCGTGGGCAAGCTGGAGCAGCATGAGGTGCTGCAGACTCTGAAAAAGCAAGGCAGCTGGGCCCAGGTCCAGCGCAGCAACGGCCAGAGCGGCTGGGTGGCCAAGAATCTGGTCTGGGGCTGGTAAGCCCTGCAACACGAACACCCAAAGAAAAGGCCTGCAGCAGCAGGCCTTTTCTGCGGGTGCCGGCAATCAGCCTTCGACGATCATCTGCGCGCGCGGCGCATAGCCGTGATTGAGGGGGCCGTGACCCTGGCCGGTATAGACCTCGGCGCCGGCCTCGATGGCGCCCAGAATATAGCTGCGCGCCTCGGTCACCGCGGCCTCCAGCGCCAGCCCCTGGGCCAGGAAGGAGGCAATCGCCGACGACAGCGTGCAGCCCGTGCCATGGCCGTTATGGGTGACGATGCGCTGTGACTGCAGGCGCAGATAGTCGCCGGCCTGCCGGCCTTGTCGGCCCAGCACATCCATGACCAGATCGCCGCTCAGATGCCCGCCCTTGAGCAATACGGCCGGCGCGCCCATGGCCAGCAGATCGGCCACGGCCGCATCCAGCGCTGCAATGCCGTCGATGTTGCGACCCAGCAGCAAAGCTGCTTCATCCAGATTGGGTGTAATCACCGTTGCCAGCGGGAACAGCTCCTGGACCAGCGCCTGTGCCGTCTCGGGAACGATCAGGCGATCGCCGCTGGTGGCCACCATCACGGGGTCCAGCACCACGTTCCTGATCCCGTGGCGACGGATCGCATCCGCCACCACGCTCACCACATCGGGGGTTGCCAGCATGCCGATCTTGACGGCATCGACGCCTATGTCCTGCACAACGGCATCGATCTGGCCGCGCACGGTATCGAGCGGAATGCCGTGAATACCCGTCACGCCCAGCGTGTTCTGCACGGTGATGGCCGTGATCGCCGTCATGCCGTAGCAGCCCAGTGCCGCACAGGTCTTGAGGTCGGCCTGGATGCCGGCACCACCGCCGCTGTCCGAGCCGGCGATGGAGAGCACGCGTGCATAGCGCTTTTTTGCGGCGCCGGAGATGAAGGAAGAAGCAATCACTGTCATGGCAAAAATTATCGCCCATGCGCATGGTCAATGCGTGCTGTTTGCGGTTGTGCTGTAATGTCCAACGGACGAAACAGGGGTGTCCCGCAGGCAAGCAGCCTGTGCGGACTGAGAAACACCCTGGGGCTGCGCCAGCCACGGGCTGCGCACCAGAGCACCATCCGTGCCCTGTGCCCCCTGCACCCGATCCAGGTCATGCTGGCGTGGGGAGTTTCACAAGCCGCAAGGCATGCCGCGTTTTGTCCTGCACATGGCCCTGTTCCTGTGTCCGGATGGAAAACGATTTGCACATGTCATTGCTACAAGCTTCTTCAAAGATCGCAATTCTCGGCGGCGGCCTCATGGGCCGTCTGCTGGCTCTGGCCCTGGCCCAGCGCGGTCACGCCATCGACCTCTATGACGCCCATGGCCCGCAAGGCGATGGTGCTGCGGCGCGCGTGGCGGCTGCCATGCTGGCGCCGCTGGCCGAGTCGGCCATTACCGAGCCCGGCGTGGTGCGCATGGGCCAGCATGGGCTCAAGCGCTGGCCCGAGCTCATAGCTCAGCTCGAGCAGCATGTGTTTCTGCAGCAAAACGGCACGCTGATTCTCTGGCACCGCCAGGATCAGGGCGATGCGGCGCGCTTTTTCGGTCTGCTGGAGAAAAACCGGCGCATCAACCCCAGCCTGCCGGCCATGCAGGAGAAGACCGGCGCGGCGCTGCAGGACTGCGAGCCCGCGCTGCAGGGACGCTTCAACCAGGCCGTCTATCTGCCCGGCGAAGGCCAGCTCGACAACCGTCAGCTGCTGACGGCGCTGGTCGACAAGCTCAGCGCCCTGGGCGTGCAGCTGCACTGGGACAGCCCGCGCGAGGTCGGCGACTTCCGTCCCGGCGAGGCCGGCCAGCCCGACTTCGTGTTCGACTGCCGGGGCCTGGGGGCCCGCAGCCAGTGGAAGCAGCTGCGCGGCATTCGCGGCGAGGTGGTGCGCATCCATGCGCCCGAAGTCACGCTGCAGCGCCCCACACGCCTGATCCATCCACGCTACCCCATCTATATCGCGCCCAAGGAAGACCATCTGTTCGTGATTGGCGCGACCGAGATCGAATCCGACGATATGTCGCCGGCCAGCGTGCGCTCCACGCTGGAGCTGCTGAGCGCGGCCTATACCGTGCACTCGGGCTTTGCCGAAGGCCGGATTGTGGAGATCGCCACCCAGTGCCGCCCCACCCTGCCCGATAATCTGCCCGCCGTGCGCCTGCTGACGCCGCGCGTCATGGAAGTCAACGGCCTCTACCGCCACGGCTTCATGATCTCGCCCGCCATGCTCGACGTGGTGCTGGAGCTGGTGGACCGCAACGACTCGCCGCTGGCGCGCGAGTTCGATGTCGCCGTGCATCGCGGCTGAGCCGCGAGCCCGAACTTTGGCGCACAGCACTTGCACCTCCTGCGCACGCAAGCGCCGCCGTGCAGAGGTTTAACTTAGCACCCGCTTTATTTTCTGTTTCATGCCATGAAGATCACCCTCAACCAGCAAGCCACCGAGCTGCAAGCCCATGCCACCGTGGCCGATGCGCTGGCGCAGATGCAGGCCAAGCCCCCGTTTGCCGTGGCGGTCAACACGGTGTTTGTGCCCAAGACGCAGTACGCCGACCATGCGCTCAACGAGGGCGACAGGATGGAAGTCATCTCTCCAGTGACAGGCGGCTAGGAATGACCTCCCTGAGTCGCTTCGCGCCTTCCCCCTGGGGGCGACACCCTCGCGGCGAGGCGGCTCTTGCTCGGTGTCACTGACTGGGCACATGCCTGTTTGAGGCTCACTGGGCTTCACACGCATTGCGGTACAAAGACAAGAGATATAGATAAATCATGAATACAAAAACCACCGACGACACCCTGGTTCTCTACGGCCAACGTTTTGAAAGCCGCTTGCTGCTGGGCACCTCGCGCTATCCCTCGCCCGCCATTCTCGAAGCGGCTGTGGAGCGTTCCAGGCCCGCCATGGTCACGGCCTCGCTGCGCCGCCAGGGCAGCAATGCGGCCGAGACCGGCGCCAGCTTCTGGGAACTGCTGCGCAAGCTCAACGTGCCCGTGCTGCCCAACACGGCAGGCTGCATGACCATCCAGGAAGCCGTGACCACGGCCCAGATGGCGCGTGAAGTCTTCGACACACCCTGGATCAAGCTGGAGCTGATCGGCGACGACTACACGCTGCAGCCCGACACGCTCAACCTGGTGGAGGCTGCCTCCATCCTCATCAAGGACGGTTTCCAGGTCCTGCCCTACACCACCTACGACCTGGTGCTGTGCCAGAAACTGGTCGACGTGGGTTGCCAGGCCGTCATGCCCTGGGCTGCGCCCATAGGCACCGGCCGCGGCCCCATCAACCCCTATGCCATGCAGATGCTGCGCGAGCGCCTGAAGGTGCCGCTGATCGTCGATGCCGGCCTGGGCCGCCCCTCCCATGCCTGCACCGTGATGGAATGGGGTTATGACGCCGTGCTGCTGAACACCGCCGTGGCCTTGTCCGAAGACCCTGTGGCCATGGCCGGCGCATTCTCCGATGCCGTCAATGCCGGTCACGCCGCCTGGCGCGCTGGCGCCATGGCGGAGCAGAACGCCGCCCAACCCAGCACGCCCGTGCTGGGCACCCCTTTCTGGCATCAGGAATAAAGGCCGGCCCATGGACTCCGCAGAAATCAAGGCCCTGGCACAAGCCATCATCCACCAGCACAGTGCCAATTTTGGCGCCCAGTTGCACCACGATGCCAATTCGGTCGAGCTGACGCCCCAGCCCGTGCCGCCCGCGCTGCGCCAGGAGCCCGCCTATCTGGCTGCGCTGGAAGCCTGCAGCCAGCTGGGCTTTATCGCCGTGGATGCACAAACACTGGCCCAGGCCTGGCAGTGCCAGAGCGAACGCACCAACCAGTTCGATGTCACCCACTGGCCCGACGACCCACGCGACTTCGGTCTCGGCAAGGCCGACCCGGCACTGGCTTTTGCCCATTGCCCGAGCGAGCTGGGCCTGTATGGCGTGCTGCCCACGGCCGAATGGGTGGGTCGCATGGCCCGCGCGGGCGTGCCCACGGTGCAACTGCGCTTCAAATCCGGCGACCAGGCCTCCGTGGCCCGTGAAGTCAAGGCCGCTGTTGAAGCCGTCAAGGGCACGCAGGCACGCCTGTTCATCAACGACCACTGGCAGGCCGCGCTGGACGCAGGCGCCTACGGCATCCATGTGGGCCAGGAAGATCTGGACGTGATCGGCCAGCGCGATCTGGAGACCATCCGCAGCTCGGGCACACGCTTGGGCGTCTCCACCCATGGCTACGCCGAGATGGTGCGCGCCCATGCGGTCCAGCCCAGCTATATCGCCCTGGGCGCCGTATTCCCGACCACGCTCAAGAAGATGGCGACTGCCCCGCAAGGTCTGGCGCGTCTGGCGGCCTATGTGCGACTGATGCAGCAATACCCGCTGGTGGCGATTGGCGGCATTTCCGAGGACCTGTTCCCCGCCGTGCGCGCCACGGGCGTGGGCTCGGTAGCCGTGGTGCGCGCTCTGGTCAACGCCCCCGATCCGGAAGCTGCGGCCCAGCATCTGCTGCAGCGCATGCAGGCCGCAGCCTGAGCGCATCTACCTCCGACTCAATAGCTGCCAGCGCTTGATATAGGTGCCGGCAGCTTTTTTACTGCATGCTCAACGACTGCAGCCATGCCGTACATGCCTGGTGCACGAAACTCCGGAAATGACAAGATTGAATGCCCGCAGCCAGCGGGCATTTTTGCTGGCAGCCGCTGTGCAGACCGCATATCTGCTGGGTTTTCTTGATCGGCGCAAGCCCTGTTCGCGGTAAAAGCGGACGCACAGGTGACAACCCTGAGTCCCCCAGTTGCGGCACAGCCGGTCCCACACGCGACAATGGGGCGGTTACCAGTCACGCATAAGACAGAACATGGACGAGCCAATTCTTAGTATGGAAGAACGTGAGGCGATCAACTCTGGTCGCTGGTTTTCATCCCTTTCGCCCTCTTTGCGGCACGACATTCTTCGATGCGCTTACGTCAAACGATACAAAGATGGCATGCTCATCTGCGCTCGCGGCGAACCGCCCGAGGAGTGGATTGCCTGTGCACGTGGAGCGGTGCGGGTCAGCTCCACCTCCATCACGGGCAAGCAGATCACGCTGACCTATGTGGAGCCGGGCATCTGGTTCGGGGATGTCGCGATTCTGGATGGCGACAAGCGCACGCACGACGCCTATGCGCATGGCGAGACCACGCTGCTGTGCGTCTCCAAGGCGGACTTCAAGCGCATTCTGGCAGAGCATGTGGAGTTTTCCGAAGCGATCCTGCGCCTCAACGCACGCCGAGTGCGCCAGCTCTACGGTCTGGTGGAAGACCTCAACACCTTGCCGCTGCGCGCGCGCCTGGCCAAGCAGCTGCTGCACCTGACGCGCAGCTATGGCGTGATGAGCCTGTCGGACAGCAACGAGATCCGCATCGGCCTGCATCTGGCACAGGAAGAGTTGGCGCAGTTGCTGGGCGCCTCGCGCCAGCGCGTGAACCAGGAGCTCAAGTCCATGGAGCGCGAGGAAGTGATTCGCATCGAGCCGGGCGGCCTCATCGTGCGCGACCGGGTGACGCTGCTGCGTATTGCAGACACGGATCATTAACCCCCCCTGAGCCGCTTTGCGGCTTCCCCCCACGGGGGACGACATCTTCGCTGCGGGGCGGCCCTTGCTTGATGTCTCACTCTTGGGCTGCGCCTGTTTTCGGGGCAGCTATCTTTGGCCGTCCTCAGCGTTCACGCTTTCTTGCATCTTCGCCGCGCGTTCTGCGGCAGCACTCCCATTTCACGCATTCGCTCGCCGCACTTTTGTGCGGCGTGGCGGGCTGCGCCTTGCCCATCACAAATCGAACAAAGGACTGAGACAGCATGAGCACTTATGAGCATTTCGTCGGCACCCGCGCGGTTTCCGATCAGCATGCGTTTGATACCAATGCCATGACCGACTGGATGAGCCGGCATGTCCAGGGCTTTGAAGGTCCGCTGCAGGTGGAGATGTTCAAGGGCGGCCAGTCCAACCCCACCTACAAGCTGATCACGCCCGGCAAAAGCTATGTGATGCGCGCCAAGCCCGGTCCCGTCGCCAAGCTACTGCCTTCGGCCCATGCGATCGAGCGCGAATACCGCGTCATGAAGGGCCTGGCCGGCACCGATGTTCCCGTGCCGCATATGTATGCGCTGTGCGAGGATGAATCCGTCATCGGCCGCGCCTTCTACATCATGGAGTTCATGGAAGGCCGCGTGCTCTGGGACCAGTCCCTGCCCGGCATGACGCCTGCGCAACGCGCCGAGATCTACGACGAGATGAACCGCGTGATCGCGGCCCTGCACAGCGTGAAGTTTGCCGAGCGCGGCCTGGCCGACTACGGCAAGAGCGGCAATTACTTCGAGCGCCAGATCGGTCGCTGGAGCAAGCAGTATGTGGCTTCCGTGACCCAGCCCATCCCCGAGATGGACAAGCTGATGGAGTGGCTGCCCGCCCATATGCCGGCCAGCGCGCGCGACGAGGGACGTGTCTCCATCGTGCATGGCGACTACCGCCTGGACAACCTGATGTTCCACCCCACCGAGCCACGCGTGATCGCCGTGCTGGACTGGGAGCTGTCCACGCTGGGCCACCCGCTGGCCGACTTCAGCTACCACTGCATGAGCTGGCATATACCGGCCGAGCTGGGCCGCGGCATCGCGGGGCTGGACATCGCGGGCCTGGGCATCCCTGCCGAGCACGATTACATCCAGCGCTACTGCCAGCGCACCGGCATTGCCGATGTGGCCACGCTGCAGCGCGACTGGAACTTCTACCTGGCCTACAACATGTTCCGCATCGCGGCCATCCTGCAAGGCATTGCCAAGCGCGTCGAGGCCGGCACGGCCTCCAGCGCCCAGGCCAAGGCCTCGGGCGACACCGCCCGCCCCATGGCGGAGCTGGCCTGGTCCTTTGCTCAGCGCGCCTGACTTTTTATCCACCACCACGCAACTTGACCGTCCCACAATAAAAGGAGCACTCATGGACTTCGACTACTCGCCCAAAACCAAGGACTTGCAGCAACGCCTGCTCAAGTTCATGGACGACTACATCTACCCGGCGGAAAAGGAATATGCCGAGGAGATGCAGGCCAACACGGCCGCCGGCAAGCGCTGGACGCCACTGCAAACCATTGAAAAGCTCAAGCCCAAGGCCCAGGCTGCGGGCCTGTGGAATCTGTTTCTGCCCGTGGACAGCGCCGAAGCCTCGGGCTACCACGGCGCGGGCCTGACCAACCAGGAATACGCACCGCTGGCCGAAATCATGGGCCGCGTGCCATGGGCTTCCGAAGTCTTCAACTGCTCCGCGCCGGACACCGGCAATATGGAGACCATTGCACGCTACGGCAGTGCCGAGCTCAAGGAGCGCTGGCTCAAGCCCTTGCTGGAAGGCAAGATCCGCTCGGCCTTCGCCATGACCGAGCCCGAAGTCGCCTCCTCCGACGCCACCAATATCTGCACGCGCATCGAGCGCCAGGGCGACGAATACGTGATCAACGGCCACAAGTGGTGGATCTCGGGTGCCGGCGATCCTCGCTGCCAGGTCTTCATCACCATGGGCAAGACCGACCCCGAAGCGGCCAAGCATTCGCAGCAGAGCATGATCATCATCCCGGCCGATGCCAAGGGTATCCGCATCGAGCGCCCGCTGAACGTGATGGGCTATGACGATGCGCCCCACGGCCACATGGAGATGTATTTCGAGAACGTGCGCGTTCCCGTCGGCAATATTCTGCTGGGCGAAGGGCGCGGCTTCGAGATCGCCCAGGGCCGCCTGGGCCCGGGCCGCATTCACCACTGCATGCGACTGATCGGCCTGGCCGAGCGCGCGCTGGAGCTGATGTGCAAGCGCGCCAGCAGCCGCGTGGCCTTCGGCAAGAGCGTGGCCCAGCAGACCGTGACGCAGGAGCGCATTGCCGAAGCGCGCTGCAAGATCGACATGGCGCGCCTGCTCACGCTCAAGGCCGCCTGGCTGATGGACGTGGCCGGCAACAAGGTGGCCAGGACCGAGATCGCCATGATCAAGGTCGTCGCCCCCAGCATGGCCTGCCAGGTCATAGACTGGGCCATGCAGGTCCACGGTGGAGGCGGCATGTGCGACGACTTCCCGCTGGCCTATGCCTATGCCGCAGCACGCACGCTGCGCTTTGCCGACGGCCCCGACGAGGTGCACCGCAACGCGATCGCCAAATGGGAGCTGGGCAAATACGGCAGCTACGGCAAGAACGCCGAAGTGCCCATCACACGCGGCGGCTGATGCGAGGCGGCAGGAGCGGATCACGCCGCTCCTGCTCCTCGGAAACAAAAACACCCCGTCAGCCACGGCTGCGGGGTGTTTTTGTTTCGAAGGCAGGCTTGTTACTCGCTATCAACAAAGAAGCTTATACCGCCTTATATCAAAGGATTTCAGATGCAAAACATATTGAAATTCAATGAATACATACGATAAAAGCTCCTTAATCAATAGCAACATAGCTAACAGCACCAGGCCCGGCACCGCACGCCCGTACCGTGCTTAGAAGCTCTCCCACTCGCCATCGTCTGCCGTTGCTGCCTTTTGCGGCTGGGGCGCTGCTGCGCTTTTCGCGGGGCTCAGGACCGGCGGCTTGCTCCCCGCCGACATCGCCGGGCGCTTGAGCGCAGCCGACGGGGCCTTGAGCGGGGCCGGAACCTTGATCGCAGCCCTGGCAGGCGCGGACTTGAGCGCCGCAGGCGCCAGGGCTGGCGTGGCTTGCAGACCGGACTGGGCGCCGAGCTTGAAGAAGCTCACCGTCTCGGCCAGCGCGGCGGCCTGGCTACGCAGCGCGTCGGTCGCGGCTGCGGCCTCCTCCACCAGGGCAGCGTTCTGCTGGGTCATCTGATCCATCTGCGTCACGGCCTGGGTGACCTGCTCGATGCCCGAGGTCTGCTGGTGGCTGGCCACCGAGATCTCGCCCATGATGTCAGTGACACGGCGCACGCTCATCACGATCTCGTCCATGGTCCTGCCGGCCTCGTCGACCTGGGTGCTGCCTTCCTGCACCTTGCTCACGGAGTCGTCGATCAGCTGCTTGATCTGCTTGGCCGCCTCGGCCGAGCGCTGGGCCAGGGTGCGCACTTCGGAGGCCACCACGGCAAAGCCACGGCCCTGGTCACCCGCACGGGCCGCTTCCACCGCCGCGTTCAGCGCCAGGATATTGGTCTGGAAGGCGATGGAGTCGATCACGCCGATGATGTCCACGATCTTGCGCGAGGAATCGTTGATGGCCGACATGGTCTGCACCACCTGGGCCACGGTGGCACCACCGCGTACGGCCACCTGGGACGCTGCAGACGCCATCTGATTGGCCTGCTGGGCATTGCCGGCGTTCTGCTGCACGGTGGCGGTCAGCTCTTCCATCGAGGCCGCCGTCTGCTCCAGCGAGCTGGCCTGCTCTTCGGTGCGCGAAGACAGATCCTGGTTGCCACTGGCAATCTGGCTGCTGGCCGAGGCAATCGAGTCCGTGCCCTGGCGCACCTGACCCACGATGCGCTGCAGGCTGGTGTTCATGTCCTTGAGCGCCTGCAGCAGCTGGCCCACTTCATCCTGGCTTTGCACGGTGATGCTGGCGCTCAGATCGCCCGCAGCCACGGACTGGGCCAGCTGAACGGCCGACTGCAAAGGACGCGAGATGGAGCGTGCGATCAGCACCGCCAGCGCCACACCGATGACGATGGAGCCCAGCAGCAGCGCCATCACCCACCAGCGAGCAGCGGCATACAGGTCATCGCCGGCCTGATTGGTTTCCTCGGTCGCCTGATGGTTGATCTCGCTGAGAGCATCCAGACGTGTATTGATGCCGCGGCTGATCTTGAGCGACTCGCCGCGCAAGATTTCGCTGGCCTCATCGTTGAGCAGCTGATGCGACAGATCCACCACCTTGGCCGTCTGCACGGCATAGGCCTTGAGCTCCTCGCCGATTTCGGCCAGCAGGGCTCGCTCCTTCTCGGTTCTCACGTACTTGGCATACGACTGCTGGTTCTGGACCAGCTCGTCCCAGAGCTTGGGCATGCTCTTGTCATAGACCGCCATTTCCTCGGACGACTGCGCCATCACATGCTGCATGGTCTGCGAGCGATAGCGCTGAAGCTGATAACGCATGTCCTGCAGGTTGCGGGCCGCCGGCAGCCACTGGCGCGCCAGATCGGTGGCCGTGGCATTGACACGCTCCATCTGGACCAGGCCATACAGACCCGATACCGCACTGATCAGCAGGATCAGCACAAAAGACACCAGCAGCTTGTTGGCCAGCTTGAGGTTGCGAAAGAAGTTCATGGGGGAATTGGGCGCCTGGGCGACCTGCAAGGTCTGGCACCTGCGAGATGGGGAATGGGGAAAACTGCCTGAAAGCGCGTACACACTGCGCGCGCCTGCGAATTCTATTCAGAATTTGTTACTTCGAGTAACGACATCCATGAATAAAACCGATGGTGGCATCAGGGGCATAGCTGGGTTCAAAAAGACACCCCGATGAAGCACTCAAAAACCCTGTCGAAGGCCATTGCATCCTTACAGCCGTCCGGCATGAGAAAATCAGCCCTTATTTATCAGCAAGAACAACGGATTCACCATGGAAGCAGAACGCGTCAACTCTATCGGCAACAC
Organism: Comamonas sp. NyZ500; assembly: GCF_016772095.1. Lineage (NCBI taxonomy): Bacteria > Pseudomonadati > Pseudomonadota > Betaproteobacteria > Burkholderiales > Comamonadaceae > Comamonas > Comamonas sp. NyZ500. The sequence continues at coordinate 18,138 of NZ_JAEIJE010000007.1, read as the reverse complement.
CCTCCAAGATCTGGCCGAGCGCACGGCAGATCTCCGGAGGTATCTTTGACTACGATGCCAAGTACGAACGCCTGCGCACGGTAAACGCCTCGCTGGAAGACCCTGCCGTCTGGAACGACCCCAAGAAGGCACAGGAGCTGGGCAAGGAAAAGAAGTCGCTCGACTCCGTCGTGCTGACCCTGGAGAAGCTCACCACCGAACTGGCCGACAATTCCGAGCTGTTCGAGATGAGCAAGGAAGAAGGCGATGATGCCGGCCTTGAAACCATCGAAGCCGAAACCGCCAAGCTCAAGCCGCTGATCGAGGAGCTCGAGTTCCGCCGCATGTTCGGCGGCGAAGCCGATCCGCTCAACTGCTTCATCGACATCCAGGCCGGCGCCGGCGGCACCGAAGCCTGCGACTGGGCCAGCATGCTGCTGCGCCAGTACCTGAAGTACGCCGAACGCAAGGGCTTCAAGGCCACGGTCGAAGAAGAGACTCCGGGCGACGTAGCCGGCATCAAGAGTGCCACCATCAAGGTCGAAGGCGAGTATGCCTACGGCCTGCTGCGTACCGAAACCGGCGTGCACCGCCTGGTGCGCAAGTCGCCCTTCGACAGCTCGGGCGGCCGTCACACCAGCTTTTCATCGCTGTTCGTCTACCCCGAGATCGATGACTCCATCGAGATCAACATCAATCCGTCGGATGTGCGCACCGACACCTACCGCGCCTCGGGCGCCGGCGGTCAGCACATCAACAAGACCGACTCGGCCGTGCGCCTGACCCACATTCCCACGGGCATCGTGGTGCAGTGCCAGGACGGTCGTTCGCAGCACAGCAACCGTGACGTGGCATGGCAGCGCCTGCGCTCCAGGCTGTACGACTTCGAGATGCGCAAGCGCATGGAAGAGCAGCAAAAGCTCGAGGACACCAAGACCGATGTGGGCTGGGGTCACCAGATCCGCTCCTATGTGCTGGACAACAGCCGCATCAAGGACTTGCGCACCAACGTTGAAGTCTCGGCCACCCAGAAGGTGCTGGACGGCGACCTGGATGTGTTTATCGAAGCCTCGCTCAAGCAAGGCCTCTGATCCTAGAAAGGAATCGATATGCTGCAACTGCGTGACGGGCAAGCCCCGGCCACCGCGATTTACCGTGCCGACTACGAGGCCCCGGCCTGGTGGATAGACACGGTGGACCTGACTTTTGACCTGGACCCGGCCAAGACGCGCGTGCTCAGCAAGATGCGCGTGCGCCGCAACCCCGAGGTGCCGGCACAGGCGCTGCGCCTGGACGGCGACGAGCTGAATCTGGCGCGAGTGATGGTCAACGGCGGTGGTACCTCCTTCAAGATGGATGGCGACCAGCTGGTGCTGGAGAACCTGCCCGAGGGCAACGAGCCCGTGGAGCTGGAGATCTTCACCACCTGTGCCCCCATCAAGAACACCAAGCTCATGGGCTTGTATGTGAGCGAGGACACGTTCTTCACGCAGTGCGAGGCAGAAGGCTTCCGCCGCATCACCTACTTCCTGGACCGCCCCGACGTGATGGCCATGTACACCGTCACGCTGCGCGCCAGCAAGGCCCAGTACCCGGTGCTGCTGTCCAACGGCAATCTGGTGGAGTCCGGCGACCTGGAGGATGGCCGCCACTTTGCCAAGTGGGTCGATCCGCATAAAAAGCCCAGCTATCTGTTTGCGCTGGTGGCCGGCAATCTGGTGGCCCGCGAGCAGAAGATCAAGAGCCGTGCCGGCCGCGATCACCTGCTGCAGGTCTATGTGCGCCCCGGCGACCTCGAAAAGACCGAGCACGCCATGAACTCCCTCATGCACTCCGTGGCCTGGGACGAGGCGCGCTTTGGCCTGAGCCTGGATCTGGACCGCTTCATGATCGTCGCCACCAGCGACTTCAACATGGGCGCCATGGAGAACAAGGGCCTGAACATCTTCAACACCAAGTATGTTCTGGCCAGCCAGGCCACGGCCACCGACACCGATTACGCCAATATCGAATCCGTCGTCGGTCACGAATACTTCCATAACTGGACGGGTGACCGCGTCACCTGCCGCGACTGGTTCCAGCTGAGCCTCAAGGAAGGCCTGACGGTCTTCCGCGATCAGGAGTTCAGCATGGACATGGCGGGCACGGCCTCGGCACGTGCCGTCAAGCGCATCGACGATGTACGCGTGCTGCGCACCGTGCAGTTCCCTGAAGATGCAGGCCCCATGGCCCACCCCGTGCGCCCCGACAGCTATATCGAGATCAACAACTTCTACACGGTCACGATCTACGAAAAAGGTGCGGAAGTCGTACGCATGCAGCACAACCTGGTCGGCCGCGAAGGCTTTGCCAAGGGCATGAAGCTGTACTTCGAGCGTCATGATGGCCAGGCCGTGACCTGTGATGACTTCTCGCAAGCCATTGCCGACGCCAACCCTGACTCTGCTCTGGCCCAGCATCTGCAGCAATTTCGCCGCTGGTACAGCCAGGCCGGCACGCCTGTGCTCAAGGCCGTGGGCCAGTACGATGCCGACGCCCGGACCTATACGCTGACGCTGTCGCAAAGCTGCGCGCCCACCGTGGGTCAGGCCGAGAAACTGCCTTTCGTCATTCCCGTGCAAATGGGTTTGCTCACGGCCAGCGGCCAGCCCATCGCCCTGCAACTGCAAGGCGAGGATGCGGCCCAGGCAGTCACCAGCCGCATGCTGGTGCTGACCGAAGCCGAGCAAAGCTTTGTCTTCAGCAATGTGAGCGAAGCCCCCGTGCCCTCGCTACTGCGCAGCTTCAGCGCCCCCGTGGTGCTGGAGCATGAATTCAGCGATGCCGATCTGCTGACCCTGCTGGCCCATGACAGCGACCCGTTCAATCAATGGGAAGCCAGCCAGCGCTTGGGCCTGCGCTATGCCCTCAAGGCGATCGCTGCCAGCGGCGAAGTCAGTGCCGAGATCCTGCCGGCAGACTTCATCGAAGCCATGCGCCGCGTGCTGCGTGATGACAAGCTGGATGCGGCTTTCAAGGACCTGGTGCTCACGCTGCCGTCCGAGAGCTATATCGCCGAACAGTTGGCCGAGGTCGATCCGCAGCGCGTTCATGCGGTGCGCGAAGCCATGATCTTGCAACTGGCGACCGCGCTGCAGCCCGAGTGGGAAGCCGCCTGGGAGGCCAACCGCGACACCGGAGCCTACCGCCCCGACCATGTCAGCGCCGGCCGCCGTGCACTGGCAGGCCGCGCCCTGTCCATGCTGTGCCTGCAGGCCGCCCGGACTGGCGACACGGTCTGGCCCGGCAAGGCCTACCAGCGCTGCAAGGACGCCGGCAATATGACGGACCGTATGGCCGCCCTCTCCGCTCTGGTCTACAGCGCCAGCCCTCTGGCCGAGCAGGCACTGCAGCGCTTCCATGCTCTGTTCAAGCAGGATGCACTGGTGCTGGACAAATGGTTTGCCCTGCAAGGTGCAGCCAGCGACCGCGGCGGCGATGTGCTTCCGGCAGTCAAGGCGCTGATGAAGCATGCCGACTTCCAGATCAAGAACCCCAACCGCGCACGCAGCCTGATCTTCAGCTACTGCAACAATGCCGGCGCCTTCCACCGCGCCGATGCGGCGGGCTATGTGTTCTGGGCCGATCGCGTGATCGAGATCGACGGCATCAACCCCCAGGTGGCCTCCCGCCTGGCCCGGGTGATGGACCGCTGGAAGAAACTGGCTGAGCCTTACCGCTCTGCGGCCCGCGAAGCCATCGCCCGTGTGGCTGCCAAGCCCGATCTGTCCAACGATGTGCGCGAGGTCATCACCCGCGCCCTGGCGGACTGATGGGTCTGAACATGCTTGCTCGACACGCGGCTCGGGGCATGAAGGCCCTTGCCGTCGCTGCGGCGAGCATGTCGCTGAGCACTCAGGCAGCAAAGCCTGATGCGGGATTCGAAGCCCGTTTTGCGCCCCTCTATGCCACTGTCTTCAGCGAAGGCGGCAGCTTCAGCGGGCGAGCCATGAGTGCCGATCTGCAGGCGCTGGAGCCGCTGTTGAAAAAGCCGGGGTTCGCTGCACGCGATATCTTCCGGCTCTACTACACACAGGCCAGCGTCTACGCTCGCCGCGGCATGCCCAAAGAGGCAGCCGAAGCAGCGCAGACGGCACTGACGGCTTTGTCCGGCACTCAGGATCCTGAGCTGTCATACGCTCATTTTTTCCTGCGCTACTCAAGCATCCGCTGGCTGGCAGATGACGGGCAGCATGAAGCGGCGCTCAAGTGGGTCAAAGCCTTTCAGGCTCAATATCCGCTGCAGCAGATTGCCGTGCTACCCGCCGAAATGCGCTGGGACGAGAGCGTGAGGCCTGCACGGGCTCTGGATTTTCCGAGCCAGATGCAGATTCTCGGCGTCTATGAGGACGAAGGATATCTGCTGCATGAACTGGGGCGGTTTCGCGCGGCCAGGCAAGCCAACGAGCGACTGCTTCCTGTCGCGCGTGAACGCCTCAAAGCCATGGGCAAGCTGCAGCAAATACGCGGTGTACTCACCAATGTTGCGCAAAATTGCTATGAGCTGGGCGATCTGAAGCAAGCTGCCATCTATCTTCAGGAGCGTCTGCAGATTGCGCAGGCGGCGCAAGACCATGCCACCGTCTACGACAGCTATTTCCAGCTCATGGTCCTTGCCCATGAGCAAAAGCAAGAACCGCAGGCCCGCCAATGGCTGGCCCGCTATGAACAATACGCGCTGAACCAGAAAGACAGCAAGCAGCAAACCCGCGCCAAGGAGCTGCTGGCAGAACTGGAGCAGCGCAATGCAGGGCGTCCAGGCAAGTGATCGGGCCCCCTGCCCTCAGTCCATTTCAGATTTGCATCGAATATCAAGGAGTTGAAGCATGAAGAAAAACATCAGCCTGACCCGCTATCTGGTCGAGCAACAACGTGTTGACGGGCTCATCCCCGGCCAGTTGCGCCTGCTGCTGGAAGTGGTGGCCCGCGCCTGCAAGCGCATCAGCTTTGCCGTGAACAAAGGTGAGCTCGGCGACGTCATGGGTACGGCCGGCAGCGAAAACGTGCAGGGCGAAGTGCAGAAAAAGCTGGACATCATCGCCAACGAGACCCTGATTGAAGCCAATGAATGGGGCGGCCACCTGGCCGCGATGGCGTCGGAGGAAATGGAAGGCATCTATGTGGTGCCCAACCGCTACCCTCAGGGCGAATACCTGCTGATGTTCGACCCCCTGGACGGTTCGTCCAATATCGACATCAACATGTCCATCGGCACCATCTTCAGCGTGCTCAAGAAGCCTGAAGGCCACCCTGGCGTGCACGACAGCGACTTCATGCAGCCCGGCACCCAGCAGGTGGCTGCCGGCTACTGCATCTACGGTCCCCAGACCACACTGGTGCTGACCGTGGGCGACGGTGTCTCCATGTTCACGCTGGACCGCGAGCAAGGTTCGTTCGTGCTCATCGAGGAAAACGTCAAGATCCCCGAAGACACCAAGGAATTTGCCATCAACATGTCCAATATGCGCCACTGGGACGCCCCGGTGAAGCGCTACGTGGACGAATGCCTGGCAGGTGCAGACGGCCCGCGCGGCAAGAACTTCAACATGCGCTGGGTTGCTGCCATGGTGGCCGACGTCCACCGCATTCTCTGCCGCGGCGGCATCTTCATGTACCCCTGGGACAAGCGCGAGCCGCAAAAGGCCGGCAAGCTGCGCCTGATGTACGAAGCCAATCCCATGAGCTGGCTTGTCGAGCAGGCCGGCGGCATGGCCACCAACGGCCGCCAGCGCATCCTGGACATCCAGCCAACGCAGTTGCACGAGCGCGTGAGCGTCGTCCTCGGCTCCAAGAACGAAGTGGAACGCGTGACCAGCTACCACCTCGAGGCCGATGAAAAAGCGCTATAATCTATAGCTTATCGCCGGTGTAGCTCAGTCGGTAGAGCAGCTCATTCGTAATGAGAAGGTCGGGTGTTCGATTCATCTCTCCGGCACCAAATAGAAGCCCTAGGTTCGCAAGAGCCTGGGGCTTTTTCTTTTGCGGCTCCTCGGTTTCATCACGATTTGCGCATAAAAGAACAATGCTTTATAATCTGCGGATTGCTGCGTGGCACTTGCCCTGCGCAGTATCTCTCAGGCAGTTCTCACGTTGCCCACGCTTGACTCCATACAGTCATAGCACTCCATGGCAAGAAGCTTAAGCCACCCGCAAGCGGCTGGCTTATTTGATCCCGGCTCATCAGAGCTGGACTCCTTCATTTTTCATTGGTCGGCATGCCCTGCCCTGGGTTTGTGCCGCCCGTTGACTCGATATGCATACAGAACAAATCACAGAGCGTGTCGGCAACTACATTGTGACTGCCCTCACCCAAATGACTCACTCCGGCAAGGTTGCTGCAGCGGTTTCCATCCGACGCGGAACCTATGACCGGATTTTCAGGTTTATCCGCCAGTTCGACACCCCGGATATGGCCAGCAAATATGCCCTCGCCGAGGGGCGCAGCATGGTGCTGGACAACCAGTTGAACTGACCTCTTTGTAGAAAGGAAATATTTTGGCCAAAGAAGAATTGATTGAAATGCAAGGCAGAGTGGACGAGGTTTTGCCGGACGCCCGCTTTCGTGTGACGCTGGACAACGGCCACCAGCTGATTGCCTATTCCGGCGGCAAGATGCGCAAGCACCGTATTCGCGTGCTGGCAGGCGACAAGGTAACGCTGGAGATGTCTCCCTATGATCTGAACAAGGGTCGCCTGACCTTCCGTCATATCGAGCGTTCCAACAACAGCAACCCTGCGCCGCAGCAGCGCCGCCACTAAGCCTCGGCGGTTGATCTGGTGCGCTACGGCGACCAGTTCGACATGCTTGTGTCAGCTGCAGGATCACGGGGCCGCGCAAGCACCCGGCCTGCAGCTCAATTGCAAGCTCTGCCTGCTCCAGATGCAGATCGCAGAGGTCAGCTCTGGCTCTTCGATGCTCGCACTGCCTTCAGCGCGTGTCGATATGGATCGCTGAGGCACACTCACGCCATTTGTTTGAGATTCCCACCGCCTGCACATCCAGCCTGACCAGCCGGGAATCAGGCATGCACAAAGTCCGCCACCAGTCATCGGTGGCATTGCTATCGCCGGCCTCATCCCAGCTCCTGCCCCTCGCTGCAAGTGTTGAATTTCCTTGTAGATCTGCGACCTTCCTGCACGTAGCGCTGGCCTCGATGCAGCTCATAACTATCAGAGCCAGCATCAACATGATGCCCTGACGTAAATCATGCGATAGGCCAACCTCCCTGCGTTCGCGGGCACCAGTGTTCAGGCCAGATATTCGCAGGAATACGCCAACCGGCTTCGGTGCTTTTGCTGCGTCCTGCGCCAACCTCCTGGCCATGGATCGACAAATACCTCCAGGCAGCGTTCCCCTTTGGCAAGACTACGGATTTGAAATGATGGCTCGCGCCCTCAGATTGCTTGAATGTCGTCCAAGGACCCGAGAGATCAGTTCCGACAGTTCAGCACTCGGCACGATTGCGCCCAGCCGCCTTGGCCCGATACAGGGCTTGATCGGCCGCTTCAACCAGATCCAGCGGACTCGCCAGTCCATGCCTGCCCTGCATGCTTGCCGCTCCTATGCTCACAGTGACATGGCCGAATTGGCTGGACTCATGGGCAATGTCGAGTCCTCGTATGCACTTCAGCAACTCCTCGGCAACGCGCATGGCCCCCTCCAGCGCGGTATTGGGAAGAATGATGGCAAGTTCCTCTCCGCCGTAACGTGCTGCCAGATCCCCTGAGCGCTTGGCCGACAGCTCCAGCTGCCGCGACACCGCTTTCAGGCATTCGTCGCCGGCGACATGACCATAGCGGTCATTGAAGCCCTTGAAATGGTCAAGATCGATGAGCAAAAGCGAGAGCACCGTCCCGTCACGCGCGGCACGCCGGACCTCCAGTTGCAGTACCTCGTCGAAGCGTCGCCGGTTCGCCAGCCCTGTCAACGAATCCTGGGTGGCCAACCGCTCCAGTTCGAGGTTGGCATCCAGCAACTTCTCACGCACTGCCATCAAGGATGTTTCTGCCTGCGCACGCTGTCGGATGAGCAGGATCAGACGCCAGCCTATCAGTGTGACAACTGCCAGCAGGCCTAGCACCACACCAGCCGTCAGCAGCGCCTGGCTTCGCCAGGCTTGCAGTGCCTCATACCGCCCCCGGGCCACCACCGTGAAAACGGGATAACGATCATTGCTCCTGAAGGCATATAGCCTTTCCGTTCCATCTATGCCGGACTCAAAGGACGCCGTGCCGGATTTCAGGTTTGAGTAATAGCGCAGAAAGTTAGGGGAGCGAGAGAAATCACGCCCCAGATCCTGTTCACGAAATGGATAACGCACCAACAACTGTCCGCTGGTCGTTGCGAATCCGATAGACCCTTGCTCGCCGACATCGATCTTGCCAAACAAGTGCAGAAAGTTCTCTATTCCCAGCACGACAACGATGACCCCGGCAAAGTCCCCCTCTTGGTTCTCAAATCGCCGGCTGATGGTAAGCACCCATTCCCCTGTAGAGCGGCTACGTATGGGCGCACCGATGAAGATTTCGTGCGACGGGTTATCGCGGTGGTATGAAAAAAAGCGACGGTCAGCACTGTTGCTTCCCTCGAGAAATCCCCCTCTCGATGACATGAGCCATTTACCGCTCGCATCGATGACAAGCAATTCATTGAGCTGGGAAAGCAGATGTTCCTGGCGGCCGACCAGTTGCTGCATGCGCGCAAGATGCTCAGGCGTGGTGCCCTCCACCTCCAGCCGCTCAAGCATGCCGAGCAGCAGCATGGAGCTCTGGGTGAAGACCCCCTCGGCATAGGTGTTCAGCGTCTGTGCAAGATTGCGATTGTTGGTATCAATCTCGCTCAGAGTGCGTTGATGCGCCGACCAGATTTGCCAGCTGGTGGCTACCAGTACAGAGACCCAGATTACCAACAGCAGACTGGTCGCCAGCTGTGCATCGCGCTTGGCAGCCAGAACTTTGCACCCGCCACCACGACTGGTGACGCTGGCCTCCCTCTTCTTTTTTCGACACCACACCTCGACACTCCTCTCATCGTCAACCTGGCAAGAGCGGCACTTTTGCATTGCCTGTAGTTCCCCTGCTTAGATTGGACAGGGTCGGACGGATTTTCCACCATCTCGTGAAACGACACGGGGCAGAGCAGCAGACGAGGCCGAACCTGAAGCTACGGTTCAATCACTGCCAACGGGGCCGCAGCGATCATTCCTGCTCAAGGAAACTGCGGCACAGCTCCCAGGGCGGCCAGGGCTGCGGCAGCATCTGGCAGACTGTGCCTGGTGCCCATCGACATAGGACATTCTGGTTCGCCTGCCCGGCTTGCCGACGGGAACGGCTGGCAGACGGGTGATCCATCCAGTGAGCAGGACATGGGATCACCCCTCTGTGGCGCCATCGATCCGGAGATAGACAGCGCCAGAGCCGATCCATCTCTTGACCGAACGCGCCAGCCGAGCGACCAAGGCAACACCATCAGAAAAGGTCTGCCCGGAAAGCAGCGGCCACGGTCCAGACATGCAATCCAGCAATCGAAGCCTCTTCGGGCGCAGACATGCCTCGATAGGAAACCAGCGAGCCGGCCCAGCCCAAAGCGGTCTTCCGAGGCTCAGCCAATCCCGGCTCCGGTTTGCGAAATCAATGTCCGTCTCCTGAAGCCATGACATTCGAGTAGCTGTGTCTACTACCACGGTCCAGATCAAAGCAGTTATCCATTGAAAAGCTATCTTTTGAATAGCTTGTTCCGCTTCAATTTACTTGATTTCAGATAGAAATCATGTCAAAGCTAATGTATTTAAAGCACAAGCCGCTCTCTTTTGTATAAGTACCAGCACCTCACGCACGTCCAGTGCATAGCCACAGCACAAATCTCGCTCATGAATTGATACAGTCTCTTCGGTGCATTGCGCTTATGCTCGCAGCGTTCTAAAACCGATGCGGCCATGGCTTGGGCCATGGACTGCCCCACCCACAATGAAGAAAATCCTTGCTCTTGTTTCCATCTGCCTGCCTGTGGTGCTGATTGCCACGCCACTGAGCAGCCAGGCACACGATCGTCATCACCATCACAAGCGCGAGCACAAGGAAGAGTACTGGGACGGCCACTGCAAAGTGGAGCGCAAGTGGAAGAGCAATGGCGAGTACAAGGAAAAGCGCAAGTGCAGAGATCGTCCAGATGCCTACTATGCGCCACAACCGGTTTATGTAGCCCCGCCCCAGCCGGTATATGTCGCGCCGCACCCGCAAGGGCTGGTGATTGATTCACGCATCGTGCTCAGGCCCTGAGCCGCTATTCGCCCAGCAGGCCGACAGCCTCCGCTGCAATCAGATCCCAGACCAAGTGCGCGACGGGCGACAGCTCACGCTGCTGGCGCTTGACCAGCATGATGCTGCGCTGCACCTTGGGCACCAGGGGACGGCTGACCAAAGCGGCACTGCCAGCTGCCGCAGTCGTAGCAGTCTGAGCTGCCCAGGCCGAGGGAATGGCGAGACGCGGCACCACGCTCAAACCCAGACCTTGCTGCACCATGCTGTAGATGGTGGCCGTATGTCCCACCTCCTGCACCACCGATGCAGCCGCGCCATGCGCCTGCAGTGCGGCATCGATCAGGCGTCGGCTGCCCGACGCATGATCGAGCAGCACCAACGATTCACCAGCCAGCTGTTCCCAGTGCACCTCTTTCTTGCGCGCCAGGCTATGCGAGGAAAGGCAGACCAGACAAAAAGGCTCGGTCAGGATGGTCTGTGCATGCAGGTCCTGTTTCTCGGATGGGTCGATCACCACCCCAAAATCCACCTCCCCGCTGCGCACGCTGAGCAGCACATCGCTTTGAATACGATCGAGCAGCTGGATATTGACGCCCGGTGACTGTTGTCTGCCACGCGCAATGCATTGCGGCAGCAGGTTGGCGGAAAGCGTGGGACTGCTGGCCACCTTCACGCGGCCCTTGCGCTGAGTCGCCAGGCCTTGCACTTCGAGCAGGCAGGCATCGAGATCCTCAAGCACGCGCGAGAGATTGCCCAGCAGCAGACGGCCTGCCTCGGTCAGTTCCACCTCACGCGTGGTGCGATGCAGCAGCAGCAAGCCCAAGGCCTGCTCCAGATCCGTCACATTGCGGCTGACGGCAGGCTGGGTCAATGCCAGGGCATCGGCAGCACGACTGAAACTGCTGCTTTGGGCCACTGCCACAAAGGCACGCAGTTGACGCAGACTGATATTCATATCAAAAAATTATATGTCTATCGAATAAATCCATTTCTCTTTTAAATGGATTGCGTGTCCAATACGCAGCCATCGCGCACCGGTCCGGTGCTTTGCATGGATGGCTTCAGTTCAAGAATATGTCTCGCCCCCGCTTTGTCCCCGATAACTTCACACTGGCACTGATTGCCACCGTCATCTTCGCCAGCTTTCTGCCCGCCTCGGGCCAGGTCGCCAAATATGTGGAACTGACCACCACCGGCATCGTCAGCCTGCTGTTCTTTCTGCACGGCGCCAAGCTCTCGCGCCAGGCCATCCTGGCGGGCATAGGTCACTGGCGCCTGCATATCTGGATCTTCATCGCCACCTTTGTGCTGTTCCCCGTGCTGGGGCTGGCACTGCGCCCGGTGCTTTCGCCCCTGGTCACCACCGAGATGTATATCGGCGTGCTGTTTCTCTGCACCCTGCCCGCCACGGTGCAATCGGCGATTGCCTTCACCTCCATGGCGCGCGGCAATGTGCCCGCCGCCGTGTGCAGCGCGTCCGCCTCTACCCTGCTGGGCATTCTGGTCACGCCGATTCTGGTGAGCCTGATACTGCACAAAAATGCAGAGGGTGGCGATGCACTGCATGCCATTGGCAAGATTGCCATGACGCTGCTGCTGCCCTTTGTCATCGGTCATCTGATGCGCCCTGTGATCGGCGGCTTTTTGCAGCGTCGTGCCTCCATCATCAAGCTGGTGGACCAGGGCTCCATCCTGTTTGTGGTCTATGCCGCCTTCAGCGCGGCCGTCATCAGCGGCCTGTGGAAGCAGACACCCCTGCCCTCGCTGCTGGGCTTGATCGTGTTGTGCTGCATTTTGCTGGCCGTCGTGCTCCTCATCACCACCTGGGGTGCACGCCGCCTGGGCTTCAGCAAGGAGGACGAGATCACTCTCGTGTTCTGCGGCTCCAAGAAAAGCATGGTCAGTGGTATTCCCATGGCCAATGTGCTCTTTCCCGCCGCCTCCGTGGGTGCAATCGTGCTGCCGCTGATGCTGTTCCATCAGATCCAGCTCATGGTCTGCGCCGTACTGGCGCAGCGCTATGCCAAGCGTGTGCAGATCGCCGATCAGAGCGAAGCTCATTAAGAGCACAAGACCCATAAAAAGGGGCGCTTCATGCGCCCCTTGTTCTTTTCACGGAAGATCCATCATTTCAAGTAAGCAGCGTCAGCGCGTTTTGCTGACGCAGCAGCTTCGCAGCCTCCGTATTGACGACATCGGTCACCACCACTTGAATTCCAAGCCCGGTCGCAGTCTCGACGATGGCCTGCAGCAGATGCAAGGCACCAGGGCTTTGCGCAGTCTGCTCCGAGAATTCACCCCCCAGTTTCACATAGCGCAGCGGCAAGGTGTGGAGCTTGGTCAGGCCCATGGGCTGCTGATCCAGACGGCGCAGTCCCACGCCGACACCGGCCAATGCCATGGCCCGACAGAACTCGGCCACTTCCTCGGGATAAGCCGTCAGTCCATGCGCATCCAGCTCCAGACAGAGCAGGGACAGGCGATGCTCCCACTTCTGTGCACTCAGCTCTTCACGCAGCCGGCCCAGGAAGTCGGGCTGGGCCAGCGAGGGCAAGGAGATTCGAATGACCAGCTCGCAATCGTTCTGCTCAAGCCATGCAGCCCCGAGGGCCACCGCTCGCAAATCGAATTCTGCCGACAAGCCCAGGCGCACGGCGACCGGCAAGAACAGCGACCCCATCAAGGTCTCGCCGGAAGCAGTGCGCAGCGAGAGCGACGCTTCGCCGCGCTCCTGCATCCCGTTTCGGCCCTTGAATTGCAGTAGTTGAACGGACAGGGAAAGCGCATCCTGTGCCTCCAGGGCGGCAATCAGCATTTGACGCCACAAGGTTTCTCCGGCCAGATCGGAAACCACCTCATCATCGCCGTAGGCTACATATTCCACCTCGGCCTGGCCCGAACTCTCGGCTCGCATCAGACCGTAGTCCAGCCGCGCAAGCACACCTGTTACCGAACTCGATGCCGAGTAATCGGTCAGGGCAAAGCTCCAGCGGCACCATTGGCCGCTGCTCAAGGTCACACGCATGGACAGCAGCACCTGTCGGATCTGCTGCACCAAAGACATGGCCTGGGGCCCGGCCAGGGCCGGCATGAGAACCACAAAGTCCGAGCCATTGAGGCGCGCCAGTTGGGCCTTGCACTCGGCATGACTCTTCAACACCTGATTGACCTGTTCACCCATCGCAGCCAACCATGCATCGGCACTGGCCCGGGACATCTGCGCATTCAGAGCCAGCAGATCACGCTGCCTGAACAGCATCACATGGCCATGTGCCGCAACGCCATCAGTTTCGCTGAGCGCGCGACGCAACTCATTGACAAAGTACTTGCGATTCGGCAGCTGAGTAACTGGATCAAGATTGACCTCCAGCTCCAGTGATTCGATACGCTCCATTTGCTCCTGCGCCGTAGCCTGCACCCGCTCTCGGGTGTCTGCAATGGCGCTGAGTACGGGCACCAGCTCGGCAACCGCGGCCTTGGCGGGCTTCGCCGCTATCTCACTTCCTGCCTGACGTCCAATCGCCTGAACCTGTGCCGAGATTTCCTGCTGCAAGACCTTGCGAAACCATCTGAACAGCAAGACTACAAAGAAAGCCCAGGCCAACCCGGCCAGCACCACCACACCCGTCAAGCGCACGCTGCTGCCCCACAGTGCCTGGCTCGCATAGCTGTCGTCCACAACCAGCGTCAATTGCCCAACCTGCTTCCAGCCATCGCTGATCACACGCTCTGCCTTTGGCGAACGCAGCGGCAGCACCTCCACAAACCACGGCGGAGCAGCACCGTCCTTGAGCTTGGCAGAACTATCGGTAATGCCGTTGTCGCGTCTGCGCTCGAACAAGGTCTCGCCCTGCGGGGACGCCAGGCGGATCAGCTTGAACTGCCCGCCATCGAACAAGGCCATCATCAGCAGCTCCTGCGTGACCGGATCCTGGTTGGCCGGCTGCGACAGCGACAAGGCCAGCGAAGATGCGGCGTTCTCACTCTCGGACTGCAACTGCCCGTCCAGATACTGGCGTGCAGCACCAATGCTGAAAGCCAGGGTGCCGATCAGGATGGCCACGATGGCCACCGTCACGCTGATCAAAAGTTGTTTCAACAACGACATCTTGCTGCCTTATCTGTGTCGACCATTCAATAGGGCTTCGCTGCCTGCAGCGCGAAACATGGCATTCATGGCAAAAAACCCTCCTGTTTCATGCGCGCCAGCAGATCGCGCCAGCGCGTGATCCTGTCCACCGAAGCAGGCTGTGCACCCGCGACATATACACCCTGGGCATTGAAGCTGAACACAGGAGTCAAGTCCTTGCGCTGGCTGGCCGGCATGATGTTGTCCAGCAGGCTGTCGAGCACCAGCGGCTCGGCTGCAGGGGTCTCGTAATAGCCCAGCACCATATGCGCAATGCTCTGCGTACTACCCACGCCCCCCAAGCGGGCACGCACATAGATCAGGCGCAGTTTCTCTACCGCCACGCCTAGGCGCAGCAGCGAAAAATACTTGCCAATCACGTAATCCTCGCAGTCTCCAGCACCCCTACCCAGGGTTTCAAGAGGCGTTGCCCAATAGTCCGACTGGGACCAGAGGACGCTGTCCTCCGACTGCAGCACTGCGCGATTCCAGAACGTGTTGACGGCCGGCAACTGCTGCTGTAGCGACCTGTCTTTCTGGGCTTGCAGCATCGTCAGCCACTGACCCAGCCTCTGGACACCTGCGGCACCATAACGAGACTGCATGCTGCTCTGCAGCCGCTCGCCGTCGAAATCCAGCGCGACGGCTTCAAACCCGTTCTGCAGCGCCCAGGTTCCGAGAATCGCCGAGCCATACAAAAGCATGCCTCTGCGCGACAGACGCTGCATTTTTTCCACGGGCTGTGGAAACAGGAGGCTAGGCAAAGTACTCAAGCGAGTTGCAAAAAGAGCAGGCGCGCAAGACATAAATTGCTTGAGACGCCTGTAAATATTGTGATGACCGCTATGAATCTTGAAAGGTCGATGAGAACGCAGTCAGGATTCAATGCTCACAAATGTAACCAATCAAGCAAGCTCTTGAAACAACCTGCCGATCACAGCCTAGCGAAGAGGCAGAAGACTTGATATTTCAAGACTTCTACCTGACCTCGCCGGGAGCTGCTTATCAGCTGTGGTCGATCTTGAGCTTGCCTTGATCGATCAGCTCCTTGATCAAGGCGTTCTGATCCGCCGTGCTGGTCAACGAGTGCCCAGCGGTGAGATCCACTCCCTTGAACGTGATCAGTTGATCGTAGTTGGAGCCTGTAGCACCCAAATTTCCATCGGTGGAGACCTTGAGCACGGTATCTGCACCACTCTTGGAGAAATTCAGGAACTTGGACAGATCCGTGCTGCCCTCCTCCCCTTGCAGCAGATCGTGCAGGTCCAGCACATCATTGCCGTTGGCATCGGAGCCGCCCTTGCCGAAGTCGTTGATCACATCCTTGGCAGGAGCCGCAGTGGTTCCCTGATCGCCCTTGAGCCACAGGAAAATATCATCTCCTTCGCCGCCAATCAGGGTGTCATCGCCCTTGCCGCCGACCAGCACGTCATTGCCCTTGCCGCCGTCCAGCGTGTCGTTGCCGGTGCCGCCATACAACGTGTCATTGCCTGCATCGCCGTACAGGGTGTCATCGCCGCCCTGGCCGTAGATGATGTCGTTGCCGTTGCCGCCGTACAATTCGTCATTGCCGCCGCGCGTATCGCCCTGCACGTCGAAGATCGAGTGATTGTCCAGGATGAACTTGTGCAGGTCCGCGTCCGTGGGCTGCACGCCGTTCTTCAGCAGCAGGAACTGCTTCAGACCGTCCAGTCCAGCGCCGTCGCCCAGGTCGGCCGGCTTGGCGGGATTGCCGTTCACGCCCCAAGGCAACTGATCGGTATTGATCGTGTCGCCGAACAGGATGTCATTGCCATCGCCGCCGAAGATCTTGTCGTTGCCGACAGGCGCCAGTACGTTGCTCGAGCTGCCGCTGATCAGCGCCGATTCGAGATCCGACGGGTTCAATACGACCTGAGAGTTGTCGGTACGACCTGTGGTGTACGTGCGGATATTGTCGATATCCACGCGGAACTGCCCGCTGCCCGAGCTCTTGTCATTGACGATGAACTGGTACAAGTAGTCGCCCGGCCCATAGATACCGGTTGTCTTGGTATTGGCCTCGCTACCCGATTCGACCTCCTTCCATGCCGTGCCGTTCCACTTCAGCAGAACCCATTTGAACGTATCGCCCGTTCCCTTATTGCCCAAGCTTGCATCGAAGCCAAACGAGGCCCCAGCGGGATTGGTCACCACGATCTTGTTCGCGGCATTCATGGTCACGGTGTAAGCCTGACCGTCCGACGTGGTGTCGGTGATGCGCATGGTATTGCCGTTCTTTGCGGCGGTACCGGTTCCATCTTTATCCCAGTTGGCGGGATTGTTGGCGCCCGAAGTACCACTGAAGTCCACGTGGATCTGACCACCCGAGGTAAACCGGCCGCCCGTATTGTCGTACTGGTTGAGCGTCGAAGTGGAGACGCCAGAGCCAATCCCGATCCCGTGCACTTCGCTGACGTTGGACAGGCGGGAGAACTCGGTGTCGCGGTTGTAGTTCGACTCGTAAGTGGGTTCACCGTCCGTCAGGAAGAAGGTCAGGTTCTTGTATGGGTTGCCGTAGGCGTCCGTCGTGGGCTGACCGTCGAGCCAGTCCTTGGCTTCGCGGAATGCCGAGCCGTACGGCGTGCCTCCACCGGTCTTCAGACCCATAAGGATGTCGACCATTTCGTCAACATTGCCAAGCGTAAGACCCGAGATTTCCTTTTGCAGCTTGCTCCCGCTACCTTCGAACGTGATAAGCGATATGTTGATGGTGCCGTCGTGGGTCGCCAGCTGATTCTCCAGCAGGGCCTTGAGAGCCTTCTTGGCGGTGTCCAGGCGCGACTCGCGGCTAGCGCCAGAGCCCCATTTGTCCGCCATCGAACCGGACAGATCCAACACCAACGCAATGTTGTAGCTGGCGCCCGGCGTCACGTTCTTCATCATGCCGCCCTGGTCGCCCAACAATACGTCGTCGCCGGATCCGCCCTTCACGGTTTCGTCGCCGTTATTGCCAGTGGTGAACTGGTCGACGTGCAGCGTGAACGTCTGATCGCTGGACGTGTCCTGGCCGCCGTTGGCAGTGCCGCCGGTGTCCTTGACCTGGAACTGGAAGGACGCGCCCGCGCTCTCGCCAACGTTCGAGGCGTTGGGCGTATATACCAGCTTGCCGCTGGCGAGATCCGCCGCGCTGATCTCCTGGCCTTGCGTCACAGCCTGGCCATTGAGGTACAGCGTGCCGCCGGAAGGCAGTGAATCGATGACTACCGACTTCATCGAATGGCCTTCCACCGGATCCGAGAACGCGAAGTCCTTCGCGCCGAACACGTAGTCCTTGCCCTCGGTCACGTGACCGAAACCATCCTTGGACACAGGCGCGTCGTTCACCGGCAGGACATCGATGTCCAGCGAGGAAGACACCCGGCCCGTGCCGTCCGTCACGGTATAGGTGATTTGCGGCACCACACCGTTCCAGTTGGCGTTGGGCGTGAAGACATAGCTGCCATCGGCATTGATGAAGATCGAGCCGACACCCACGATGTTGGCCGTGGCGCCAGCGGCATACTTCGTGCCATTGATGGTGAATTCGGCGACGCTCAGTGCATCGTTGTCGGTGTCACTGGAGCCCGTCAGCACGTTACCGGACACCGTCTGGTCTTCCAGGCCGTGGTTGGTCTGGGCCTGGATCACCGGCAGGTCATTGGTGCCGTTGATGGTGATGGTGATGGTGCTGGTGCCCGTGCCGTCAGCGGAGGCGACCGTGTAGGTCTCGA